>CAZUTW010000126.1:0-1529 GCA_964623295.1 uncultured Bacteroidaceae bacterium | reverse complement strand
CCGGTTCCGTCAGCACCTCCAGTAAGGGAGCATCGTACTCATCTATCAAGACCACAACTTTCTGTCCGGTTTGTTTGTAGGCATTTCTTATCAGTCCGTAGAACCTATTACCGGGGGTTACATCCTTTGGGTTTGCACCATATACGTTTTCGTAGTCTTCCAATCGTTGTTCGATTGTACGCGACAATTCGGACATATCATACCCCTTCACGTTGCTGAAATCGAAGCGCAGCACAGGATGCTTCGTCCACTCCGTCTCGAGCCTCTCCATAGCCAGTCCGGTAAAGAGTTCTCTGCGACCTTGGAAATAGCATTCCAAGGTGCGTGTTAGGAGCGTCTTTCCAAAGCGTCGTGGACGGCTCAGAAAGACCATTCTATATTTGTGTGTCAACTTATAGATAAGCTCTGTCTTATCTACATACACAGCGCCATCGAGGCGTATATTCTCGAAACTCTGTTCCCCAACCGGATATAAAGGTTCTTGCTCCATCATCTGTATATCGTTTTTGTTTTCTCCTGCAAAGATACAACAGAATATAGAATTTTGCAAATTATTCTTGTTTTTTCAAAGAAGAAATAATTCTTATTATGAATCGGAATCCCACCTTGGCAATGATGCCATTCGCTCTTACAGTATCATTCCGCCCTTTCCCAAGTATCTACGGTGCGTGTCTCGGAGGAGAAGTTCACGCCAAGCTTTATGATTTCTCTGCCATCCGTAGCATAGGGGGCAGCATACTGCTTTGCCTCTATCTGCTCCAGCGCCACCTGTGGAGTGGAGTCCAGTTTTACCTCTATGATGTAGATGTACTTGCGAGTCCTCACCACTATATCCGGTCGGCCCACAGCCTGTTGCACCTCGGCCCAGGCATCGTCGTGCAGCATGCGGAAAACGATAAACAACTGCTTGTGGTAATAGGTCTCTCGCGCTCGTATATCTTGCAAAGAAGACTCCTCGCCCTGCATCACGGGGATGCCTGCCAGGAAGGAACGCACCAGGTTCAGTGCCGTATCGTAATCGCCGTCATCGAAGGCAAGGGAGATGTCCGTAGCTACATTGTACACCTTGTCGGAATCCATCGCGGTGTACAAAGGTATGAGGTTCTTCAACAGTCCTATACGTACCTCTGCATTCGGAACGCCAAGGATATATTTATCTCCCCTTCCCGGGTACGACTTTATCGTGAGGTAACCGGCCTGATACAGGAACGGCAGAGGTTTCGTGGCCTGCTCCAGCGGAGTGTTGAACTCGGAAAGACTGGCCGGCGGAAGAGCGTCTATATCGTCTATATCAAGAGTCCACTCTCCCTTGTGTGCCTTCAAAATGTTAATAGCAAACGTCGGTGTACCCGTTTGGAACCAATAGCTGTTCAATTCGCAATCGGAGAATGCATTCAGAAGACTATACGGGTTAAATACGTCTACCATACTTTTTGTAAAGTGATATCCATCGTATTGTTCGCGCAGTTTATCCACCATCTCCTCGGGAGTGCAACCTTCCTTCTCGGCAAACTTACGAATGCCATACT
>CAZUTW010000125.1:0-1537 GCA_964623295.1 uncultured Bacteroidaceae bacterium | reverse complement strand
AAACACGCACGATTGATTCGTGGGAGAGAGGAGAGTGATTCCCATCCCGGTGTCATTTTTTTAGCAAAACGTTTGCTTGTGAAAGAAAGATGTTGTATCTTTGCATAAAAGAAAACAAAAACGGAATGCAGACGATGGACGTTAGACCCAGATATCCGCTGGGGATGCAAATCTTTTCGGAGATACGTGAAGGCAAATTTGTGTATGTAGATAAGACGGAACTTATCTACCAACTGACGCATGGAGACTATAAATTCGTCTTCCTGAGTCGACCTAGGCGCTTTGGTAAGTCGCTGTTGGTAGATACCTTGGCGTGCTATTTCGAAGCACAAAAGGAGCTCTTTACCGGGCTTGCTATGGAACAGTTGGAGACGGAATGGACGAAATATCCGGTGCTTCATTTTAGCTTTGGCGATGTGAAAGGGTTCGATATGTCCGAACTGCAACGCGCCATAGAACAACAATTGAAAAGATATGAAAAGATTTATGGTGCAGATCCCTTAGACATAACACCCGCAACACGCTTTAGTGGACTTATAGAACGCGCCTACGAACAAACCGGGCAGCAGGTGGTAATCTTGATAGACGAATACGATGCTCCCCTATTGGAGGTGCTCACAATGCCGGAAAAACTGGACATAGTTCGCAACTATATGCGTAATTTCTATTCCAGAATTAAAACAAACGACCGGTACATACGTTTTGCCTTCATGACCGGTATATCCACCTTCTCACAGTTGGGCATGTTCAGCGAACTGAACAACTTGAAGAACATAACCAACGAGGATGCTTATGCCTCCCTCTGCGGCATTACGCTGCAGGAACTGAAGGACAACTTCGGGTACGGCATTCGTAAGTTTGCCGAGAAGGAAGGTTGCACTCCCGAGGAGATGGTTGAGAGACTGCGTGAACAATACGATGGCTATCACTTTACGGATGCCATGGTGGATGTTTTCAATCCGTATAGCCTACTGAACGCTTTTTCGGATTGTAAGTTGAACAGCTATTGGTTCCAAACGGGTACACCGACGCTCGTTATCAACATGCTGAAGGCGCACAAGGGGGAATGGAATTTCGATATAGAAAGTATAGACGGAACAAAATCCATGGCGCTGAGTCGTTTCAACACGCCACTGGAGCAGGCTACGGAGCCCCTGCCGTTCTTGTATCAGGCGGGATATCTCACCATAAAGGAATGCACGGAAAACAATAAATATGTGTTGGGAGTGCCCAACACGGAGGTTCGCTTGGGATTGCTCCACAACCTCATCCCCCTCTACTCCGCCATGAACCCGGCAGATGCATTGGATGTGTCTATGGACATATCCTCGGCCTTTGGCAAGGGAGATTACGACCGGGCACTGAGCTTGGTACAATCCTTTCTGGCAGGCGTCCCCGTGATGCAGGGAGAAGAGTCATCGCTAAAGGATATACGGGCGCGTGAGACCTATTACCACAAGCAGTTGTTTATTATCTTCCGTTTGTTGCACAACCAAGCCTGGGCCGAGGTGCAGCAGGCTGTGGGCAAACCGGACAT
>CAZUTW010000124.1:0-1913 GCA_964623295.1 uncultured Bacteroidaceae bacterium | reverse complement strand
GATGTGCCATTTTCTTATTATTTTAATTATTAATTATATTCTTCAAAACATCCCAAGGGGATTCTTTTGTTTCTTGTACGTCCGATGCGGGTTGTTCACTAGCCTTGTGCTCGGAAAGTATTTCGAGCATCTGTTCGTCGCACTCACCGTCGGCGTGCATGTGCTGAATGGGGATATCGAGTGCTATAAACTCGTACATGTACCATGCCACATCTATTACGCCATCGCGCTCGGAAACCACAATCACATCTCCATCGTCCTCGGTCTCGTCTCCCAGCTTCACGCACAAATCTCCGCTCGTGGATATGGGTTGTTCCATCTCTCCCAAGCATCGGTCGCACGTAAGGGTTACCACACCTTCTATCTCGAAGTTCAAGAGGAATGCACCGGCACTCTGCTTTATGGTGAGTTGAGCCTCCAACTGTCCCTTCTTGATTTCTGCTTCGTCGAGGGCCTCAAAGTAATCGTTGTCCAGGGTATAGCGATACACTGAACGGTCGGACTTCAAAGTCCGCAAATCTATTTTATAAGACCCACAACTCTTCATTTGGGATGCAAAGTTACAAAAAAAAATCACAAGAACCTTGTATTCAAGAAAATATTTCGTCAAAATCTACATTTTAAGTTCAATTCTAAAGGTTGTACCCCTGTTTAACTCCGAACTTTTAACGAATATTTTTCCTTTATGATACTCTTCAACAATACGTTTGGCGAGCGACAATCCGAGTCCCCACCCTCGTTTTTTGGTGGTAAAACCCGGAGTGAACACCGTGTTGAAATTCTTCTTATTGATTCCCTTCCCGGTGTCTTGTACCTCCACTACAACCCACTTCGTTTCCTTTTTTATAGTGAGTGTTATCTTGCCGGTTCCCTCCATGGCATCCACGGCATTCTTGCATAGGTTCTCCACGACCCACTCAAAGAGCGGTGCGCAAAGATGCACCCGAATATCCTCCTCGGGAAATTCGGTGATAAGTTCCACCTTTTTAGATACACGCCTGCGCATGTATTCCACCACGTGTCCTATCACTTCGGTCAAGTTCTCCTCCTTAAACTCCGGCAGAGAACCAATCTTGGAGAATCGCTCGGCTATAAGTTGTAGGCGTTCCACATCTTTGTTCATCTCTCCCACCATAGGGTCGTCGGGATAGCTCTCACGCAGTATTTCCACCCATGCCATAAGCGAAGATATGGGAGTGCCCAGTTGATGGGCGGTTTCCTTGGATAAACCCACCCATACTTTGTTCTGCTCGGCTCTTTTAGAACTTAGCAGGGCAAAGATAGCCACGACCACAAAAATCATCACCACGCCCAATTGTACATAAGGATAGGTAGCCAACCGTTTGAGCATAATGGAACCATCATAGCAAATCTCCATATAGTCATGGGGGGTATTCGTTGTAGAATCGTCCAGCGAGATGCGCACCACATCACCGGAGGCTTTCATACGTTGTGCCAAGTGGGTAAGCTTACGGATGGAATCCTCATGCGTATCCTCATGCAATCGTATGTTGCGATATTCCTGTACAGCTCCGTGTTTATCGAGTACAATCACCGGGATGGTATTGTTGCCGTTGAGGACTTTAAGGACAAGATTGAGATCGGTTGTTTCGTCTGCCACGCTCAACGAGCGCATAGCTTCGGCCCACACCTCCACATTGTTCGATTCCTCGCGCGCCAAATCGCGCACCAGGAAGTGCGAAACCACCAATGAAGCAACAGCTATGAGTATAGCCATCACTACCAATAGTATCTTTACTTGTCTTATTCTATCCGTCCACTGCATATTTAGAGAACGGAGAAACAAAGGTTTTAGTGTACAAAGGAAAGAAATAACACGCGTTTCTATCCACGTACAAAAAAAGTTTCCTTCAGGATATTACTCCATGAAGGAAACTTCTTTGTAAAAATGG
>CAZUTW010000123.1:0-1919 GCA_964623295.1 uncultured Bacteroidaceae bacterium | reverse complement strand
CGCAACTCCACCGGTGCAACGGATGTTACCATCACCACGCCGAATTATGTCTATGTGGTAGAGCTAAAGATAAACTCCACTCCGGAGGTTGCCTTAAAGCAGATAAACGAGAAGGGATATGCTGTCCCCTACCTGGCAGGAGAGCGTGCCGTATACAAGGTGGGGGTAAATTTCTCCACCGAAACGCGCACCCTCTCCGAATGGAAAGTGGTGGCGCTGAAGGGTGAAAACGTGAAGGATTAACTTTCCTTGAAAATATGTGATAAGCTATGAACGAATTGCAAGCTTTGCCGATAGGCATACAAAACTTTGAGAGCCTTCGTCACGATGGCTATCTCTATATCGATAAGACGGAGTTGGTCTATCAATTGGCTAACAGCGGGAGATACTATTTCTTGTCTCGCCCTCGCCGTTTCGGAAAGAGCATGTTGCTTTCTACGCTTCAGGCTTATTTCGAGGGGAAAAAGGAGCTGTTCGAGGGTACGGCTTTGACACATCTGGAAACGAGCTGGACAAAGTATCCCGTACTGCATCTCGACTTGAATACGGCCAATTATTCTACCACAGAGGCTCTTTCCAATAAGTTGAATAAGTGTCTTTCCGTTTGGGAGAAGACATATGGTTCGGAGCCATACGAAAAATCCTTCGGTGACCGACTCGAGGGCATCATCCAGCGTGCTGCCGAGAAGATGGGACAACGGGTGGTAATCTTGGTGGACGAATACGACAAGCCCATCTTGCAGGCTATCGACAACGAGATGCTGCAGGATGCTTACCGGAGTGAATTGCGGGGCTTCTATGGTGCCTTGAAGAGCATGGATCACTACATACGATTTGCCTTCCTCACGGGGGTGACAAAGTTTGGCAAGATAAGTGTGTTCAGCGACTTAAACAATCTGAACGACATATCTATGGATGAGCGATATGCTACCATTTGCGGCATCACGGACGAGGAGGTGGATAGGGTCTTTCCGGAGTACTTACGTAGGTTGGCCGAGCGACAAGAAATAACGTCGGAGGAGGCGCGCGAGAAGCTGCGCACACTCTACGATGGTTACCATTTTACGGAGAATTCTCCCGGCATCTACAATCCGTTTAGTGTGTTGAATGCCATGGATAAGTTGCAATTCGGTAGTTACTGGTACGAAACGGGGACGCCAAGTTATCTGGTTCATTTGCTCAAGTTGCATCACTACGATTTGGAGAAGTTGCCCACGGCATCTTCTTCGGCCAGGACGCTCAACAGTACGGATTCGCAATCTACCAATCCCATTCCGGTGATTTACCAGAGTGGTTACTTGACAATTAAGGGGTACGATCGTGAGTTCGGGGTTTACCAATTGGGATTCCCGAACAAAGAGGTGGAGGAGGGTTTCTTCGATTTCCTACTCCCCTACTATGCATCGCTGGGCAACGACGAAGCGAGCTTCCATATCATGCATTTTGTCAACGAGGTGCGTACCGGGCGGACGGAAGCTTTCCTGAAACGTCTTTCCGGTTTCTTTGCCGACACGCCCCATGAACTCATGCTGGACATGGAGAATCATTACCGCAATGTATTCTTTATTCTGACCAAGTTGATGGGATTCTACGTGGAGGCCGAGCGTCGCACTTCCGAGGGGCGAATAGATCTTTACATCCGCACAACGGATTATGCTTACGTTATGGAATTCAAGTTGGACGGAACTGCCGAAGAGGCTATCCGTCAGATTCACGATAAGCAGTACACGTTGCCGTTTGTCGTAGATAGGCAAAAGCTGATATGTGTAGGGGCCAACTTCTCTTCCAAGACGCGCAATATAGAACGATGGATTATCGAGGAGGAATAAAAAGCTTGAAAATTTGCAATTTGTGTAAACTTATTGTATTTTTGCAAGGTGATAGGAGCACGTGGGGCATACCTGCTGTGGTGGTCGCCG
>CAZUTW010000122.1:0-1955 GCA_964623295.1 uncultured Bacteroidaceae bacterium | reverse complement strand
GCAGCCATATCATCGTTGAGTACCAAATCGGTAAATGCTATATTTGCTCCTTCTTTTGCAAACTTCATTGCCACGGCTTTTCCGATACCGCGTGCAGCTCCTGTAATCAGGGCTGTTTTTCCAGTTAAAAGTCCCATATTTTTCTGTTTTTATAGAGTATTCTTCTTTATTTTACTTAATGCTTTGTGTACGAGCTTGGCTACGAGCGGACGACTGTCTCTTTCGTTTATGCCTCCGCCTATGCGTCCGGTGATATAGGGTACTTCGAGTCCCTTTACACAATAGTGTATTACATCGGCAACCAACTCCACATCGTCTACATCGAAGGCTCCCAGTGCATTGCCTTCCGACAGCACGGCGCGTATAACGTCTATCTCGGATTTATCGAAGTTTTTGCGTACTTTTTCTACCACCCAAATATTGCGGAAGAACTCTGCACGTAGGTTTCCGTTGCGACATACGGCCTCTTTCACTATATTGAGATGGCTGTATATCAATTCTATAACCTTTTCTTCGGGAGTGATGTTCATCGCTGCCACATCGTGTAGGCGCTGCGAAAGACGCTCAAGTTCCGATTCAATTACGGCATAATATATCTCCTCTTTACTACGGAAATAGGTATAGAGGGTGCGTCGCCCCTTGTCCGATGCTTGGGCGATATCGTTCATAGTGGTGGCTTCGAGCCCGTTCTTGGCAAAGAGTTGTCGGGCAACGTCCACAAGCTTACTTTTAGTCTTCGATGCAGCCATAATTGCTGCAAAATTAAACGTTTCTTTTTACTTATCCAAATAAAATAGGAATAAAATGACAAAAGTTATGACCAATGCCGTTTTTTCGAGGACGTATCTCTACAAGATACCGATAGCTTCCCGAAAAAAGGACATTCTAACGTTTCTCTCCTTCTGCGGCTTGCTTATTGAGAATATCCTGGACCACCAACCCGGAGAGGATAAAACCAAACATGGCTGTGGTGTGTGCCAGGGTTCCGTTGATTTGTGCTTTGGAGGAGCACCACTCGTGGTTCACAAGGTTGGGGTCGCCCGGCCCCATCTTCGCTTTGGGACAAAGACAAGCCGATGTACCGCAACTGTGGTTTACGCCACGGTTCTGCACCACTTCGGGACTGTAGACACAAAGGAACTTACGAGCCGGGAACTGTTTGTTGCGCTTAAACTTATTGCGCAAAGCTCGTGCCAACGGACATCCTTGCACCTTACGAAACTCGGCTACGGAAATCTTGAGCGGATCCAACTTGAGTGCTGCTCCCATGGAGGAGAAGAATGTTACATCAACCGAAGTGGCGTGCTGAATAAGGCGCATCTTATTCTCCAAACTATCGATGGCATCTATTACGTAATCGTAGTCTTCTATATGGAAAGACTCTGCCGTTTCGGCGGAGTAGATTTGCTGGAGCGCTGTAACCTCGACCGTGGGGTTTATCTCGAGCAGACGTTCCTTAAGTGCGTCCACCTTTACCTGTCCCACCGTTTTGGTAGTGGCCATGAGTTGGCGGTTGATATTGGTGATGCACACGCGGTCGGAGTCGACAATAGTGATGTGTCCTATGCCGCTGCGTACCAAACTCTCGGCACACCAGCTGCCCACACCGCCTACACCAAAGATAATAACTCGAGCGTCGGCAAACATCTGCATAGCCTCATCTCCTACCAACAATTCCGTACGACGAAAGATTCCTTTTTCTATACCCATATTCTATACCCGTTTCGTAAAATCGCTGCAAAGGTACACATTTATTATTATTCCCCGAAAAGATTCCCCTTCTTTTAACGATTATTGCGAAGGGATAGGATTATCCATATGCTGAAATTGACATACGGTTGACAAAAAGGCAAATAAAAAGTCGCTAACCAACAGCAATACTGTATGTTTAGCGACTTTCTTCGTGGTGCCACCAGGAATCGAACCGGGGACACAAGGATTTTCAGTCCTTTGCT
>CAZUTW010000121.1:0-1966 GCA_964623295.1 uncultured Bacteroidaceae bacterium | reverse complement strand
TATGTAAACAACGGTATGATGTTGATGCCGGCTATGGCATTGATTCTCGTTGGTTGCATCCTCTGGGTACAGCGTTCCACTACCGATGACGAGAAGAAGTAACACATATTATAATTAATAGAAAGAAAAGAATGGAACATTTTTTGAGTTTATTCGTTCGGTCAATATTTGTTGACAACATGATTTTCGCATTCTTCTTCGGTATGTGTTCATATCTTGCCGTATCTAAGAATGTGAAGACCGCCCTCGGTTTGGGTGTTGCCGTAACGTTCGTGTTGTTGGTGACCCTTCCGGTCAACTACTTGCTCCAGACCAAGGTCCTCGGTCCCGACTGTATTGTTGAGGGTGTAGACCTGAGCTTCTTGAGCTTTATCCTGTTTATTGCCGTCATTGCCGGTATTGTGCAGTTGGTGGAGATGATAGTAGAGCGTTTCTCTCCCTCCCTCTACGGAGCGTTGGGTATCTTCCTTCCGTTGATTGCCGTTAACTGTGCCATCATGGGTGCGTCTCTCTTCATGCAGCAGCGCATCAACATGGATCCGAGCAGCACACAGTACATCGGCGGTGTTTCCGACAGCATCGCTTATGCGCTTGGTTCCGGTATCGGTTGGTTGTTAGCCATTGTAGGTTTGGCAGCCATTCGTGAGAAAATGGCATATAGCGATGTACCTAAGGGTCTGCAAGGCCTTGGTATCACCTTCATTACCGTAGGTTTGATGGCTATGGCTATGATGTGCTTCTCCGGTTTAAAAATATAATATAGAGGAGGAATTAACAAGATGAATACAAGTTTAATTATAGCGAGTATCGGGGTGTTCCTCGTAATCGTGTTATTATTGGTGGCTATTCTGCTCATCGCCAAGAACTACTTGGTACCGAGCGGACCCGTAAAGCTCACCGTCAACGGAAAGGAAATGGAAGTAGCTTCCGGTTCCAGTCTGTTGTCTACATTGGCCGAGAGTGGTGTGTTCTTGCCGTCAGCTTGTGGTGGTAAGGGTGCCTGCGGACAGTGTAAGTGTCAGATTCCTGCGGGTGGTGGTGAAATCCTCGACTCCGAGAAGGGATTCTTCACTCGTAAGCAAATCAAAGAGAACTGGCGTTTGGGCTGCCAGGCTAAGGTAAAGGGTGACATGACCATTCATGTAGACGACTCCGTAATGGGCGTTAAGGAGTGGGAGTGCACCGTTATCGGCAACCGCAATGTGGCAACCTTTATCAAGGAGTACAAGGTGGCTCTTCCTCCGGGCGAGCACATGCACTTCGAGCCGGGTTCTTATGCACAGATTAAGATTCCTGCATTCGATATCGATTACGATAAGGATATGGATAAGGGACTTATCGGTGAAACCTATTTGCCGGCTTGGGAGAAGTTCGGACTCTTCGGTTTGAAGTGTCACAACGAAACTCCGACCATCCGTGCGTACTCTATGGCTAACTATCCCGACGAGGGCGATATCATCACGTTGAACGTACGTATCGCTACTCCACCGTTCAAACCAAAAGATCAGGGTCCGGGCTTCATGGATGTAAATCCGGGTATCGCATCTTCTTATATCTTTACCCTGAAACCGGGTGACAAGGTATTGATGTCAGGTCCTTACGGAGAGTTCCGTCCGCAGTACAACACCGGTCGTGAGATGATTTGGGTTGGTGGTGGTGCCGGTATGGCTCCGTTGCGTGCACAGATTATGCACATGTTGAAGACTTTGAATACTCGTGATCGTGAGATGCACTACTTCTACGGTGCGCGTGCTTTGGAAGAGATTCCGTTCCTCGATGACTTCTTGGCACTCGAGAAAGAGTTCTCTAACTTCCACTTCCACTTGGCACTGGACCGTCCCGATCCAAAGGCCGATGCAGCAGGTATCAAGTATACTCCGGGCTTCGTAGCTCCGGTTATGGGCGATACCTACCTCAAGGCACACGAGGCACCGGAAGACTGCGAGTACTACCTCTGCGGACCTCC
>CAZUTW010000120.1:0-1996 GCA_964623295.1 uncultured Bacteroidaceae bacterium | reverse complement strand
GCATGTTCAGCGAACTGAACAACTTGAAGAACATAACGAATGATAATGAATATGCCTCCCTTTGCGGTATCACTCTGCCGGAACTGAAGGACAACTTCGAGTACGGCATTCGTAAGTTTGCCGAAAAGGAAGGCTGTACTCCCGAGGAGATGGTAGATAAACTGCGCGAACAATACGATGGCTATCATTTTACCAAAAGCATGATAGACGTGTTTAACCCGTATAGTCTGCTGAATGCATTCTCCGATTGCGACCTGAACAGCTATTGGTTCCAGACAGGTACACCAACGTTTGCTATAAACATGCTGAAGGCGCACAAGGGGGAATGGAATTTCGATATAGAAAATATAGACGGAACCAAGTCCATGGCGCTGAGTCGTTTCAACACGCCACTGGAGCAGGCTACGGAGCCCCTGCCGTTCTTGTATCAGGCGGGATATCTCACCATAAAGGAATGCACGGAAAACAATAAATATGTGTTGGGAGTGCCCAACACGGAGGTTCGCCTGGGATTGCTCCACAACCTCATCCCCCTCTACTCCGCTATGAACCCGGCAGATGCGCTGGATGTGTCCATGGACATATCATTGGCCTTTGGCAAGGGAGATTACGACCGGGCGCTGAGCCTGGTACAATCCTTCCTGGCAGGCATCCCCGTGATGCAGGGAGAAGAGTCATCGCTAAAGGATATACGGGCGCGTGAGACCTATTACCACAAGCAGTTGTTTATTATCTTCCGTTTGTTGCACAACCAAGCTTGGGCCGAGGTGCAGCAGGCTGTGGGCAAACCGGACATAGTGGTGAAGACTCGCAAGTACATCTACATCATAGAGATAAAGCTGGACTCCACGCCACAGGTGGCACTGGAGCAGATAGAGGCAAAGCAGTATGCCGCCCCCTATGCTACGGATGGCAGAGAAATCATAAAGCTTGGCGTAAACTTCTCCTCCGAGACACGCACCCTAGATACTTGGGAGAGGGCAGAATGATTCCCCTCCCGGTGTCATTTTTTTAGCAAATCGTTTGCATGTGAAAGAAAGATGTTGTATCTTTGCATAAGTATTTTAACGAAACGATATGGAAGCAAACGAAATAAAATATCCCGTGGGGATGCAGGACTTTGAGGACATCCGCAAAAGAGGATACCTCTATGTGGACAAAACCGACTTAATCTACAAGTTGGTCAATGCCTATAAATATGCTTTTCTGAGCCGACCACGTCGTTTCGGTAAGACTCTCCTGACGAGCACCCTGCGCTACTACTTTGAAGGACGCAAGGACCTCTTTGCCGGATTGGCTATAGAGCCGTTGGAGAAGGACTGGACGCAATATCCCGTGCTACACTTCGACCTGGGGCGACTAAAGGAGTTGACCCCCGACGAATTGCGCGAAGAATTGCACGAGATACTAAACAAATACGACAAGAACTTCGGTATTACAACCACCGGAACTCCCGGAAGTAGGTTGGACAAACTCATACAAGGCGCGTACAGCAAAACCGGACAACCGGTAGTGGTGCTCATCGACGAATACGATGCTCCCATCTTGGATGTTCTCCATCAACCCGATGGGTTAACGGAGGTGCGCAAGGTGATGCGCAATTTCTACGCTTCGCTCAAGGCAAACGATAGCATTTTGAGATTCGTCTTTCTCACCGGCATATCCACCTTCTCACAGTTGGGCATGTTCAGCGAACTGAACAACTTGAAGAACATAACCAACGAGGATGCTTATGCCTCCCTTTGCGGTATCACGCTGCAGGAACTGAAGGACAACTTCGAGTACGGCATTCGTAAGTTTGCCGAAAAGGAAGGCTGTACTCCCGAGGAGATGGTAGATAAACTGCGCGAACAATACGATGGCTATCATTTTACCAAAAGCATGATAGACGTGTTTAACCCGTATAGTCTGCTGAATGCATTCTCCGATTGCGACCTGAACAGCTATTGGTTCCAGACAGGTACACCAACGTTTGCTATAAACATGCTGAAAGCGC
>CAZUTW010000119.1:0-2227 GCA_964623295.1 uncultured Bacteroidaceae bacterium | reverse complement strand
TTCAAGATTTCGGATTGATCCTCTTCGTTTACTGCATCGGTTTGCAGGTGGGTCCCGGTTTCTTCGAGAGTTTTCAAAAGGGAGGAGTTACGTTGAACATGATGGCTATCGCCTTCATCGCGCTGAACGTAATCACCATGTTGGTTCTTTACTACCTGTGTTTCGACACGTCGGACCCCAAGAACCTGCCTATGATGGTGGGTGTGCTCTGTGGTGCAGTTACGAACACTCCGGGTTTGGGAGCTGCCAACGAGGCTTTGTCTCAGGTATTCCACGGTGATGACATTCCGCAGATTGCATCGGGTTATGCGTGTGCATATCCGTTGGGTGTGGTTGGTATCATCGGTGCTACCATCGCTATTCGCTACATCTGCCGCATCTCCCTGAAGGAGGAGACGGAGGCTGTGGAACGTGAGATGGCGGACAATCCGCACTCTAAGCCCCACCGCATGACGGTTCGCATGCAGAACAAGGCGCTGTGTGGCAAGACCATTCTGCAGGTTCGCGACTTCTTGGGCCGTGACTTTGTTTGCTCTCGCATCGAGAAAGATGGTCACGTATCTATCCCGACAAAGGAAACAACACTGGACGAAGGTGATGAAATTTACATCACTTGTGCCGAAGATGAGTACGAGGCTGTTACGGCGTTCATCGGTCCGGTTGTAGAGGACAAGGACTGGGAGGCTACGGATATGCCTATGGTTTCCAAGCGTATCGTGGTAACGAATCCTAAGATTAATGGTAAGACACTGGGTAAGATGCATTTCTCTTCCGTACACGGTGTGAACGTAACACGCGTTACTCGTTCCGGCATGGATTTGTTTGCCAACACCAACTTGCGCCTTCAGGTGGGTGATAAGTTGATGGTAGTTGGTCCCGAGGATGCCGTTGACCGTGTAGCAGGCTTGCTGGGTAACTCCATCAAGCGTTTGGATCACCCGAACTTGGCTACCATCTTTATCGGTATCTTCATCGGTTTGATCTTCGGTAGTCTGCCCATCGCTATCCCGGGTGTTCCTACTCCGGTGAAGTTGGGTCTGGCCGGTGGTCCACTGATTATCGCTATTTTGATTGGTCGTTTCGGCTACAAGATGCACTTGGTTACGTACACCACCACGAGTGCCAACCTCATGGTTCGTGAGATTGGTTTGGTATTGTTCTTGGCGAGTGTAGGTATCAAAGCAGGTGCCAACTTCGTGGATACGGTAGTTGCCGGCGATGGTATTAAGTATGTGTGGACAGGTTTCTTGATTACCATCATACCTATTTTAATAATAGGTGTATTTGCACGTCTTAAATACAAGTGCAATTACTACACGTTGATGGGATTCATTGCGGGTTGTACTACCGACCCTCCTGCCCTGGCTTTTGCCAACCAGACAGCGAACAACGACCTTCCGGCGGTAGGTTACTCCACCGTATATCCGTTGGCCATGTTCCTGCGTATCCTCACAGCGCAAGTCATCATCTTGCTGATGTGCGGATCGTTCTAAAAGAGATTTTATCAGAACTATTTATAAAGAAAGCTCCCCGATTGGGGAGCTTTTATTTTATCTATTCTACTTATTCGCCAATTCTATGACTTCCAAATCCTTGAATCCACCATTTTCCACGGTAAAGCGAACCAACGTCCTTACCTTGTGCCAACCGAACTGACCGGCAGCACCCGGGTTTATATGGAGTATATCTAAAGTCTTATCATACTTCACCTTAAGGATATGACTATGTCCCGAAATGAAGAGTTTGGGCGGTTTGGTGTAGATGGTTCCGGCGATGCTCTTATCGTAGTTCCCCGGATAACCGCCTATGTGCTTCATCAACACATCCGCCCCCTCGCACGTCCAGCGCAGGCGCTCCGGAAAGAACCGACGCAGGTCGGCTCCATCCACATTGCCATACACGGCACGCAACGGACGAATGGCAGCCAATTTGTCTGCCACCTCCAACGTACCTATATCTCCGGCGTGCCATATCTCATCGCACTCCTCAAAGTACTTCTCAAACTTCGAATCCCAATACGCATGGGTATCCGATAGCAATCCTATACGTTTCATACCGCCGAGAGGCTATCCGCGAAAACGCTTCACAAAGTCTATGATATACTGCGTAGTACCCTCTATGCCCAACTTGGAGGAATTGATGCACAAATCGTAAGAAGCAGCAGCGCCCCATGTCTTGCCCGTATAGTAATTGTAGTAAGCGGCACGCTTCTCGTCGCCACTCTCTA
>CAZUTW010000118.1:0-2274 GCA_964623295.1 uncultured Bacteroidaceae bacterium | reverse complement strand
ACGGCGACATGACCCAGTTCAAGAGCTATGTACTCCAGAAGTACAGCACCAACTCTACTGTCATGAACATGCGATTCAGCAACTACGATGCCATCTTCTGGCCCTACAATAAGGACGAGTTGAAAGTGAATACCGAATTGAAGCAGAAATCATTCTACTCTAACGAGGAGGATTCTTTCGATAAGAACTAAATAAGGAGAATTATTATGAGAAAGTTTTTTAATATAAAGAATAGTCTGCTCCTCTTGTTGCTGGCAACAATTGGACAGTTTACCTTCACCGCATGTTCCGATGAGCCGGATGCGGAAAACCTCTACACCTTCACCGGTGAGATGGCTTCCGATTATCTGTCTTCTCGCGACAAGTTCAGTGAGTTTACAAAGATTCTGCAGCGTGCGAAGAGTAGCGATGAAATGGCATCCTACTACAATCTTTTGGGCACTTACGGACACTATACCGTGTTCGCACCGACCAACGATGCTGTAGAGACTTATCTTAAGGAGAACGGCCTTAGTTCTGTCGATGAATTGAGCGTAGCCGATTGCGATACTATTGCACGTACCCACATCATCCAGTCCAGTAGTACCTCTTATTTCACCACCGATATGACCGATGGTGTTATCGAGACAACCAACATGTTGGATCGTTACTTGAGCGTAGGTGTGGATACCGCTACCTTGAGCGACGGTACTCTTAAGACCTATTACACCATCAACGATAAGAGCCGTCTGGTTGTTCCCGATGACTCTGTAGAGAACGGTGTCGTTCACACCGTAGACCACGTGTTGGCTACCTCTACCAAGTTGTTGCCGGAGTACATCGAGGAGGAGGGAAGCCTCAATATGTTCTACGAGATATTGAAGCAGACCCACATGGAAGACTCCCTGCGTGCCCTCTACGATGAGAACTATGTGACTCCGACGGGTGACTCTTGTATCACCGGTGTTTACTATCACACCGCTTCAGAGTGGGAGTATGCCGTATTCCCCAAGAAACGAGCCTATGGATTCACTGCATTCTGTGAGCCGGACGATGTTTACAAAGCATACTTCCAGGCCAACGGAGAGGAGTGGAACGATGACGATATGTCAGCCAACATCCCGGGAATGCAGCGTCTTGCCAAGAAGGTTTACGATGAGGTTTATCCGGAAGATGCAGGTCTGTACGATAGCGACTACACCAACCGTAAGAACCCGTTGAACCGTTTCATCTCTTATCACTTGCTCGACCGTTTGGCTCAGTACAGTAAGATGGCGTTGCGCGGTTCCAAGTATCACCGCAACCAGTTCAAGTTGAACTTGGGCGATATCACCGACTGGTATGAAACCATGATGCCCTACTCCGTAATGCAGGTTTCTTCTCCGTTGAATTCCCTCTACATCAACCGTAAGGGTATTCGTAACAAGGTAACCACCGGTTGCGAGGGTGTATTGGTCACCGCTTGTAACAAGGCACAGCCGCAGAACGGTGTTATGCACTACATCGACAAGATGTTGTTCTACGATAAGAACACACGCGATGTCGTCCTGAACTGCCGTTTCCGTTTCGATGCTTCCACCATGTCTCCCGATATCATGACCGCCGGTTATCCGGAGGAGGAGGAGACCACCTCTACACAGAGCAACCGTGGTCGCGGTTTCAAGGCAGGTTCTATGAAGAACATCACCCTGAACAACAACACCACCTTGGTATCTCACCGTATGCGTGTGGTAACCTTCTGGTCTTACGAGGGTGATGAGGTCATCATTCAGGGTCAGTACGACTTCACCTTGCGTCTGCCGCCTGTACCGGCAGGAACCTACGAGTTGCGTCTGGGTTATTGCTCCGGTTTCGAGAGCCGTGGTATCATCCAGATTTATTGCGGAACCGATCCTAAGAACTTGCAGCCGGAGGGTATTCCTTTGGACTTGAGAAAGACAGGTACTCAGGGAACCGGAACCTTGCAGGATAACACCGGTCAGATCAACTACATCATGGATTCCGAGCTGACATCCGGAGTGAAGGATAAGGAAGAGCGCGACGAGTTGATTGCAGCCAACGATAAGGCTATGCACAACCGTGGTTACATGAAGGGCCCGGCTAGCTGTGGTACATGTACAACAACCGGTTTGGGTAGCGTATGGCGCGACCTCGGTACGCAGATTCTGCGCCGTGTCATCAAGGTCGTAACCATCGATGAAGGACAAGACTACTACGTACGCTTCAAGCAGACACGTACCGGTGGTGACTATGAGTTCCAGTTCGACTACTTCGAGATGTGTCCTAAGACCATCT
>CAZUTW010000117.1:0-2405 GCA_964623295.1 uncultured Bacteroidaceae bacterium | reverse complement strand
CCTGCAACATGAAGACCAACAACGAGCCGGGTAACTCCAGCGACGACCATCCGCAAACGGTTGACGTAGTCCTGGATAACTGGCAGAACTTGATGCGTACCGGTATGCGTCTCTGCTCCGAGTCTTCGCACGACGGTAGCTGGAGTCACCTTCGCGGCTTCATCGACTCCATCGATGCACGCGGATGGCGTTGCGATATGCTCGACTTGCACTGCTACTGGCCCAGCGGCAGCTTCTGGAGCTTGGAGAACTACTATAACAATTATGGTAAGCGACCCATTTGGATTAGTGAGTGGGTATGGGGTGCCAGCTGGAACAATAACGGTATCTTTACGACCGACGGAACCTTCTCTACCTCCAACCAGCAGTACTGCTACGACAATACGAAACCTATTCTGGATTATATAGAGTCTCTCGACTGCGTGGAGCGTTATGCCTACTGGAACAGCGAGGCAGATGCGTCCAAGGTTTATAAGGATGGTACGTTGTCCATCTTCGGTAAGTACTATTCCGAGTTGAAGAGTAAGCAAGGATACAAGGCATCCCTGCAGAAGATACCTACCGTAGTGTACGTCACTCCGTCCAACCTCACCTCTACCTACACCCGTAGCAAGAACACCGTAGCGTTGTCATGGCTCGACGACAACGGTGACATGATCGACTCCATGATTGTGGAGCGCAAGGGTGAATCCGGTAAGTGGGTGCAGATTGCCAGTGTTACTCCGAGAGATAAGTCCGGCAAGAGCGGTAACACCTATACTTACACCGACACTCCGGACGAAACAGGTGCACTATACTATCGCATCACCTCCTTCCCGGCAGGAACCAAGACCTCTAAGTATTACTCCAACGAGACCGCTGTATCCATCAGCGCCAGTAACGGTAGCGGCGATATACAGTATGGTTCCGTAGAGATTACCACCGGCGGTACCGATGGTAAGGTGACGACCGACTTCAACTCACTGGGCAAGGACGAAGAGGGCAACCGCATTCTCCCCGCCATCATCATGGGTCCGTCTACCTACAACACGAGTACCAATTACTTTCCTGCAGACCACGTAAGCAGCATTCAGGACGGTAAGTTCACCTACTACTATCACCCGATAGATGCAACTTCCACCATGAGCAAGTCTGACGCCTCCTCTTTCCTTATTATAAAGAAGGCCAACTACGTGGTAGGCGATGGTAAGAAGGTAGAAGTTGCCACCATTCTGGACGAGGAAGGCAACAATGTAAAGGTGAAGTTGGATACCGTAAAAGTAACCTTCAACGAGCCCTTCCCGGAGGGTAGCATCCCGGTAGTAATCCCCACCGGATTCACTTCTACCACCACCGGCCCGTTCACTCCTAAAGTGTTCGATGTCACCAACGAAGGTTTCAGCATCAAGATGATGCGTTCCGAGAGCACCAAGAACAGTCCTACCAACCAATATGTAAGCTACATCGCTATGGAGCAGGGTACCTATCGTGTCAGCAGTAACTTGGTAGCCACCGTAGGACTCTGTAGTAAGGAAGAAGGTGCCGACGCCACCTCCACCACCTGTGTAGGTTCCAGCGCCGGATTCTTTGTTCCGTTTGTCGATGCTGAGGGCAATACGGTAGAAGCCGATATGGTTTTTGCCGCTACTCAGTCTGAGCGTTCCGGCATTATGAACATCCTTCGCTACAAGGAGGGAACCAAGAGTTCCGTAAAGGGAGCCCGTTTCTATCGTCAGTTGGATCCGAACACATCGGCCACTGCCGCTATGAAGACCGCTAAGTACTACGACGACATGGGTTACGTATTGTTCGTAAACGATGTCGATGAGTCCTTCACCGGTATCGAGGACATCGTGGTAGGAACCTTTGTTCCCACAGCAGCCGATGGCATTTACAACATGAACGGACAGAAAGTGAGCAATACCAACGCTAAGGGTCTCTATCTCATAAAGAAGGGAAACAGCGTACAGAAGGTATTGGTAAAATAAGGAAACAAACGAAAGAATCGTAAAAACGGGGGTATGTCAACAGCATACTCCCGTTTTTTATACCCCCTACTTTGGCGAATGTCAAAAAGTTAGATGTGCATTTGTCGGAACTACACACGACCGGCATAACGCAAAAATAACATTTTTAATATATTTCAACACAAAATTCTTGGTATATAAGGAAGATTTTCTTTATCTTTGCGCGTTGAAATGACAAAAGATAAAAAAATAAATAACTAATTTACTAACTAAACACTTAAAGACAATGAGGAAACTGTTTACTCTTTTCGCACTGGCAGCAGTTGGCTTCTCTGCTCAAGAGGCAGCAGCACAATTGCTTTACGACGAGACTTTAAAGGTTGGTGACCGAGTTACAATCGACGATGTTAACTACTTGATTGGACGTAACATTATTACCAACCCGAACTTTGAGATGGA
>CAZUTW010000116.1:0-2570 GCA_964623295.1 uncultured Bacteroidaceae bacterium | reverse complement strand
TTCTCCGAGGATGGTACCGACAGCGACTTCTCATTGCGCTTCGATTCTACTCCGGGTTACTACTATACCACTCCGTTCCTCTTCGACGGTGATAGCTACAATTATCTCAACCCATCCGGTAAGTATGGTTTGCTCACCATCGGTTTCATAAAGTATGCCGATACTTCCGAGAGTTCCGATGATTATGCTTACTACGGATACACCTACCTCAACTTCACTTGGGAGTAGGATGCTGAAAAAAGCATGTTATTGATTTTTTATATGAACCGCATGCAAGGGTAACACCGAGCATGCGGTTCTTTTTTTATACCTTATTATATATATACCTTATTTATATATAAGAGTGTTTTCCATGTATTCCTGTACGGCTTGTGGAACCAAGCCGGTGATGTCTTCTCCGTTGTGTATTTTCCCCCGAATCTCTGTAGACGAGATAGGGAACAGCGGTACTTCCAATAGGGTTACCGTAGATGGTAGGGTAGAGGCATCTATGACGGAGCCCTCCCGTGGGTAGACAAAAATAGGGAAATCTCGGAGAATCTCCTCGTAGCGATACCAACGCGGAAAACAGTCCCAATTGTCGGCACCAATCAGTAGACAGAAGTTCACCGATGGATGTTTCTGTTGCAATGCACGCAAGGTATGCAACATATAAGACGGACGCGGCAGATGCATCTCCGTGTCGTCGATTCTTGTGTGTGGAATGCCCACAACAGCTCGTTGAGCCATCTCCAGGCGAGCGGTATCGTCCGCCAAGTCGGTGCGTTGTTTGAGCGGGTTCTGGGGCGACACCTCAAACCACACCTCGTCCACCCACCCTTGGCGCAGTAACTCCTGCGCCAAGAATATGTGTCCGTTGTGCATGGGGTTGAAGGAACCCCCGTAAAGAGCTACCTTCATTCCGTCTCCTTCTTGGAAAAGGGTTCGAACTTAGGACGTCCCTTTTCGCTCATCTTGGCCTTGTGACGCCAAATGCAATACTGCCATGCCTCCAACAGTGTAATCACTGCAAAGGCAATAGCAAACATACGCCATCCGCAAAACAAAAAGATGACAGTGACAATGAAACTCACTATCGCCATCATGAGGCACAAGGTGGCCATACTCTGATATCTTTTGCTTTTCATATGCTGTTTGTTTTTATGCTTCCAGGAAGGAACGAATCGCCTGTACCACCTCGGCCTTCGCCGTTTCCAAGTCATCGTTTACAATTACCGTATCGAACTTGGGTGCAAAGGTGAGTTCGTACTCCGCACGTGCTATGCGACTCTCTATAGACTCCGGCGTTTCGGTTCCTCGCCCCGTGAGTCGGCGGCGCAGTTCTTCTATGCTGGGCGGTTGGATAAAGAGAGACAACGCACGGTCGCCATACACCTCTTTTATGTTACATCCCCCTTTTACGTCTACATCCAGAATGATGTTCTGACCCTCGGACAACTGTTTCTCCACCTGCGCTTTCAGCGTACCGTAGTAACGATCCTTGTACACCTCCTCATACTCCAGAAACTCTCCGTTCTCTATGCGAGCACGAAACTCCCCGGGCGAGAGGAAGAAATACTCCACCCCATGCTTCTCTGCGCCACGTGGCGGACGACTCGTTGCCGAGATAGAGAAATAAAGGTTCAAGTCCTGTGTCATGAGATAGTCGATCAACGTAGATTTACCGCATCCCGAAGGAGCCGAAAAAATGATAATCTTACCTGCCATACTTTGTCCGTCTCCTTACATTACGTTCAACACCTGTTCCTTAATCTGCTCCAGCTCATCTTTCATCTTCACCACGATGTTCTGCATCTCCGCCAGGTTGCTCTTGCTACCCGTGGTGTTGATTTCGCGACCCATCTCCTGAGCGATGAAGCCCAACTTCTTACCCTGACCGTGACCGTTTGCCATGGTCTCGCGGAAGTATTTCAAGTGGTTGGCCAAACGCTGTTTCTCCTCGTTGATATCCAACTTCTCTATATAGTAAATCATCTCCTGTTCCAGGCGATTCTTGTCGTACTCAATCTCCGGAATCTGCTTCAGTCCCTCGATGATACGCGTCTTAATCTTCTCCACACGCATCGTCTCGTACGGCTCTATGCTCAGCAAGAGTTTCTCTATGTTGTCGATCTTTTCCGTGAACTTCTTCTCCAGAGCGACACCCTCCTGTGTACGGAAGTCCATCAGTTTCTGTATCGCCTCCTTGATAGCTGTTTCCGCAGCCGCCCACTCCTCGTCGGACAGCTCCTCCACCTCCACTTTGGTCAGCACATCGGGCAAACGCAAGAGAGTAGCGAACCAATCGGAAGGAAGCTCCAGGTTCTTCTCCTTACTAATACGGGTGATCTGTTGGTAGTACCCCTCGAGCACCCCCACATTGATAGGCGTAGCCGCCTGTTCGTTATCCTTATCCACCCAAATGGTGAAATCAATCTTACCGCGCTCCAGCGTTTTGCTTATGAGAGCACGAATCTCCATCTCCTTTTCCCGATAAATGGGCACAATGCGAGTGGACAAGTCCAACGCCTTGCTGTTGAGAGATTTTATCTCAGCCGTTATCTTTTTTCCTTCGAATACGACGGTTGATT
>CAZUTW010000115.1:0-2652 GCA_964623295.1 uncultured Bacteroidaceae bacterium | reverse complement strand
ACCTACATGTTGAAGCTCGGTCACATGGTTGAAGACAAGATGCACGCACGTAGCATCGGTCCGTACTCTCTCATTACCCAACAGCCGTTGGGAGGTAAGGCACAGTTCGGAGGTCAGCGTTTCGGAGAGATGGAGGTTTGGGCAATCGAGGCCTTCGGTGCTTCTCATGTATTGCAGGAGATTCTTACCATCAAGTCCGATGACGTGGTAGGACGTAGCAAGGCATACGAAGCTATCGTGAAGGGCGATCCTATGCCAACTCCGGGTATACCTGAGTCATTGAACGTGTTATTACACGAGTTGAAGGGATTAGGTCTGAGCATCACGCTCGATTAACAACTAAGTAAATCGTAAGAATATGGCTTTTAAGAAAGATTCTAAGATAAAAAGTAACTTTACCAAGATTACTATCGGATTGGCTTCTCCGGAAGAGATCCTCGAAAATTCATACGGTGAGGTGTTGAAACCGGAGACAATCAACTACCGCACATACAAGCCTGAGCGCGACGGCCTTTTCTGTGAGCGTATCTTTGGTCCAACCAAGGACTACGAGTGCCACTGTGGAAAGTACAAGCGTATCCGTTACAAGGGTATCGTTTGTGACCGTTGTGGTGTGGAGGTGACCGAAAAGAAGGTGCGTCGTGAGCGTACCGGTCGCATCCAGCTGGTGGTACCGGTGGCACACATTTGGTACTTCCGTTCACTCCCCAACAAGATTGGTTATCTGTTGGGTATCCCAACCAAGAAGTTGGACTCTATTATATATTACGAGCGCTATGTGGTTATTCAGCCGGGTATCGTTAAGGAGCACGGTGAGGAGCCGTTGCAGGCCCTCGACCTCTTGACCGAGGAGGAGTATCTGGACATCGTAGATTCTCTGCCAAAGGAGAACGAACTGTTGGAGGATACCGATCCGAACAAGTTCATTGCCAAGATGGGTGCAGAGGCTATTTACGACTTGTTGCTGCGCGTCGATTTGGACTCTTTGTCTTATCAGTTGCGCGACCAAGCCAACTCCGACAACTCACAGCAGCGTAAGAACGAGGCTTTGAAGCGTCTGCAGGTGGTAGAGGCATTCCGTTCCAGCCGTGGTAAGAACCGTCCGGAGTGGATGATTATGCGTACCATCCCTGTGACACCGCCGGAGTTACGTCCGTTGGTTCCGTTGGATGGCGGTCGTTTCGCTACTTCCGACTTGAACGACCTTTATCGTCGTGTTATCATCCGTAACAACCGTCTCAAGCGTTTGCTCGAGATTAAGGCTCCGGAGGTGATTCTCCGTAACGAGAAGCGTATGTTGCAGGAGGCTGTGGATAGCTTGTTCGACAACTCTCGTAAGAGCAGTGCTGTTAAGACCGATGCTAATCGTCCGTTGAAGTCTCTTTCAGATGCCTTGAAGGGTAAGCAAGGACGTTTCCGTCAGAACTTGTTGGGTAAGCGTGTTGACTACTCTGCACGTTCCGTAATCGTCGTTGGTCCGGAGTTGAAGATGGGTGAGTGCGGTCTGCCAAAGTTGATGGCTGCCGAATTGTACAAGCCGTTCATCATCCGTAAGCTTATAGAGCGCGGTATCGTTAAGACCGTGAAGTCTGCAAAGAAGATTGTAGATCGTAAGGAACCGGTAATCTGGGATATCTTGGAGTATGTAATGAAGGGTCATCCGGTATTGTTGAACCGTGCCCCGACATTGCACCGTCTCGGTATCCAGGCATTCCAGCCTAAGATGATTGAGGGTAAGGCTATTCAGTTGCACCCGTTGGCATGTACCGCGTTCAATGCCGACTTCGATGGTGACCAGATGGCAGTTCACTTGCCTTTGAGTAACGAAGCAATATTGGAGGCTCAGTTGTTGATGCTCCAATCACACAATATTTTGAACCCTGCGAATGGTGCTCCTATCACTGTGCCTTCACAGGATATGGTGTTGGGCCTGTACTACATCACCAAGCTGCGCCCGGGTGCTAAGGGTTCCGGTTTGAAGTTCTACGGACCCGAAGAGGCTATCATCGCCTACAACGAAAAGAAGGTGGATATCCACGCTCCGGTTTCTGTTATCGTGAAGGATTTCAACGAAAACGGTGAACTGGTTAAGAAGATGGTAGAAACCTCTGTAGGTCGTGTTATCGTAAACGAAATCATCCCCGATGAGGTAGGTTACTTCAACGATGTCGTATCTAAGAAGACCCTCCGCAACATCATTGCCGATGTTATTAAGAATGTCGGTGTGGCTGTCGCTTGCGAATTCCTTGACGGAATCAAGAACCTCGGTTACAAGATGGCATACGATGGCGGTCTATCCTTCAACTTGGGTGATATTATCATCCCGAAAGAGAAGGAAGAGATTGTAAAGAAAGGTAATGAGGAGATTGACCAGATTATGGCCAACTATAACATGGGATTCATTACCGATAGTGAGCGCTACAACCAGGTAATTGATACGTGGACACACGCCAATAGAAGCTTGAAGGAAACCTTGATGAAGCAGATGAAGGAAGCCGACCAAGGATTTAACGCCGTGTTCATGATGTTGGATTCCGGAGCCCGTGGTTCCGGTGACCAGATTGCACAGTTGGCCGGTATGCGTGGTTTGATGGCAAAGCCGCAGAAGGCCGGTGCCGATACTCAGCCGATTATCGAGAACCCTATCCTTTC
>CAZUTW010000114.1:0-2683 GCA_964623295.1 uncultured Bacteroidaceae bacterium | reverse complement strand
ACAAGAACTTCCCGTCCATCATCTTCTGGAGCTTGGGCAACGAGTCCGGCTACGGCGAGAACTTCGAGAAGGCTTACGACTGGGTGAAGGCTTACGACACCAGTCGTCCGTGCCAGTACGAGCAGGCACACCAGAGCGGTAGAGCTACCGATGTGTACTGTCCTATGTACGCCGACTACAACCACTGCGAGAACTATCTCAAGAACAACCCCAAGAAGCCGCTCATACAGTGTGAGTATGCACACGCCATGGGTAACTCCATCGGTGGATTCAAGGAGTATTGGGAGCTGATTCGTAAGTATCCGAACTACCAAGGTGGTTTCATATGGGACTTCGTGGACCAGGGCTTGCGCGATAAGAACGAGAAGGGTAACCTTATATATACTTATGGTGGCGACTACGGACGTTATCCGGCAAGCGACCACAACTTCAACTGCAACGGTATCATCAATCCCGACCGTGAGCCGAACCCGCATGCCAACGAGGTTCGTTACTACTATCAGGACATCTGGGCTACTCCGGTAGATTTGCAGAAGGGTATCATAGAGGTGTACAACGAGTACTTCTTCAAGAACCTCGACAACGTGGAGATTCTCTGGCAGTTGGTTGCCAACGGCGAGGTTGTGGCTACGGGTGTTAACCAGCAGATCAGTCTGGAGCCGCAGCAAAAAACTCAAATTTCTCTGGCAGGTTACTCCATTCCGCGTGGCGTTACCGGCAAGGAGTTGCTCCTGAACATCGACTTTAAGTTGGCCAGTGCAGAGCCCCTCATGGAGATGGGTTACTCCATCGCTCGCGAGCAGATGACGGTCAATGCATACAGCTATCCTACACTGAACTCCATCAAGGAGGCTGCCGGACAGAAGACCATCGCCTCTAAGCGTAAGGTGAAGACCCTTGCCGATGTTGAGGCCGATAGCATTGTTGCAGCTTACGAACTTTCGGCAAACGGTGTGAAGGTAACCTTCAACCGCTATACGGGTTGGATAGATTACCTCGATATCGATGGCGTGTCTATGCTCGAGAAGGGTTACTCCATCAAACCGGAGTTCTGGCGTGCACCTACCGACAACGATTATGGTGCTAACATGCAGCGTTCTTTGCGTGCATGGTGCAACCCGGAGATGAAGCTCAAGAACTTGGATTGCAAGAAGGAGGGTAAGAGCCAGGTAGTAACGGCGGTGTACGACATCCCGGCTACAAGCTCTGTTCTTACCATGACCTATACGTTGTTGCCCAATGGTGAGTTGATTGTCAACGAAAACCTGAATGTAGACGAGAACGCGTCACAGAAGCCACAGCCGTTCCGCGTGGCCATGACGTTGTGCATGCCGAAGGATTTCACCAACATAGATTACTATGGTAAGGGTCCGGGCGAGAACTACATAGACCGCAACAACGGTGACCGCATCGGTCGTTATCAGCAAAAGGTAGCCGACCAATACTGGGGCTATGTTCGTCCGCAGGAAAGCGGCAACAAGACCGAGGTTCGCACCTGGAAAGTAACCAATGGTAAGTATGGATTGAACTTCTACGGTTTGGCACCGTTGCAGTGTCACAGTCTCAACTACCTCACCGAGGATCTCGACGATGGTGTTGACAAGTCGGCACACCAGAGTCACTCCGGCGACCTCACTCCGCGCGACTTCACGGTAGTAACCGTAGCGCAGCGCGAGATGGGTGTAGGCTGTGTAAACAGTTGGGGTGCATGGCCACGCAAGGAGTACCAGAATCCCTACCAGGATTACGACTTTACATTCGTCATTTCACCTGTTAAATAACTGACGCGACAGTAAGTTTTACGAATAATGAAAAGTGGGATGCCTCCCTTTCTCCGCAGTGAGATTGGGAGGCATTTTCTATGTAGGAGAAAAATAAAAGTAAAAAAAGTTTGGCAAATTCAAAGAATGGTTGTACCTTTGCAGTCGCAAAGAAGATGAAAGTCTGTTCTACCCCTGCGCTTGTGGTGAAATTGGTAGACACGCCAGACTTAGGATCTGGTGCTTCGCGGCGTGTAGGTTCGAGTCCTATCAGGCGCACAAAAAAATAGCTCTTAATGCCTTTCGGTGTTAAGAGCTTTATTTTTTAGAGTATACTTGCTTTATATGTTGGAGCGATTACTCAACAAACGTGTAGTGCCAATAATCACGTAGTAGAGGGGAACACATTCTTCTTAGGGAATCTTCCTTTACTATGTAACCATCGTTTTCAAGCATTCGCAGTAGTTTGCTTAAGAGGTAGTCTACGCGTTCCGCATCCTCCGTTTTGTAATCACCGGAAATAACACTCAATAGATTATCGCGTGTCATACCTTTCTCATTGATGCAAAGAGCCTTTAGAATCTTTCGTGCCGGCATCTCAAATTCTTGATACTCAATCAAACGTTCCGACCACGTGTTAAGGAAATTCTCCGTGTAGAGTTCTCTGTACGATTGGCTTATATCTTCCTTTGTTACTGCTGAACCGTTGTATTTTTCGGACAGCTTGGAGAACATCACTTGTATAAGATAAGGTATGTTCCATTGTACCGTGTCTAGTGCGTAGTCTATGAGCTCTTCTTCCATATTCATTTCCTCGGAAACGCAAAGTAGACGGTAAAGCTCTTTCGACTCTCTGCGTGAGAGTTCGCCCAATGGCAACTCGGTTAGGTCGTTGATAGTGTATCCAAGGTCTTTGCTCTCAG
>CAZUTW010000113.1:0-2775 GCA_964623295.1 uncultured Bacteroidaceae bacterium | reverse complement strand
TTGTAACGAGAGGTCACCTTGATGTTTACGGAAACAGCGTGTGAATCGTCGTCTAAGCCGTAGGAGCAAACGGGGTTCACAAATCCCTTCTGTACCCAGATGGTATCTACCATAACCGTAGGATCGGTGGTGATGTTACGAACGGCAGAACCGGTCTTCTTGGTACCATCGGGCTGGTAGTAGGTAACCTGGTAGGTGAAGGTTGTTACGCCCTGGTCCCATGTACTCGGATCTGCATTCTCAATATTCGGAGATACCACAATCAAACCTACATCATACGTAGTCTTGAGCAAGTTGCGTACGGTGAAGGTGAGGTCGGGGTTGGAGTTGTTGTTGGTAGGTATGATGCTTGCGTAAGTATCGTACGGGACCAAACCGGTCTGGTTATCGGCATCGTCGCCAAACGCTGCATAGAGTGGCGTGATGTAAGAGATAGTACCGGTGCTCTCCTTACCCTCGGTAATTTGGAAGTTGCTGCTAGATGATACAGAGTAAATAGAAGGAGTCCAAGCCAAGTCGATGGCACGGAAAGGCCACTCATCGAGTACAATCAGCTGACCGTTGGAGCAGTCTACTACATTGCTACCGGAGAAGTGTCTCTTCTCTACGTTGCCTGCATAGGAAATACCGTGGAACGGACCTCCCTCGTCGAACGGGTTAAAGAAGATGTGAGAGTGTGTCTCGTTTCTTCTATAAGAGGTCTTGGGCATGGCAGAGATGGAGCACAAAGAGTCGAGCGGTGACTGGTTGTACTGTGAATTCATGTTGTAGGTTAGGTCGCCTACCAAAGCCGAACCCGTGTACACACGCTGCAAAGAGTCGCGATACTCGTTGTAGGTAGGATACTCATAGTAGCTCTGCACCTTCTCATACATTTCGTTCCACATTTCGGTAGAGGGAACAAGGCTCACATAGTTGGAGTCCTCACGAGCGATGTATCCCATCTTGTCACGCATCAGGTTGTTGGTAATCATCACGGAGTCGGAATAGATAGGCATACCGGTCTCTGAGTCGATGGTTTCCTGGATAGATGCGTTGGCATCGAGGGAGTCTACCTGGTAAGCATTCAAGAAGGATGCCAAACCGGAAAGGTCGTAATCGGTTGTACCGCAGATGTACTGATAGATGTTGTACTCAAACGGAATCTGACCGGACAACTTATGCAAGATACCATTGCTACAAACGATGTTTGCCTGCAGATAAGGAATCTCGCCGAAACTCTGTGAAGTTGCGGCCAACACCTTGCTGTTCATCATGGTGACAGTGGTGTCAGTGAGGGAACTTACGGAATAGTTGAAACGAGTATAGTGGTTCTGAATGAAGCTGCTCACAACCACAGAGTCGCCACTAAAATCGGTCAGGGCTTGGTTGATAAGAGCCTCCTTGTCGAACGTACCGTTTACGGGAGCCCACACCGTGTAGCGCTGAGATTCGCTGAACACATCCTTATAAGTAAGGGGATTGTTGTTCGCATCCACCGCATACTTCTTGCTACGAATGAGCTTCACCGCATCGAGGACTTCGCGGAAATCGCTCAAATCCTCATCGGAAGCAATCTGGTCGTACAGCGTCTTGCCGGTGGTGAGGGATGACTGCGCATCGTAGTGGTCATCCCAGGTGTCGCTACAAGAGTAGCAGGCGAGCAGCCCCGCTGCCGCCAGCACTCCTGTGCGTAGTATATTTGATATTTGTTTCATATCTTTGTTAATAATAGGGTTTAGTTCTTATCTTCGCCTTCCGGACTATCGTAGATGGTCTTAGGACACATCTCGAAGTAGTCGAACTGGAACTCATAGTCACCACCTGTACGTGTCTGCTTGAAGCGTACGTAGTAGTCTTGTCCTTCATCGATGGTTACGACCTTGATGACACGGCGCAGAATCTGCGTACCGAGGTCGCGCCATACGCTACCCAAACCGGTTGTTGTACATGTACCACAGCTAGCCGGGCCCTTCATGTAACCACGGTTGTGCATAGCCTTATCGTTGGCTGCAATCAACTCGTCGCGCTCTTCCTTATCCTTCACTCCGGATGTCAGCTCGGAATCCATGATGTAGTTGATCTGACCGGTGTTATCCTGCAAGGTTCCGGTTCCCTGAGTACCTGTCTTTCTCAAGTCCAAAGGAATACCCTCCGGCTGCAAGTTCTTAGGATCGGTTCCGCAATAAATCTGGATGATACCACGGCTCTCGAAACCGGAGCAATAACCCAGACGCAACTCGTAGGTTCCTGCCGGTACAGGCGGCAGACGCAAGGTGAAGTCGTACTGACCCTGAATGATGACCTCATCACCCTCGTAAGACCAGAAGGTTACCACACGCATACGGTGAGATACCAAGGTGGTGTTGTTGTTCAGGGTGATGTTCTTCATAGAACCTGCCTTGAAACCGCGACCACGGTTGCTCTGTGTAGAGGTGGTCTCCTCCTCCTCCGGATAACCGGCGGTCATGATATCGGGAGACATGGTGGAAGCATCGAAACGGAAACGGCAGTTCAGGACGACATCGCGTGTGTTCTTATCGTAGAACAACATCTTGTCGATGTAGTGCATAACACCGTTCTGCGGCTGTGCCTTGTTACAAGCGGTTACCAATACACCTTCGCAACCGGTGGTTACCTTGTTACGAATACCCTTACGGTTGATGTAGAGGGAAGTCAACGGAGAAGAAACCTGCATTACGGAGTAAGGCATCATGGTTTCATACCAGTCGGTAATATCACCCAAGTTCAACTTGAACTGGTTGCGGTGATACTTGGAACCGCGCAACGCCATCT
>CAZUTW010000112.1:0-2880 GCA_964623295.1 uncultured Bacteroidaceae bacterium | reverse complement strand
ACAAATTCATTTGAACGCTTCATAATCGTTGAATTTAAAAGTGAATAATTTTGTTCGTTGCAGAAAAAGGAGTACCTTTGCAGCGGTTGCCGACTGCGGGGTTACCTCTTTCGCGTTTGCAAAGATAGGAAAAAACTATATAACATACAACAGGTTACGCGAAGAAATGTTGGTTACCTTTTGGTTGGAATTTGATAAATGAACAACTTACAAAACGAAAAAAAAGAATAAAAATATGGCACAGAGAAAAGATACAGCCTCATGGAGTGCGGTAGAACCCAATTATCCCACCTGTCCGTTTCGCAACATATTGTCGCGTATCGGTGATAAATGGTCATTGTTGATTCTTTATCTTCTCAACGCCTCCGAGCGCCCTCTGCGCTATGGAGAATTGGAAAAAAGCATCCCGGACATCTCATCCAAGATGCTTTCCTCTTGCCTTCGTTCGCTCGAAGCCGATGATTTGGTAGCGCGAAAGGTCTACGCAGAGATTCCTCCAAGGGTAGAGTACTCACTTACCCCATTGGGCGCCTCCCTCATGCCGCATGTACTGGCTCTCACCAACTGGGCCACGGAACATTTCGACCACATCATAGCACACCGTGAACAGTTCAATAAGAGATGAAAATCCATCTGTTTTCGGCATTTTACGCGGGGAAATATTACACAAAAGTGTAATTTTTCCCCATTAAAACGCAAATTATAGATATTTTTTCATTGCGCAATAAGGGGGAAATTATAGTTTTGCACGTAAAAAGTGTAATGGTATGAAAAAAATAACAACACTCTGCTGTGCAGCAGTTGCACTCAGTGCACAAGCTCAAGTAGCTTTTGTGGATACGCTAAGTGATAAACAACTGGACGAAGTTGTGGTAGATGCACAATTACAACGCGCGAATGCCAAATCCACCACTTACTATCCCGATAATAAGGTAAAAAGGACAGCTCAAAGCGTTGCCGACTTACTCTTCCAAATGGCTATCCCGCAAATAGATGTACAACCGATAACCGGAACCGTACAGACAAACAGCGGCGAAGAGGTTGCCATATATATAGATATGGTGCCTGCGACAAAGGAGGAGAAGGATGGGCTACGAGCCGAAGACGTGAAGAAAGTGGAATATCTAGTGTTCCCTTCCGATGTGCGTTTCCACAACGACAAGTTCGTAATAAACATCACCCTAAAGCATCAAGAAATAGGAGGATACACCAAACTCATGGCACGAGATGATGTTATGATAGGTTCGGGAGCCGGGTTGCTGTATAGTAGGCTGAATTATAAACGCATGACGTACGACCTGAGTGTGAGCGATACCTATAAGGACAATCGTCACACCGGTACCGATCAAGTACAAATCTTCCGTTTTCCACAGAGCGATGGTAGCATAAACGAGATAACGCGTAGCAACCTTTACGACAGAAGTCACTATAAACAAAACGATTTCAAGAGTGCGTTCCGTGCAAGATACAATACAGAGAATACGTCTATTTCCAATACCATATCTTTGTATTCCCAAAATACGCCACGCAATGACGATAGCGGTCGCTTGCTGTTTTCCAATGCCCTTTACAAAAATGGTAGTTACTCCAATGAGAGGACGAGTTCTTCGGTCTCTCCCGAATGGGATGGTGATTACTATTTTAACCTCGGAAAGGGTTTCCAACTCAATACTGTGACTTATTTCCTGTATCAGCGCACGAAGTCCAATCGTCTCTATACCTCCGATGATACCTCTATTCGCACAAAAGCGCAAGAAGATGCACTGCAAGGAAGTTTATATGTGAGTCTTGCTAAAGAAATTACGCCACACCATAGCGTAAATCTTTTTGGTACGGGAGCTTATAATTATAACGATGTAAAATACACCGGAAACACGGAGTCGTCGGAGATTTTTGATGAGATGTATTATAACGCCGGTCTTTCCTACAAATTTAATACGGAAAAGTTGTCCGGAACCGCGTTAGCTGCTCTTACGGGGGAATCGAACAAAGTGAATGGCACACGCTTAAACAATCTTTACGCACTCGGAGTTGTCAGTTTGCAGTATGCGATTAGTGAGAAGCACCTGGTTTCCTTGTTTGCCAATCGTTTCGTGTACACGGTAGAAGCAGCCGAAAAGACACCGGATGCTATTCAGGAGAACGAATTGCTCTATAAGAAAGGTAGTATGTATGTAAACAATACTCCCGGACTTAGAGGAAAACTGGAGTACACGTGGCTGCCAAGCAATGCGTTTTCCATGTCTGTTTATACAGGGTTCGAACGCCTCTACAGTCGTGCTGTACCGGTGTACGACGTTATGGAATCGGGCACGTCCTTATTGCGCACGTTGGAAAATAGCGGTAACTACCTAGATTACAATGCCGGTGCATCTTTCTCTGCAAAATTCTTTCACCGCAAACTTGTGCTTAAGGCATCACCATGCTATCATTATGAGAAGACAACTGGGGTATACCAAGAGAACAACAGTCGTATTGCAATCGACCTTTCTGGAACTTATTACCTCGGAAAATTCTACTTTACAGGTTCTTATTCTTTGGCAAACAAGGCTCTGTTAAGCTACGATATGGAGCAGATTTCAAAACGTAGTAGAAATTTTTATTATTTACGCGCGGGATGGAGCAATGGAAAATGGAACTTTAGCGCAAACGCAGTGAACCTTTTCCAAAAGAGTTGGAAAGGTGCCACCACTCAGTTGGATAATGAGTGGTTTAGTCAGTACACCACGTCCTACGGAAGTTCCTATCATCGCTATGTACGCCTCACAGTAAGTTATACCTTTACCTATGGTAAGAAGGTAAAACATACCGAAGAAGTAGATGCAGAAAGTTCTGCAAAATCGGCCATTATGCACTAATTTTCACAGACAATCCTATTTT
>CAZUTW010000111.1:0-2942 GCA_964623295.1 uncultured Bacteroidaceae bacterium | reverse complement strand
CGGTGCTCTGCGGCACACAATAGATGCCCCATCCCCTACTGCGCAAGCGCCAACATAAATCTATCTCCTCCATATGGGCAAAGAAACGTCCGTCGAGTCCACCTACCTCGCGATACACCGCACTGCGAATCATCAACGCGGCTCCGGTGGCCCAGAACACCATGCGGGGAGTATCGTACTGACCGTCGTCCTCCTCCACCTTGCCCAGTATGCGACCGCGACAGAAGGGATAGCCGTATGCATCCATATAACCGCCACAAGCGCCGGCGTACTCGAACATCAACGGATTGCGCTCACTCAATATCTTGGGTTGACACGCTGCCACCTTCGGGTAAGCATCCATGAAATCGACCAAGGGCTTCAGCCAACCTTTGTCTACACGCACATCACTGTTCAGCAAGATGAAGTATTCCGCCTCCACCTGCGCCAGAGCACGGTTGTACCCCTCGGCAAAACCATAGTTTTGTTCCAGGCGGATGAGGTGTGCCTCCGGAAACTCCGCCTCCACCACCGCACACGAATCGTCGGTAGAACCGTTGTCGGCCACATAAAGGGCGGCATCGTTGTCGAGAGTTCTCAACACAAACGGAAGGAACTTGCGGAGCATAGCCACTCCGTTCCAGTTCAAAATAACAATCGCTGTCTTCACCATATATACTTCTTTCGATGAAATTCTTTATTCTACAATAACGGCTTTTACGGCACTGCCATCGGCGTTCAGCTGTTCCAATCGCACCTGCACAATGCAGTTGTCCAGTTCGTTGGTGGTGTTCTCCACCTCCACACGTATGTAATTGTCCGTGAACCCCTGGATAGGACGACCGGGCACCGCCTTCTCCAACAGCACCGGACGTACCGTACCGAGATGCGCTTGGTAGAAGTTGCGCAACTTACCGTCGGACAGCGCTATGAGACGCTGACTACGCTCGTGCTTCAACTCCGGACGCACCGTAAACGGAATCTTCAGTGCCTGCGTACCCGGACGCTCCGAGTAAGGAAACACGTGCAGACGAGTGATATCCAAAGAATCGATAAAACGATAGGCATCCTCAAAGAACGCATCGGTCTCACCGCGAGTTCCCACAATCACATCCACACCGATAAAGGCATCCGGCATGACACGCTTTATGTGTGCCACACGTTGTGCAAACAGATCGGTGTCGTATCTACGGTGCATCAATCGCAACACATCGTTGCTACCCGATTGCAGCGGTATGTGGAAGTGCGGCATGAAAGCACGCGATTGAGCACAGAAGTCTATCATCTCATCGGTCAGAAGGTTGGGCTCTATAGAGGAGATGCGATAACGCTCTATCCCCTCCACCTTGTCCAGTTCCCGTATCAGTTGGAAGAAGGTTTCACCGGTACTCTTACCGAAGTCGCCTATGTTTACTCCCGTGATGACAATCTCCTTACCCCCCTCGCGTGCCACCTCGCGCGCCTGTTCCACGAGCGATGCGATGGAACCGTTGCGGCTCCTACCACGGGCAAAGGGGATGGTACAATAGGTGCAATAATAGTCGCAACCGTCCTGCACCTTCAGGAAGTAGCGCGTTCTGTCGCCACGCGAACAAGAGGGAACAAAGGAACGGATATCCTTGGTTGCTACCGTAAAACGTTCGTGTCCCGCCGAACGATCGGCAGAACCGGCAGCATCCAGTCGTTCCTCCAGATAGCGCAACAGGTCGCCCTTCTGTTCGGCACCCAGCACCAAGTCTACCCCCTCAATATCCGCCACCACGTCCGGTTTGAGTTGGGCGTAGCACCCCGTCACCACCACGAAAGCGCCCGGATGCTGTTTGGTAAGTCTGTGTATCGCCTGTCTGCACTTATGGTCGGCCACTTCGGTAACCGAGCATGTATTGACGATGCAGATGTCCGCTATCTCTCCCGGCTGCACCATGCGTACCCCCACCTCCTTAAGCTGTTTGCCTATGGTGGAGGTTTCCGCGAAGTTGAGTTTGCAGCCCAGTGTGTAGAACACGGCCTTCTTGCCTTGGAATATTGAGTTTGGTGTCATACCTATACCTTATTTATATACACTTGTTCTTTCAGGCTGCAAACTTACACAAAATATCGCAATAACGCAACTGTTTCGGCAAAAAGCCGATTTGGGCGAAAAAAAGTTATTTCTCTATTTGTTTGATAATCAATACTATAAGATTTTATGCAAAAAAAAGTCTAAAAAAAAAGGAGATTTTTAGTACAACGTATTGAAAAAGTGCGTAACTTTGCACCGTTTTAAGAAAGCAAATATTGTATTACAAATTTAAAAAGCAAAGGAAATGAAAAAGTTAGCATTTTTGTTCGCTGCATTCGTAGCAGTATCATTCGCATCTTGCGGTAACAAGGCTGAGCAGGCTGCTGAGGAGACCGATTCTATCAGCGATTCTATCGAGGTAGTTGATTCTGCATCTGTTGATTCTGTAGCTGCTGATTCTGTAGCTGCTGATTCTGCTGCTATCTAATAGCGAAAAAAATCCTATCGGTTATAACCGGAAGAATTGAGACCTGTTGGGATACCAACGGGTTTTTTTATGCCCATACGCGAACAACCCCACAGCAACCCTTCCACAAGAATAGCCTTGCACCAAGAGGACACAAAAAAAGGGTGCAACTCAAAAGAGTGCACCCCCATAATTATGTACATTAACCAAAAAGCCAATATTACTCGGCTGCAGCCTCAGCAACAACCTCAACAGGAATATCGAGAGCGATTTCCTTGTGCAGCTTTACGTTAGCAACATAAGAACCGACAGCCTTGATATCCTTCATAAAGATAAGCTTGCGGTCTACGTTGAAACCCTTCTTCTGCAGCTCCTCTGCTACATGAGCAGTAGTAACGGAACCATAGATAGAACCGGTAGCACTTACCTTAGCGGCAATAGTCAGAGCAACCTCCTTCATGCTGTCAGCCAAAGCCTGAGCATCGTTCTTAATCT
>CAZUTW010000110.1:0-2964 GCA_964623295.1 uncultured Bacteroidaceae bacterium | reverse complement strand
AAATTGTTTGATCCAATCCGTTGTATAAACGTTGCAGCATTACATCGTGTTCTGCGTCGGCACTCGCAACGGGGAAGTATTCCTCGATACGTTGTATGCCCTTCAGACTCATGTTTTGTGTAATCTCCACGGCATTGGTACTCCAGGGAGTAACCATCTCTCGGCGTGGACCGATGTAATAGCCTTCCAGCGATTCTCCCTCTACGAGAGTGGCATCGCCGTATAGCCAACAAAGTTCTGCAATTTCTTCTGGGGTGAACGAGTGGTTTGCCGCTGTAGCAATTACACTCTTACCTGGGGTTCTGAAAAAATAGATCATACCTTATTTATTTGTTGTCATTGTAAAATCGTTCGCAAAGGTAGTCATTATTTTTGGATACTACAAGGAAAACCCTCTTTATCTCATAATATTTCGACGGTTTAACTCTTGGGTGTACCGCGCAGCGTTCTGTAGGTGCTCTTTGTAGGTGACGGCAAAGTTGTGGGTGCCGCTGAAATCTTCCTTGGCGCACATGTACAGATAATCGTGGTGTACGGCATTGAGCACAGCGTCTATTCCTGCGATGCTGGCTATGCGAATGGGACCGGGGGTGAGTCCGGTATGTACATACGTGTTATAGGGGCTGTCTACCTTCAAGTCTTCGCGCAGAATGCGTTTCAGAGCAAAGTTCTTCAGTGCATACTTTACTGTAGGGTCGGCCTGCAGCGGCATGTTGGCGTGCAGACGGTTTAGGTACATGCCGGCAATCATGGGTTTCTCTTTGTCGTTGGCTGTTTCTTCGTCGACGATGGAGGCCAGGGTGTACACCTCTACAGGGGTGAGTCCTTGTTGTTGCGCCTGTTGTCTGCGGGCGATGTTCCAGAATATGTTGTTCTCCTTTTCCATGCGTTTCAGGAGGGCTTGCGGGGTGATGTCCCAATACACCTCATAGGTGTTGGGGATGAACAGTGCCTGTATGGTTTGGTCGTTTAGCGGGATATCCACGCAGGTATAGTGGCTGCAGGAGTCGGCATTGCCAAGCAAACGGGCAAAGTCGGCGGAGTCTGCCATGAGGGTGTTGCCCAGGTAGGCGGCCAACTTGTCGAGGGTGCGCACCGTGGGGATGGTGAGGTTGATGGCAGCCTGGTTGCGGTTGCGTATGTGGCGAATGAGCGTGAGATTGCTCATGCCGGAGGTGATGGCGTAGCGTCCGCGGTGCAGAGTGCTGTCGGTAAAGAAGTGGCGGGCCAGTGTGGCGAAGCCTGATGTCTGAACTGCGTTTTCGTGCTCTCGTACCTTGTGCACCAGGGAGTCTAAGGTATCGTCCTTATCGATATACAGATACGCTGCCTCTTTGTTGTGTGTGGCGGGCAAGATAAACAGATAGAGTGAAAAAACCACCGCCAGCAGCAGGAGTACTGCTGCGGCGAGGATGTATTTTAATTTTTTGTTCTCTTGAAATGTCTTTTTATTCATGTGTCTTCTCTTTTAGTTTCCGTCCGGTTTCAGGGTGTCGGTAAAGGGACTATCGTTCCAGTGGAAGGTGTCCCGGTTGTCGGGTTGTGCCGGGTTGTAGGCCTTGTAATCACTGCGCAGGTGCTCCACGATGGGAAGGTTTAGCTCTTTCATTCCCTCGATGATGCACTTGGCAATTTCGTAGGCGCCATAGGGATTAAAGTGTGTGTTGTCTGCAAACGCTTTTGTCTGTCCCGGATAACTGCCTGCCGGGTAGTGTACAAAGGCGCGTTTGCTGCCCTCTTCGCCCAGGGTCTCGAACAGAGTGCGGGTCATGCTGTGAAGGTCTATCAGCTGCACTCCTTCGCGCTCGGCCACCCAAGCCATGGCTTCGGGGTAGTTGGCGTGTGTTTCCTGTATCTTTCCCTCCTTAAAGGATCGTCGTTGAGTGGGGGTGACGAGGATGGGAGTAGCGCCCACTTTGCGGGCTTCGTCTATGAAGGTCTTGAGGGCGGTGGCAAAGTTGTAGTAGGCTCCGCTTCCCGGTTTCTTTTGTTTTTGGTCGTTGTGGCCGAACTCCATTACGATGTAGTCGCCGGCTTTCAGCGTGGTGAGTATCTTCTTGAGACGTTTCACTTGTATAAAAGTCTCGGCCGTCTCGCCACTCTCGGCGTAGTTGGCAAAGGCCACGTTCTCGTCGAAGAAGCGGGGGATCATCTGTCCCCAGCTGGCCCATGGTTCGTAATCCTGGTCTACCACCGTGCTGTTTCCGCACAAGTAGACTGTGGGGATATTCTCCTCGGCCGGTTCTATGCGGATGGAAGAGATGGCGGGCGCGTCGCCGTTTATCTCGATGGTCAACTTGTCGTCCCAGTTGAGTTTGTTCTTCTCACGTTCCTTTATCAACACGTTTTCTTTTTCGTTGATAACCGTGTTGCGCTTGTTGACAATAAAGGAGTAGGTCTTCTGTTCCCCCTTCCGGGTGACGATGTTTTCCAGGAAGAGTCGGCGAGACTCTGCGCGCACCGTAGTGTTACCGGCGCGCAGTGTATTCCCCACGGTGACGGTTACTTTATAGTTGCCGTCGGGTTCGTATACCGATATATAATAAGGAGATTTCGCCGTTTTGTTGTGCAACTTAGGCGAATCCATAAGGTCGAATCCGTATCCCTTTTCTTGGGTATATCGATCTTGCTCGGTTAGGAGGATGGTCTCCCCGTGTCGGTCGGCTCTTCCCTCCAATACCAGGTTGTAGGAGCGTTGTGCCATGCACAGTCCACCGGAAAGTAGGGTGGCTATGCTGAGTATTATTCGTGCATTCATGCTAGTTTTTTTAATCAAATCGACTGCAAAGATAGTATTTTCTTCACAAATGGAGCGGTGAATTGATTATTATTTGTTGCAGAGTGGAGTATTTTATAACTCTGCTCGGAGGTGTCGCTGATTCTTTTTCCGTGCTTTCTCGTCTTCTGTCCGGGTGTGCTGCGGATATCTACAAAAAAAGACGGAACCTTGCGATTCCGTCTTTT
>CAZUTW010000109.1:0-2967 GCA_964623295.1 uncultured Bacteroidaceae bacterium | reverse complement strand
GTTTGTTGTTGTTCTCCATATAGATTTCCTCGGTCTTGAGCATACCGGCTTTGATACCTTGCTCGGAGAGGAACTTGATAAGCGGTTTGTTCTTGGGCAGTGCCTTGTGACTGCGATACAGCTGCAGGAATCCCTTTTCTACGGTTGCCTTATCGCCACTGGCTATCATCTGCTTAGCCTCAGCCAGGTACTGGGTTGCCAACTGACGCTGTACGGCTACCAGTCTCTCTACCAAAGGTTGATACTGTTCGAACTGCTGGTCTTCGCCCTTGGGAACGGGACCGGAGATAATCAACGGGGTACGGGCATCGTCGATCAACACGGAGTCCACCTCATCGACAATAGCATAATTGTGAGCACGCTGTACCAAGTCTCTGGGGTTGGTGGCCATATTGTCACGCAAGTAGTCGAAACCAAACTCGTTGTTGGTACCGAAGGTGATATCGGCTTGATAGGCTCTGCGGCGAGCATCGGAATTGGGCTGATGCTTATCGATACAATCTACGGTCAAGCCGTGGAACATATAGAGCGGACCCATCCACTCGGAGTCACGTTTTGCCAAGTAATCGTTGACGGTTACCACGTGAACGCCGTTTCCGGTAAGGGCGTTCAAGAATACCGGGAGGGTTGCTACCAACGTTTTACCTTCACCGGTAGCCATCTCTGCTATCTTACCTTGGTGCAGTACGGTACCTCCGAAGAGCTGTACGTCGTAGTGACACATGTTCCATACAAGGTCGTTACCACCGGCCATCCAGTGGTTGTGATAGTGAGCTTTGTCGCCATCGATATGCACAAAGTCGTGCTTAGCGGCAAAGAGACGGTCCTTATCGTTGGCTGTTACCTCTACACCCTCGGGAGAGGAGAGACGACGTGCGGTATCCTTTACGATGGCGAAAACTTCGGCACGAACAACATCGAGTGCTTTCTCGTACTCCTCCAAGACATCGGCCTCCAACTTATCTATCTTGGCGAAATAGTCGGAACGTTCCTCTATAGGGAGTTCCTCTACCTTCGCCTTCAGTTCGGCTATCTGCTTTTTCAAATCGGCACCGGCCGACTGAACTTGTTTTTTCAACTCTTGTGCTCTTGCACGCAGTGCATCGTTGTCCAAAGCCTCAATCTGAGGATAAATCGCCTTCACTTCCTCCACCAACGGCTGTATTGCCTTCATATCTCTGGTAGACTTGTTACCGAAGATTTTTGTAATCAATTGTATGAAATCCATATATAATTTTATTTTTTCTTCTATTTGTAAATCTATTATTGGGTGCAAAGATAATAAAAAAACTCTAATTACACCTTGTATAATGCCGGGTATTTACCATACTCCGGTCAAAGGAACAGAAGAACAGGCATTTGGAGCCCGAATACGTATGGATTGTGACACCGTGGGAGCGATGCAGTCCACGGTTACGGGGGTGTCTATTTGTTCGTTTTTCACTTCGTTGCCCCAAAAGAAGAGGGGGAAACCTACGAAGGATTCGCGTATTTGTTTGCTTTCGTGTGTATCGCCGTTCACCAATTTCCATCCTGGAGATACCACTATACGGATATCGCCGGAGCACTTGGGGTTGTAGCTGTTGCGTATCTTACTGATGCCGGGAGTCCAGGCGCCAAGAGTAAGACGTTCCGATGTGTACACATCTTTCACACCACTCATGCGTTGGAGTAGGTCCTGACTGCGTTCCAAGAGGTCGGCTACGTTGATTTTCTTCTCCTCCATCAACTTCTGATTGAGGTAGATTTCGGGACCGTAAACGGTTTCTACGTAACGGCCATTGCCATAGAGGGCCGATAGATAGACGTTTAAGAGAGAGGCCGACTGAGTAATATTGAACTCGCCCGTGGGAATACGGAACTTGGAGATGTTTTCGGAGAAGTCTTCGCGCACGTAACCCGTTGAGGTGACAACCACAAGTACGTTCTCACGTCCCACCTTACTCTCCACTTTTGAGAGGAGCTTTCCTATTTCGTTATCTAGACGGACGTACGTATCCTGTAATTCAACAGGATAGATGTCTACCGGTTGGTTATCGAAACTTCCTGCATAGTAGGTGACGTTGAGCATATCGGTTACCCCATCTACCCCCATAGCGGTGGAGGATAAACACTGCATGACAGCACGTGTAACCTCTTCGTTGACGCATCCACTATACTTAAAGGAAGTATATTTACGCGTTGTCTTAAAGGTATGTTTAAAGGGCTTTGTTACTCCTTTGGAGAGGAAGTAACTAAAGTTTCCTACCAAATCGTTGTAGGGTTCCCAGGTGATGCTTTCTATGCGAGAGCGCAGTCCTTGATAACTGTTGCACATCTGCACCCAGGAGGGCAAAGAAGCCGAGTAATAAGAGGTACCGCACCAATCACCCGTCTTATCGTTTATCCAAAAGGCACCATCGGCAGCGTGACCGGCACTCAGAATGGCGGCATCGCTGTAGGGAGCTATGGAGTACACCAAGGCCTTACCGTCGGTGGCTATCTTCAGTTCATCGCCCAAGGTAGAAACCATCAGCTTGGCCGGTGACAAGGCCTCATCTGTCTGTAAGCCACGAACGGTTGCATCTGCCACACAGTTGATGGGACGCAACGTATTGCGGTTCACCCATTGTTGCCCTACAATACCATTATCATACGGCACTGTTCCTGTGGTCAATGCAGCTATGGAAGAGGCTCTATCGATGGTTGCAAAGGGATATTCGGCACGTGTATAAACACACCCTTCCCGGAAGAGGCGTTTAAATCCATCGTTACCATAGAGAGGCATAAAGGCATCCAAGTAATCGGAACGCAACTGATCTATGGTGATGTTCACCACAAGTCGCGGAGCTTTGGGCGCAGCCGATACGTCCATACTTGCTATAGCAAGCACGGCGATGAGGGAGGACAACCAGTAGCCTCGCAACAATACTGCGTCTATATTCGATTTCTTCTTTGCCATAATATGCGACTATATGAACGAGTAAG
>CAZUTW010000108.1:0-2978 GCA_964623295.1 uncultured Bacteroidaceae bacterium | reverse complement strand
TAGATGCCCTGCAAACACTCGTTGGTGACGGTGAGGGAACAAGTAGAAGCGCTCAGCACACGTCCTTGCTCCATCAAGTGAACGGGAGCATCCTGCAATACTTCGGTGTAAATATTGAAGTTAGGCACCTCCGGACAGCTACCCAACGCGCCCAATACGGCGTTGGCACCACTACCCACACCACTCTGCAGGTTCAGGAAGCTGGAAGGAATCTTACCCTCGTGCAGGTTCTGCAACAAGAAGTCGGCCACGTTTTGACCTATCTTGGTAGTAACAGGATCGGCATCCTTGAAGGCACGAGCCTCATCGGGGATATTACACTCCACTACACCACGGATGCGGTCGGCATCGACCTCTACATAAGGCACACCTATGCGGTCGCTGGCCTTGGTAATCATGATAGGTGTACGATAAGGATGGTCCTGAATCTCGTACACATCGTGCAGACCCATGCTGTTTTTGCTATGGAAAGCATTGAGCTCAATGAAGATACCCTTGTTGGCCAGACGAGCGATGGTGGGTGAAATACCACCGGCTGCGGTCAAGTAGATACGAGCCTTTCCACCTATCACCTCCACTTCGCAAGCCTCCAGGATGGCCCAGTTTACGGGGCGCAAGTAACCCTGACGAATCTGTGTAGCCATATTGCTAAGGTTGAGGTCGCTATAGGCCAGTTCATTCTGATTTACATGTTTACGAAAATCCGGATTGGTAGTATAGGGAGCGCGAAAGCGCAGTGCATGTGCATTGGCAAGTTCTCCATCGGCACTCTGTCCGGTGCTGGCACCGGTAAAAAGGTCTATTTGGAAAGGACGCCCTGCCTCATGCTCCTTCTGAGCTACTTTGGCAATCTCTGCAGGAATGCTTTTCGGAGTACCTGCAGGGGTAAATCCACTCATACCCACTACATCTCCGTTTTGTATCATAGCAGCTGCTTCTGCTGCTGTAATTTTTGCGAGTATCATATTTTTATTATGTTGTTTTTAATTATCCTCTTATTCGGATTCTTGCCACAAAGATACAGAAAATCTTCCGAAAAACGGGTATCCACACGCATAAATTGCACTTTTTAGGGCAAAATGTGCCAAAAAAGTATTACTTTTGTGACGTAAATCCTATAAAAAAACAACAAATACCGATATGAAAATCATTGGCAACAAAAGAATAGAACTTAGGGGCGTTCTGCTGTTCGCTCTGCTCGTGGGTGCTATGCAGGGGGCAGAGGCGTGGGAACGTGCAAAATACAACTTCAATAGTGAATGGCGTTTGAAAATAGGTGACACTCCGGAGGGTGCACTGCCATCGCTCGAGGACGATGCTTGGAAAAGGGTGACACTACCCCGGGCGTTCAACGAGGACGAGGCGTTCCGGGTATCCATAGACCGACTATCGGATACGGTGATGTGGTATCGCAAACACTTCACCGTGGAGGACGTGACGGACAAGAAGGTGTTCGTGGAGTTTGAGGGGGTACGCCAGGGGGCGGATTTCTACCTGAACGGTGAGAAACTGGGCTTCCACGAGAACGGCATCATGGCGGTGGGTTACGACCTTACTCCTTATATTAAAGAAGGAGACAATGTGCTGGCGGTGCGGGTGGACAACAGTTGGACCTACCGCGAACGGGAGACAAAGACGAAGTACCAGTGGAACGACCACAACTTCAACGCCAACTATGGGGGCATCCCCAAAAATGTGTTCCTGCACATCACACCGCGCGTGTATCAAACCCTGCCATTGTACAGTGCGTTGAAAACCACTGGTGTGTATGTTTACGCTACAGATTTCGACATAAAAGGGCGCAGCGCAACGATACATGCGGAGTCGGAGGTGAAGAACGAAACCACCACTCCGCAGGAGATGCACTACCGGGTGCGCATATTCGACGCAGAGCACACGCAAGTAGCTGAGTTCAATGGAGATGCACAAGTAATACAACCGCAGCAGTCAATGGTACTGAAAGCCTCATCCGCAGTAGGAGGTTTGCACTTTTGGAGTTGGGGCTACGGTTACCTTTATACGGTGGAAACGGCACTTATCAACAATCAAGGAGAAGTTGTTGATAACGTAGAAACGCGCACCGGATTTCGCAAGACGGAATTCCACGACGGCAAGATATGGCTCAACGACCGGGTGCTGCAAATGCACGGCTATGCGCAGCGCTCCTCCAACGAATGGCCGGCGGTAGGTCTGTCGGTTCCGGCATGGTTGAGCGACTACTCCAACCGTCTGATGGTGGAATCGGGCGGCAACCTGGTGCGTTGGATGCACATCACCCCTTGGAAACAGGATGTGGAATCGTGCGACCGTGTAGGTCTCATCCAGGCGATGCCGGCGGGCGACTCGGAGCGCGACAAGGAGGGACGACAGTGGGAACAGCGCGTGGAGGTGATGCGCGATGCCATGATTTACAACCGCAACAACCCGTCCATTTTGTTCTACGAATCGGGCAACAAGGGGGTGAGCGCGGAGCATATCGCGCAGATGAAGCAGTTGCGCGACACCTACGATCCTTACGGCGGACGTGCTACGGGTAGCCGCGAGATGCTGGACATAGATTCTGCAGAGTATGGGGGTGAGATGCTTTACATCAACCGTAGCAAGAAGCACCCCATGTGGGCGATGGAGTATTGCCGCGACGAGGGGTTGCGCAAGTATTGGGATGCGTACTCCTATCCGTATCACAAGGAGGGGGCGGGACCGCTCTACAAAGGGGCGGATGCATCGGACTACAACCACAATCAAGATATGTTTGCGGTGGAACTCATCCGCCGTTGGTTCGATTACTGGCGGGAGCGTCCGGGCAATGGAGACCGTTGCAGCAGTGGCGGGGCGAAGATTGTCTTCTCGGATACCAACACACACTTCCGAGGTGAGGAGAACTACAGGCGGAGTGGTGTGACGGATGCCATGCGATTGCCGAAGGATGGTTTCTATGTGCACCAGGTGATGTGGCGCAACACGTGGGTGGATTGTGA
>CAZUTW010000107.1:0-2993 GCA_964623295.1 uncultured Bacteroidaceae bacterium | reverse complement strand
GTGGTGATAGCATCCTTCGCATAGAGGCGGTGCTGAGTGGTACGCTCAATTACATATTTAATAAGATAGCTGCCGATGTGCCGTTCAGCAAGACGGTACAGATGGCTAAGGAGGCCGGATACAGCGAACCGGATCCTCGTATCGACTTGAGTGGTAAGGATGTAATCCGTAAGTTGGTTATTCTTTCTCGTGAGGCAGGTTATCGTCTTGAAATAGAGGATGTGGAGAAGCATCTCTTTATCCCGAACGAACTGTTCGAAGGTTCGCTCGATGAGTTCTGGGCTAAGTTGCCGCAACTCGATGCCGAGTTTGAGAAGAATCGTCAGCGCTTGGCTGCCGAGAACAAACGTTGGCGCTTTGTGGCTCAATTGGCCGAGGATGGTAAGGCATCCGTAGCTCTCCGCGAGATAGCACCGGGACATCCGTTCTACGATTTGGAAGGTAGCAACAACATCGTGTTGCTCACCACCGAGCGTTACAAAGAGTACCCCATGTTGATACAAGGATACGGAGCCGGAGCCGGTGTGACGGCTGCCGGAGTATTTGCCGACATCATGCGTATTGCAAATGTATAATATAGATAAGGTGTAACAATGAAACATATCATTATACTGGGCGATGGCATGGCCGACTGGCCGGCAAAGGAATTGGGAGACAAAACACTATTGCAATATGCCAACACTCCCTGCATGGATAAGTTGGCGCGCGAGGGTAGGGTAGGTCGATTGCAGACGGTTCCGGAGGGATTCCATCCGGGCAGCGAGGTGGCGAACTCCTCCATTTTGGGCTACGACCAAACCAAGGTGTACGAGGGACGCGGTCCGCTGGAGGCTGCCAGCATAGGCGTAACACTTGGCGACGACGACTTTGCCATTCGTTGCAACCTTATTTGCATAGAAGGCGACAACATAAAGAACCACTCTTGCGGCCGTTTGGAGACCGAGGAGGGCGACTTGCTTATCAAGTTCCTGCAGGAACACTTAGGCAACGAGCGGGTTCATTTCTATACCGGTGTGCAGTACCGCCACCTTTTGGTGATAAAGGGGGGCGACAAACGAGTCATCTGTACACCACCGCACGATGTGCCGGGACAACCCTTCCGTCCGCTTTTGGTGAAAGCCGAGGTACCGGAGGCTCAACCTACGGCCGATTTGCTGAACGAGTTGATTCTTAAATCGCAGGAGTTGCTGCGGGAACATCCGTTCAACAAGCAGCGTATCGCCGAGGGTAAGGACCCTGCCAACAGCATCTGGCCGTGGGGCGGCGGTTATCGTCCCAAGATGGAGCCACTCACCGTAACCTATCCACAGATAAAGAGTGGAGCCGTGATTACGGCGGTCGACTTGATGCGCGGTATCGGTACCTATGCCGGACTGCGTGTTATCCATGTGGACGGTGCTACAGGTCTCTACGATACCAACTACGAGGGTAAGGCTGCGGCTGCTATCGAGGCCCTCAAAGCCGACGATTTCGTTTACGTGCATGTAGAAGCCAGCGATGAGGCGGGTCACGATGGCGACCGCGATTTGAAGCTCCGCACCATAGAAAATCTGGACAAACGTCTCATAGCTCCTATACTGGAGGCTATCGACAAGATGGATACTCCCGTGGCGGTAGCGGTGTTGCCCGATCATCCCACGCCCTTTGTGCACCGTACGCACACCGCCGAACCTGTGCCCTTTCTTATCTATTATCCGGGCATCACTCCGGATAGTGTGCAAACCTTCGATGAGGTAGCTGCACAAGAGGGTAGTTATGGTTTGCTGCATGGCAGTGAGTTTATACAAGAATTCATGAAACATTAAGAGGATTATGAAATATTACAGTACAAACGGACAGGTACAGAACGTTACCTTACGCGATGCCGTAGTGAAAGGACTAGCGGCGGATAAGGGTCTCTTTATGCCCAATGTGATAAAAGCGCTTCCGGCTTCTTTCTTCGATTCCATACAGGATCTCTCCTTTCAGGAGATTGCCTATGTAGTAGCGGATGCTTTCTTTGGCGAGGATATTCCGGCAGAGGATTTGAAGGCGATTGTTTACGATACATTGGCGTTCGATGTACCGGCAGTAAAGGTGACGGACAACATCTATTCTTTGGAGTTGTTCCACGGTCCTACGTTGGCGTTCAAGGATGTGGGTGCTCGTTTCATGGCACGTCTCTTGGGCTACTTCAACAAGCAGGAGGAGCAGTTGGTAAATGTCTTGGTGGCTACTTCGGGTGATACGGGTAGTGCTGTGGCAAACGGCTTCCTGGGGGTTGATGGCATCCATGTGTATGTGCTCTATCCTAAGGGTAAGGTGAGCCCTATTCAGGAGTGCCAGTTTACGACGTTGGGTCAGAACATCACGGCTATCGAGGTGGATGGCGTGTTCGACGATTGCCAGGCATTGGTGAAGAATGCATTTATGGATGCTGAACTGAATGCTCACATGAAGCTTACTTCAGCCAACAGTATCAATGTGGCTCGTTTCTTGCCGCAGGCGTTCTATTACTTCTATGCGTATGCACAGTTGAAGAGGTTGGGCAAGGCCGACAACCTGGTGGTTTGTGTGCCGAGCGGTAACTTTGGTAATATTTGCAGCGGCTTGTTCGGTTACAAGATGGGACTTCCGGTGAAGCGCTTCATCGCTGCCAACAACCGCAACGATATCTTCTATAAATATTTGCAGACGGGTGAGTATCACCCAAAAGCATCCGTACAGACCATTGCCAATGCGATGGATGTGGGTGATCCGAGCAACTTTGCTCGTATCTACGAATTGTTCGGTAAGTCTCACGAAGCTATCTCTGCGCTCATCTCCGGTGCTACGTATACCGACGAGCAGATTGCGGAGAGTATGCAGCAGTGCTATGCGGAGAACGGCTACCTTTGCGACCCGCACGGTGCTTGTGGATACCGTGCCCTCACCGAGCAGTTGCAGCCGGGCGAGGTAGGTGTATTTTTGGAGACAGCGCATCCGGCTAAGTTCAAGGATACGGTAGAGGCTAT
>CAZUTW010000106.1:0-3088 GCA_964623295.1 uncultured Bacteroidaceae bacterium | reverse complement strand
ATAATGATGTAACTCTATAATGTTATAATATCGGGTGCAAAGTTAGTGCTTTTTTCGCACATCACCAAACACTTTTCGTTTTTTTCGCTTCGAAATCACTTCGTTTGTCTAAAATCGAACAACAAATCAAGGTGTAAGCCCTCGTCACCTTCCTTTATACGTATGTTGCCCGGCTGACTCTGCGACCCCTGCATCTTAATAGGTTTGAAGGAGTTGATGGCGGGTATATCGAGCAAGAAGGAGAGGTCTCCGGCAGGGAAAGCAGGCATGGTGCGCTTGCCACCGGCTCTTCCGGCGGGCTCTTCGGGGGTGAATACACGGAAGAAGATACCATCGTTCTGTGCATAAACGGAGAAGGGCGCCTTTTTACTCTCCAGGGTGGCCCAATAGAGATTGGCGTGATAACCTTTGAACTCCGGATATTCCAAGTTGTCGTAACTCTCACCGGTGATGGTGTTGTTATAGTTTTTGTGCCATACACCGTAGTTGGTTCCGGGGATGCGATTCTTCCACACGCGGAAGGGACCACGTCCCATCCACTTCATACCGGTTACATCTTCCTCCGGATAGGAGAAGGTGAGTCCCAGATTGTACACTTCGGTGTCCATGAAGGCGTCATCGAATCCGGCACCACCGGATGCTCTGTTCAAGAGGATGGCGTTCATAAAGAGCAGACCATCGTTGGTAAGTTTCCATTGTATGGAGTCTACGGCACCTTTGTAGTGAGCGCAAAAGATGGCTCCTTCGGGTTCGTTACGTACATAACTGGCCTCGGCGTCGTAGCGCATCTTCATGCCCACGGCTACCGGTCCGTTGGTGAGTGGTATGGTCTTACCATCGGCCGTTACCTGCTCTATCTGACCATTGGTAGCATTGAAACGCACTTCCACACGATCACTCTTCAGAGTGACGGTCTTAGCATCTTTCTCGGCAGAACAACGGTAAGCGGCAAGAGTAGCCGGAACACGTGAAAGCGTATTGATAAAATATTCACTCGTGAGGTGTATCTGTTCGGAGGTAGTGGCAAGGAGTTCTCCCTGTGGATTGTAAGCTTCGAGAATAAGGAAATCGCCCTCTTCGAAGCGCTCGGGAAGAACAAAGGAGGCTGTTCCGGTTTCTCCGGGGGCTATAGAAGGTAGAGTAACACTACCGGAGGCTACTACCTTTTCCTCGGCTACACCATCCATAGAGAGCGGACTTCCGCAGGAGATAACCTTATAAGTCATCTTGCAATCGGCCAAGTTCGTATACAAGAAGCGATTCTTCACTTTGAATTTACCATCAAAGTACTTACCGATGCGCATCTTTTCTATCTGTATAGGACTCCACACCTCGCGAATGGCGTAGTAACTGCCCTCCTTCTCTCTACGTGGACCGAGAATACCGTCGGGGGCATTGCTCTTGTCTGAATCCAACTTGCCGCCTTGGTCGGTACGCTTGGGGGCTTCATCACAGTAGGCCCAGATGAAGGCTCCGTTAAAGTAGGGGCTTTCCATCCAGCGCTCCCAGAAATCGCGCAGGCCGGCACCACCGCCCTGGTCGTACATGGCGTGCATAAACTCGGTAGGCATAAACACCTTGTAGCCGTTGTTAAAACGTGCCACCCCGGTAAGATAAGCAGGATAATGGTGGGTATCCAAATCGTTGAAATCTGCCCAGGGGTGGATGACATGACGCTTTTGCAGCGCATCCCATTTGGCAAACTCCTTATCACGGTCGTAGTTCCAACCGCCTTCGTTTCCGTTGTCCCAAAGAACAATGCAGGTGTGGTTCACATCACGTTTTATCATCTCCTCCAAGAGATTGCGTCCTACATTGTCGTAGCCGTTTTGCCAACCTGCCAACTCATCGAGGTAGACAATTCCGAGGGAGTCGCACATATCCAGGAAGTGCTCATCGGGGGAATAGTGGGAACGCACGGCATTCATGTTCATCTCCTTTATAAGGAGAGCGTCTTGACGGCTCATGGCTGCAGAGGTAGTGCGTCCGCCATCTACGGAGAAGGAGTGACGGTTCACACCCTTCATCACCAACTTGACGCCGTTAAGATAGAGTCCATCCTGCGGAATGAACTCTACGGTGCGGAAACCTACTCTGTTCTCTCGCTTTTGTATGGTTTCTCCTTTATCGTTTATCAACTCAAGAGTGGCTACATAGAGATTAGGGTGCTCAGGATCCCACGTTTTGGCTCCGGCAAAGGTTCCCTTCAGTTCCACTTGTTGTGTTGCACCTTGTTTGTCGGAGTGCAATCCGGTTTTGTTAAGAGTATAGCTACCGCTTCCCTTCAGTTCGCGAAGGGTTAGGCGCATCTCATAACCGGAGAAGGCGTCTTCGTTCTCAACATTGGCGCGTACTTTTACGGAGCCATCGGCACGTGCATCTATTAAATAGGTGTCGAAGTCGATACGCACTTCGGGATTAACTTCCAACCAGACGGGACGATAGATACCACCATACAACCACCAATCTGCCTTACGTTCGGCTGCATTGATGGACTCGTTGGCGGAGTGTTTGTTTACCACCACCTCGAGTACGTTCTTTTTGCCGTATTGCAACAAGGAGGAGATGTCATAACTGAAGCGATAGAACCCGCCTTGGTGTACATCACCGGCCAACTGACCGTTAATCTTCACTTGGGTATCGGTCATAACACCATCGAAATATATCTTCACCTGTTTCCCCTTCCAAGCGTTGTCGGCTTTAAAGGAGTAGCGATAAGTACCCACCTCCTTACTTGGAGTTTCGCCCTCGTTCACATACCAGCGTCCATAGGTATAGTCACCATAGCCCTGCAACTCCCAGTTGCAAGGCACCTGTATCTTGCCCCACTTACCGCTATGTTGTCCGGCAGAGCAGTAGAACTCCCATGTTTTTGTATTATCAATGCCCGTACCGGAAAGGTATATACGTTCCGGATGCGGCGTCTGTGCCACGACAGAGAGATTCGGTATTAGTAGTCCGAATGCCAAAAGTGCTTGTTTTAGCGTCATCTTTATTCTAGGATTCTTATTGATTCATTAAACCAAGCACAAAAGTAGGAAAAAAAGAGGACTTTTCCATCTTTTTGGAAACAAATATAACAAAAAAA
>CAZUTW010000105.1:0-3100 GCA_964623295.1 uncultured Bacteroidaceae bacterium | reverse complement strand
CAAAAAGAGATGTTCCGCCTGCTCCGGTGTAAGCAGGTAGATGTTCTTATACACCGCACGATCCACCCCTTTGGGTTTGAGATGTTTGAGCACCTTCCCACCGACAAGCGCTATCTCCGTATCGATGCCCGGAATCTGTTGCAAGTAGATGCGCCCCTCCCTACGCGCCACCGGCTGGGCTGTGGCATAGCGCATTCCTCCTATGTTGACCGGGAAAATGCAGGTCGTACCGGAAGGTATCGTGATGGTAGATGACGGAAATGTAACATGCCCCACGGTAAAACGCACCCCTTTCTTGTCCGAAAGCGACAGTAAACGATCGTAGTTGTTGACAAACACAAATCCGCTGTCCCCCTGTGTGCGGTAACTCCAGCGTAGTTCACGGTCGTCTCCCCTATCCGCCTCCTGCGCTACCGGGAAAGTAGCCGGCATCGTTGAAAGCTCCGCTCCGAAATCCTGCATCAGGAGATGAAGCTTACGCAATAGGAAATAGGTGTGATTGTATTGTCCGAACTCTCCGAGCGGAGCCTGGAAATCGTAGGTCTTAACCGGAAGATCGTTGTAGTTGGTCGCCACAGTGCGCTGGCACTCATTGAGATAAGTCTTTCCCTCCGGATTGGTACCCCCATGATACATGTAGTACCCCAAGAGATTGCTACCGCTCCCCAACTTAACCACCGCCATAGCATAGGCATCTTCGGGATAGATATAAGGACGACGATGGTAAGCCGTTGCCATGCCACCTCCCAGTTCGCACGTAAAGTAAGGATACGCCCCCTCACCCTGTTCCGATGTTTGTTTCTGTTGCCCCAACTGCTCGGTTGCTATCACCGTAGAGGTGCGGAAAGAACGAAAGCGAAAGGCCTTATAGTAATCGCCCACCCCCTCTGCGGTGCTGCGATCCCAGAAGCCATCGGCATAGTCGCCGTAGAGCGGAATCATCTCCCCGTAGGGCACCGGTCGCGTAAGCGCCGGCCAACCGGTACGCGTATAGAACGGCAAATCGAACCCCACCCCCAACGCAATGCGCTTTAGAGCCATGAGGTAGGAACCATCACGCTGTTCGTTGTCGAACTGAGCCGCTATCACCGGTCCGCCATCCTTGGCCTGCAAGCCTTGTATCTGCGTAAAAATCTGTCGATAAAGTTTTTCCACGTACCCCATGAACTGTGGATTGTTGTTGCGCGTTTTGCATCCCTTTTGGAACACCCAGTCCGGGATACCCCCGTTGCGCACCTCTCCGTGACAGAAGGGACCTACCCGCAGTACCACCGGCAAGTTCTCCGCCCCGCAGTACTCCAAGAAGGTACGCAAATCTCGTTGACCGCTCCAGTTAAAAACGCCCTCTTCCTCCTCTATATGGTTCCAGAAGACATACGTAGCAATCATGGTTACGCCCCCCTCCTTCATCTTGTGCAGTTCCGTGCGCCACTCTTCCCGGGGAAGGCGCGAATAATGAATCTCCCCCATGACCGGCATGACGCGCACACCGTTCATTCGCAATCCTATGGAATCCCACAATACCTCCACAGGCTGCTGCCCAAACGACCGAACCGCTCCCCCGCAAAGGAAAGCCACCAAAAGGAATATTCTGCAAGCCCTATATCTGTTGTTCATGATGTTCTTCTATAACTCATTGATTTTACAATGCAAATATAGGCAAATTAATAAAATTGGCACCATAAAACGGCAAGAAAATGATTTTTTTGGCACCTGAAGGAGAGGAAACGTTTTGTAAATCCAACGAAAACGTCTACTTTTGCAGCGAAATAAAGTAACGGGAACACCGAACAAAGAGGACGGATGTTCTGTTGTATGCTCAAACAAAAAAAGGAAGAAGAATGATAAAAGCAATGTTGATCGCCGGATTGGGCGGCTTTATGGGAACGTGCGGACGTTTCCTTGTAGGGAAATTGGTGACGCACATGGGAGTGGGCAACTTTCCGCTCTCTACCCTGCTGGTGAATGTGATAGGGTGCCTATTGATAGGTATTCTGCTGGGATTGGTGGAGAACACACGGTACATATCTACGCAGCTCAACCTGCTGCTCATAACGGGATTCTGCGGTGGGTTCACTACGTTTTCCACCTTCTCCAACGACTTGTATGTACTCTTAATGAGCAGAAGCAAGATGTTCTTTGTGGGCTACTTCCTGGCAAGCATACTCCTTGGATTGCTGATGGTGTGGTGCGGACGACGGATTGTGCTGATGCTTCAGTCGTAGGACGACTCTTTCCCGTCGCAAGCACCGCAGTTGGAACAGCCGTTGCAGGTGAGGCGGGTACCACAGGTTTGACAACACGCACGAAAGTGCGGTCGGTACTCTATCTCGTCGAACAAAGTGGGTTCGGGATTCCATAACTTGAAGTGCAGAGGACGCCCCTGATAGCTCAAGCCCGATTTGAAAGCTTGGATGGATTGTTGACGTTTGTCGGGGATGTGATAGCGACAACCGCTCTTCACGAAGACCGTTCCCGTCTCCACAAAGTTGAAGGTCACGTTGTACTTGCGGCACTGTTCGCTCAGACGCGCCACCCACTCGTAGTGGCAAGGACGCGCACCGTCGTAGTTCTCGCCGCCGCACAACACCACCTCGAACGCCCCCGTAGCCAGAAAACGTTCCACCTCTATGGGTCCCAACAGCGGAGCACACATAAAGCCACGATGCCGTGCCGGGATGTCCTGCAGAATACTCAGACGCTCCTCCGCCCGTTGTTGATTCTCCGTAGTCACCTGCAACAAGACATTCTCATATCCCTCTCCCCAATCCTCCGGCAGACACGCACGAATGCGTTCCGCCCGTTTGGTGAGCAATCGGAAGGAGATGTCGGAACGCCGCCGAATAAAGCTCCACACCTCATCACGCCAAGCATCGGCCTCCTCCAGGAAGAAATCGGTAGACAAGCCCACATACAAATCCATCCCCGAGGGCAACTTATACCTACCATCGCGCCTACGTTGCACCGGAAGGTCGAAGTTCTCCGTACGAAAGATATGCGACGTATCGATTCCCCGTTTACCATCGAGAAAGTACATGTAGCAATGTGCGCACCCTTCGCTCACCCGCTTACAACCGTGCCATGGATTCCAAATAATCAT
>CAZUTW010000104.1:0-3430 GCA_964623295.1 uncultured Bacteroidaceae bacterium | reverse complement strand
AAAGTGGAAGCAGTGGAAGCTAAACAACGGAATGACAAAACACCCACGATATCCCATTACATTATATACCATAAGTGAGACCGAATTGTACGGATGCCGACAAAGATGTCGGTATGAACTGTTTGTTCACCTCCGTAAAGATGCGGTCGCTTGCTATGTAGAACTGAAAGCCTCCGGAGTGTACCTGCAACATACCTCCGATACCGGTTCCAAAGGTGGAGCAGGACGGACTCACAACAATATTTACCGCCTTGAAAAGATGGTAACCCACGTTGAGGCGAGCCTCCGTCCAACTGTACTTACCATTGATACGTCCGGTAAGTAAGGCACCGCACGTAAGCCCCTTGCACTTATATTGCGCGGAACCCTCCAGCGTGACGGCCGGCATGTTGGTGTAAGAGGATGTACCCATATCTTCCAGATGTGCCAAATCCTTTAAGTCGTCTTCCAAACGGTTCCACTGATTTTTCAGCGAGTTCTCATCCGATTTGGAGGCAACCACATCACGGAAGCCATCAAACTCAAACGCCGTATTGTTGTTCTCGGCCCGATTGCTCTTGAACCAAGTCATAAAACCTACGTCGAGCACAGCTGCCGAGAAGGTCCAATGGTCGTCCAACGTATAGGTAGCTCCGGCATCTAAGGAAACACCCCATCCATTGAACCCTATGCTGCCCACCTCCACATCGTTTACCTGAGTGTACGTACCGCCATGTCCTTTGTAATCTTTCACCTCGCTCTTGTAGTCCAGTCCCGAAGCATTGAGCTTAACCTGCCCCTGAGCCGTCCATTTATCCTCGCCCAGGTCGATGGACAAATTGTCCACCTGCAAATCGGCATTTACGATACCTATGGACACCTTCGCCTTGGCACCCACCGTCCATTGGTGGTCTATCTTGCGACTTTCGCCCAGAGCAATCTCCAGCCTGGAAGAAGCCCTGACACCGGTCTCGCTCAAGTCGTATCGTTTGTTTTCTATCTCCTTTAGGCAATCGAAGAATCCCTCGCTCACCCGCAAGTCTACCTCGTTTCTTAGCGTGATACCCAAGGTTTGGTAGCGTTTCTCGTTGACACGTCTACCCAAGCTCAACAACGTGAAGCGAGCATCTATGTTGCTACGCAACCCACCGCTCACTTGGTTCATAAGGTCGCCTTTGCTTATGGTACCCGGAGTCATAAACGTAGTAAGTGTACCGTCGGGCATATCGTAGAGGATATCGCCCAGTCCCAAGTTGGTTTGTATGCTGATAGACGTATTTCCTATGGTAGGAACAGACATGTACGACTTCTCCGGTTGGAGCGCCGGGTTCAGTTCGTGTGAAAAGTTGAACCCATCGGTGTGATAGGCTGCACGGGGAGACTGTGCCAAGCCTGCGGTAGAGCAACTCCAAAGGAGAGCTGCCAGGTAGATTATTTTCGTTCTCATTCTGCTTTACTCTTAAGGGTTAATTTTACGTTGTCCAGACGCAAGTTCTGGTTCTCGTTAAGGGTCTCGCCAACCAGCGATGGAGCATCCTTTATGTTGCCCGTAGCCTTGAAAGACAGACGGTCCAGTTTTCTTATGGCATTCTCCGAGATACCCTCCTTGTTCTTGAGTATACACTCAATCTTTCCCGAAGACAATCCTACGACCGCCTCCGGATTGGTCACCTCTATATCGTTTAGAATCTGTCCGTTGCTATCGTACGGCGTAATTGCTATGGAGATGTTCAGCGGAATATTGTTCTGCACATCGGCCGTAACGACAACCGTTTCCACCTCCACATCCTTTACATCATCGTGTATATCCTCGGCCTCCTCGGTATATACTATATTGATATTGGCGCCTATGGTAAGCGGTGCTTCGAAGGCATAGGACGGTTGTTCGGTGTATACACGCGCAAGCTCTATGGTAACCTCTTTTGTGTCATCGGTCTTCACTGATACCCCTTCTAGCTGTATGTAGTCCGGAATGGTTTCTACGAGCGAAGATAAGTTGGGAACCACCACGTTGGATGTTCCCTCCGGCAACTCACCGGCACTCAGAGCGCGACGAGAAATCCACACCGTGCTTATTGTTTTCTCACTTCCGTTTGCCGCAGCAAAACGTACGGCATCCGTACCGTTCTCGTCTCCCACCGTCACCGTACTTATTCTCTGTCCGTTGCGCATGGAAACCAGCGTAAAGTTGGCCAGCACATCGGCCGACGCCTCGTTTTCGAGCGTGAATTTCAGGATAGGATTGTAGAGGTCGAGTACTATCTCCTCCCCTTTCAAGAAGCCGGGTATATTGTTTAAGTGGATAGGATTAATGTTCAGAGACACCTCTTTGTAGAACAATCCCGTAGCAGATGTGGCGTTCACATCGCCTACCTTTGCCGTCATGGAGAGAGATGCTGTCCCTGTAGAATTGTTGCCTCCGGTCGTTATCTCCAAATTACCGTCGACGTGAAAACCGCCCTTTAGTGTAATCTCGTGCGTATCGGCACTGAAAGAGATGGCATCTCCCGCAGCCAAAGAGGTTGCTTTAAAGTCGACACCGCTTATCCTGATGTCGCGATTCACCTTGAACTGAGCGCTTCCGGTCTTCACGAAATCGCTCTTCCCTATGGTGAGTTCGCTCTCGTCACTCACCGTGTAGTAAGCGGGGAGCGTTATGCGCAGGCGAGAAGCATCCGTTATATTGTCCGCGCTTATATTGTTAAACGTCAGTGATATATTGAGCGTCATATCGGTTTCCACATACGACAGGTCCTTGATGCTTTTGTCCTGCATGGTGGTAGGAAACGTTGGTACAACGGAGCATTGTACCGGAATGTTGTACGCATTCTCCCTCTCTCCCGATACGATGTGGAGCGCAACGGTGCTGCTCTCTTGTGTAGCGCCGCATATCTTATGGTTGCCACTCACCTGTAGGGTCGATGGTGAAACATCGTCGGCCTTTTTGGAGAAGAGGTAGTCGCCGTTGGCTAGTGTAGTCAACTGTCCGTTTTCGCTCAGGTCCATTATCTGTCTAAGGGGTATAGAACCGCTGTTTTCACCGCCCAGTGTAAAGCCGGAAGGCGAGAAAGTCAGCTTTGTTTCTACGTCTTTGCTCAAGTCGTAGTTGTCTGTGACACAACTTTGGAGTCCGTTCAACAGTAGTGCCGACAGGGATAAGATTACAAGTTGTTTTCTCATAAATTTAGAATGATAGTTTTGTATATATAAGGTTTGTAAAAACGTTGGCAAATGTAACGCTTCTTTGCTAAAAAATCAAGGAAAAAGAGGAAAAATAAAAAAGGCAGGGCATCTTTTTAAAGAATCCGGAAAATGAGGGGTGGTAAAGTTTCACCCCCCCAAAGGTGCACGCTATGCGTTGCTGAAACGAAAAACTCCCCAATCACCGGGAGGATGCATCTTTCATGCAACTGCCTTAGCGATTGGGGAGTATATTGTAACATAGTATGTA
>CAZUTW010000103.1:0-3446 GCA_964623295.1 uncultured Bacteroidaceae bacterium | reverse complement strand
CACAGAAGAACTATAGCCAGGAGCTCTCCAAGAACATGAGCATCCTGAGCTCCATCATGCAAAATCTTAACATGTACTATGTAGACTCCATACGTGTGGACACGCTGTTCAACGTGGCGATAGACAACATGTTGGAATCGTTGGACCGCTACACCACCTACTATCCCGAGGAAAAGATGGATGAGTTGAAACAGATGACTACCGGTAAATATGCCGGCATCGGTGCTCTCATATCCTATCGCAGTAAGGAAAAACGGGTGGAGATACGCGAACCGTCCGAGGGCAATCCCGCAGCCTTGGCAGGATTGCGCATGGGCGACATCATACAGAGTGTCGATGGGAAAGATGTGCAGGGCATGACGAGCGACGTGGTGAGCAAGATGCTGCGTGGCGAACCGAACACTGCCTTTACGTTGGTGGTGAAACGTATCGACGAAAAACAGCCACTCACCTTTCGCATCACCCGACGCAACATACAGGAACCCACCATCACCTACTACGGATTGCAAGAGGGAGGCATCGGTTACCTGCAACTCGCAAATTTCCACGACGATGCATCGCAGGAGGTGCACAAGGCGTTGGTGGATATGATGGATAAGGGCATGAAAGGATTGGTTCTGGATTTGCGCGACAACGGTGGCGGTTCGCTGCAGGAGGCCGTGGAGATTGTGGGCATGTTCGTGCCGAAGGGAACGGAAGTGGTGTCCAAACGGGGCAAACTGGAATCGGTCAACGAATCGTTCCGCACCAAGAAAGCTCCGCTCACCGAGGATATGCCGATTGTAGTACTGGTAGACGACAATACGGCTTCGGCTTCGGAGATTACATCGGGCGCGCTGCAGGATCTGGACCGCGCGGTGGTGATGGGTATACGTACCTTCGGTAAGGGACTGGTACAGCAATTGCGCGAACTGCCCTACAACGGAGGATTTAAGTTGACAACCAGCAAATACTACATCCCCAGCGGACGATGCATACACAATGCCGACTCCAAACATCTGCGTTTCGATGGCACACCATCGCCCTTGGCCGACAGTTTGGCTACGGTGTTTCACACCACCACAGGCCGCGAGGTGCGCGATGGTGGAGGCATCTCCCCGGATATAGAGATGAAGAACGACACACTCGCTACCTTCCCCTACTATCTGGCTATGAGCGATGACTTTGTGGATTTCTGCGCTCGTTATTTGCAACAGCACAAGACCGTAGCATCGCCCTCCGAGTTCGATTTGAGCGACGAGGACTACGAAGCCCTGCGCAACTTTATAAAGGAGCGCAACTTCACCTACAACCAACGCAGCAAGGAGCTGCTCGCACAATTGCGCGAAATAGCTCGCATAGAGGGATACAGCATCGGCGAAGACCTGGACTCACTGCAAGAGAAACTGTCACCGGAACTCGACCGCGATTTCGACCGCTACAAAGAGGAGGTAAAGAAGTTAATCAACCTGGAACTCATCTCCGCCTACTATTTCCAGAGAGGCAAAGTAGAGATGCTGCTCCGCTACGACAAGCAATACAAAGCAGCCGTAGAACTCCTCAACGACCCCGAACGCTACAATAAGATACTCAACAAATAAGCGAAAGGAGGAACCCTTATGGGAAAGAAAAGACGCAATTACAACCGCAACATCATGGTAGGTATCATGATGATGGCCCTTGTCACCATTTGCTTGGTGATTGTCTTTTGGCTATGGTGTTTACCCCCCGAAAGCAGTGTTACACCATAAAAAATAGGGCAAAAAACGAAAAAAAAGAGGCGAAAGTGCTTTTATTCAAATAAAAAGTATTACTTTTGCAACGTATGATGAAGTGGGGGGCTTGAACACAGCTCCTCACTTTGTATTTAAATAGGCTTATGATAGACAAGAATGTAGTTAGAGAATTGGTAGAAGAATGGCTCCAAGGTAAGGAGTACTTCTTGGTAGATGTTACCGTTAGTGCAGACGACCGCATCGTGGTGGAGATAGACCACGCAGAGGGCGTTTGGATTGACGATTGTGTGCAACTGAGTAAGTTCATAGAGGAACATCTCAACCGCGATGAACAGGACTATGAGTTGGAAGTGGGTAGCGCCGGTATCGGTCAACCGTTCAAGGTGCTGCAACAGTACGTTTGCCATATCGGTAAGCCGGTGGAGATTCTCACACTGAAAGGCGAGAAGAAACAGGGTGTGCTGAAGGAGGCCGATGCGGAGAAGATTGTCATCACCGTAAAGACCAAGGTGAAGGCAGAAAACGCCAAGCGACCCAAGTTGGTGGATGTGGATTTTATCTATCCGCTCAGTGAGCTGAAGTACACCAAATACCTCATCTCTTTCAAGTAAGGATAAAATAAAAAATAAGATATATGGCTAAAAAAGAAACAATAAGCTTGATTGACACGTTCTCCGAATTTAAGGAGACAAAGAACATCGGCCGCACCACACTGGTGAGTGTGCTGGAGGAGAGTTTTCGTAGTGTTATCGCCAAAATGTTTGGTAGCGACGACAACTACAATGTCATTGTAAACCCGGAAAAGGGTGACTTGGAGATCTACCGCAACCGTATTGTGGTGGCCGACGATGAGGTACAGGATGAGAACCGCGAGATTAAACTGACGGACGCTCAGAAGATTGATGCCGACTATGAGTTGGGCGAGGAGGTGAGCGAATCGGTCGACTTTGCCAAGTTCGGTCGTCGTGCCATCTTGACACTGCGCCAAACACTGGCCAGCAAACTTTTGGAGTTGGAGCACGACAGCTTGTACAACAAGTATAAGGATCGTGTAGGCGAGGTGATTGGTGCCGAAGTGTACCAGATCTGGAAGAAGGAGATGCTGTTGGTCGACGATGAGAACAACGAACTCATCCTGCCCAAGACCGAGCAGATTCCGTCCGACCGTTATCGCAAGGGTGAAACCGCTCGTGCGGTGGTTTTGCGTGTGGACAACACCAACAACAACCCAAAGATTATCTTGAGCCGTACCTCTCCCGTCTTCTTGCAGCGCCTGTTGGAGGCCGAGGTGCCGGAGATTAACGATGGTTTGATTACAATTCGTAAGATTGCTCGTATTCCGGGCGAAAGAGCGAAGATTGCCGTAGAGAGCTACGACGACCGCATCGACCCGGTAGGAGCTTGTGTGGGTGTTAAGGGTAGCCGTGTGCATGGTATCGTTCGCGAGTTGCGCGGCGAGAACATCGATGTGGTAACTTGGACAGCCAACCCCATGTTGTTCATCAAGCGTGCCTTGAGCCCTGCTACCGTGAGCAGCATCAACATCGATGAGGAGACACGCAAGGCCGAGGTTTACCTCAAACCGGACCAGGTATCACTGGCTATCGGTAAGGGTGGTTTGAACATCAAGTTGGCTAGTATGCTTACCGAATACACCATCGACGTATTCCGTGAGCTGGGCGAGGAGGAGAACGAAGATATCTACCTCGACGAGTTCAAGGATGAGATTGA
>CAZUTW010000102.1:0-3516 GCA_964623295.1 uncultured Bacteroidaceae bacterium | reverse complement strand
AATCGGAGAATGCATTCAGAAGACTATACGGATTAAATACGTCTATCATACTTTTGGTAAAGTGATACCCATCGTACTGCTCACGAAGTCTTTCCACCATCTCCTCGGGAGTGCAACCTTCCTTCTCGGCAAACTTACGAATGCCATACTGGAAGTTGTCCTTCAGTTCCGGCAGCGTGATGCCGCAGAGGGAGGCATAAGCATCCTCGTTGGTTATGTTCTTCAAGTTGTTCAGTTCGCTGAACATGCCCAACTGCGAGAAGGTGGATATACCGGTCATGAAGGCAAAACGTATGTACCGGTCGTTTGTCTTAATTCTGGAATAGAAATTACGCATATAGTTGCGAACTATGTCCAGTTTTTCCGGCATTGTGAGTACCTCCAATAGGGGAGCATCGTATTCGTCTATCAAGATTACTACCTGCTGTCCGGTTTGTTCGTAGGCTCGCTCTATAAGTCCACTAAAGCGTGTTGCGGGTGTTGTGTCTAAGGGATCTGCACCATAAATCTTTTCATATCTTTTCAATTGTTGTTCTATGGCGCGTTGCAGTTCGGACATATCGAACCCTTTCACATCGCCAAAGCTAAAATGAAGCACCGGATATTTCGTCCATTCCGTCTCCAACTGTTCCATAGCAAGCCCGGTAAAGAGCTCCTTTTGTGCTTCGAAATAGCACGCCAGGGTGTCTACCAACAGCGACTTACCAAAGCGTCTAGGTCGACTCAGGAAGACGAATTTATAGTCTCCATGCGTCAGTTGGTAGATAAGTTCCGTCTTATCTACATACACAAAATTGCCTTTACGTATCTCCGAAAAGATTTGCATCCCCAGCGGATATCTGGGTCTAACGTCCATCGTCTGCATGCCGTTTTTGTTTTCTTTTATGCAAAGATACAACATCTTTCTTTCACAAGCAAACGTTTTGCTAAAAAAAGTGACAACGGGAGGGGTAGATAAAAGGCTATAATACTCCCCGAACTACGTAGTGGTATTGTGTACACATTCACGAGAGAGCCACCCGCAGTGTAGGGACGTTTACCCATTCGGATGGGAATCACTCTCCTCTCTCCCACGAATCAATCGTGCGTGTTTCGGAGGAGAAGTTCACACCCAGTTTCACAATCTCTCTGCCATCCGTAGCATAGGGGGCGGCATACTGCTTTGCCTCTATCTGCTCCAGTGCCACCTGTGGCGTGGAGTCCAGCTTTATCTCTATGATGTAGATGTACTTGCGAGTCCTCACCACTATATCCGGTCGGCCCACAGCCTGTTGAACCTCGGCCCAGGCTTGGTTGTGCAACAAACGGAAAATGATAAACAACTGCTTGTGGTAATAGGTCTCTCGTGCCCTTATATCCTTTAGCGATGATTCTTCTCCCTGCATCACGGGGATGCCTGCCAGGAAGGATTGTACCAGGCTCAGTGCCCGGTCGTAATCTCCCTTGCCAAAGGCCGAGGATATATCCATGGACACATCCAGTGCATCTGCCGGGTTCATGGCGGAGTAGAGGGGGATGAGGTTGTGGAGCAATCCCAAGCGAACCTCCGTGTTGGGCACTCCCAACACATATTTATTGTCCTCCGTGTACTCTTTTATGGTGAGATACCCCGCCTGATACAAGAAGGGAAAAGGCTCCGTAGCCTGTTCCAATGGCGTGCTAAATCGACTTTGCGCCATGGACCTTGTTCCGTCTATATTTTCTATGTCGAAATTCCACTCACCCTTGTGCGCTTTCAGCATGTTTATAGCAAACGTCGGTGTACCTGTCTGGAACCAATAGCTATTCAAGTCACACCTTGTGAAAGCATAAAGCAAGCTAAACGGATTAAAGATGTCTACCATATTTTTCGTAAAGTGATAGCCATCGTACTGCTCACGAAGTTTCTCCATCATCTCCTCGGGAGTACAGCCTTCCTTCTCGGCAAACTTACGAATGCCATACTGAAAGTTGTCCTTCAGTTCCTGCAGCGTAATGCCGCAGATAGACGCATATTCATTATCATCCGTTATGTTCACCAAGTTGTTCAGTTCGCTGAACATGCCCAACTGCGAGAAGGTGGATATACCGGTCATGAAAGCAAAACGGATGTACTCATCGCAATTCTTAATTTGCGAATAGAATTTGCGCATAAAACTACGCACTTCTGCCAACTTTTCCGGTTCCGTCAGCACCTCCAGTAAGGGAGCATCGTACTCATCTATCAAGACCACGACTTTCTGTCCGGTTTGCTCGTAAGCTTTGTTTATCAGTCCGTAAAACCTATTACCGGGGGTTACATCCTTTGGGTTTGCTCCATATATTTTTTCGTATCTCTCCAATCGTTGTTCGATTGTACGCGACAATTCGGATATATCATATCCCTTCACGTTGCTGAAATCGAAGCGCAGCACAGGATGCTTCGTCCATTCCGTCTCGAGCCTCTCCATAGCCAGTCCGGTAAAGAGTTCTCTGCGACCTTGGAAATAGCATTCCAAGGTGCGTGTTAGGAGCGTCTTTCCAAAGCGTCGTGGACGGCTCAGAAAGACCATTCTATATTTGTGTGTCAACTTATAGATAAGCTCTGTCTTATCTACATACACAGCGCCATCGAGGCGTATATTCTCGAAACTCTGTTCCCCAACCGGATATAAAGGTTCTTGCTCCATCATCTGTATATCGTTTTTGTTTTCTCCTGCAAAGATACAACAGAATATAGAATTTTGCAAATTATTCTTGTCTTTTATCAAAAAAAGAGCTGTGTGGTCTGCAAAAAACAGTGCACATCCACCCACCAAAACGGTCATATCCGTTCACCTCTGAGTGGTCGCTGCCAAGACTATGTTTCACATTGCGAACAAAGTTGTTCTTCTACGAAGGAACACACCTCTTAGCTCAAGTATCAGCAGTATCATTCCGCCCTTTCCCAAGTATCTAGGGTGCGTGTTTCGGAGGAGAAGTTCACACCCAGTTTCACTATCTCCCTGCCATCCGTAGCATAGGGGGCGGCATACTGTTTCGCCTCTATCTGCTCCAGTGCCACCTGCGGAGTGGAGTCCAGCTTTATCTCTATGATGTAGATGTACTTGCGAGTCTTCACCACTATATCCGGTTTGCCCACAGCCTGCTGCACCTCTGCCCAGGCTTGGTTGTGCAACAAACGGAAAATGATAAACAACTGCTTGTGGTAATAGGTTTCACGTCCCCGTATATCCTTTAGCGATGCCTCTTCTCCCTGCATCACGGGAATCTCCGCCAGGAAGGATTGTACCAGGCTCAGCGCCCGGTCGTAATCTCCCTTGCCAAAGGCCAAGGATATATCCATGGACACATCCAGTGCATCTGCCGGGTTCATAGCGGAGTAGAGGGGTATGAGGTTGTGGAGCAATCCCAAGCGAACCTCCGTGTTGGGCACTCCCAGCACATACTTATTGTTTTCCGTGCATTCCTTTATGGTGAGATATCCCGCCTGATACAAGAAGGGAAAAGGCTCCGTAGCCTGTTCCAAGGGGGTGCTAAAACGACTCAGCGCCATAG
>CAZUTW010000101.1:0-3530 GCA_964623295.1 uncultured Bacteroidaceae bacterium | reverse complement strand
ATACGTCAACAATATAAGGATATAGATGAATATGGACTATAAATATATCGAACAGTTACTGGAGCGCTATTGGCGTTGCGAAACCTCCCTCGAGGAGGAAGCCATCTTGCGTCTTTTCTTCCGCCAGGAAGAGCTGCCGGAGTCGTTGCGTTGCTATAAAGATGCCTTCGACTATATGGAACAAGAACAGCAGATGGAGCTGGGCGATGATTTCGATGCCAAGATAATGGCCATGGTCGAGGAGGAGGAGCGACAAGCACCTAAGGTAGTGCAGGCGCGTCGCATTACCTTCATCTCACGTCTCATGCCGTTGGCAAAGGCAGTGGCAGTTGTAGCCATTCTCTTTACCATAGGCAATGTGGCACAGCGCACCATGTACACGGGTAATCCGCAGGAGACCGATGTGTACGAGGATACATATACCGACCCGGAGGCAGCTTGCGATCAAGTGAATTCGGCACTCGATATGGTATCGGAGGCGCTACAGGTGGAACACGCCATTGATTCCATCCTACCCTCTCCCACGGTCGACCAACCGGACTCCACACCTATCACCTCCGACAATGAGGAGAAAATCTAACGGAACGACATGGGTGATATGGTAAAAAAGCTGTGTTTGGTTTGTCTCTTGCTTACGGCGGTTCTGTCGCTATCGGCGCAGGATTTTGCTACCCGCTATAAGCGCGAGTTCAAAGACGACTCCTTGGTTCAGGTAATTACCGTTACAACCAAGATGCTCGATAAGATTAAGATTGCAGCCCGCGAGGATGTGCTGGACAAGATAGACGGCATACGCATTGTTGCTATAGACCGCACGGCTGCCACTTATTGCAAGAAGGCGCAAGAGTTGTTGCAGAAGAACACAAACCGTTTCCGTTGCTGCTACGAGAACGACGAACGTGGTGTACGTCTCTACACGCGCAGCAAGAACGGAGTGGTGTTGGAATTGGTCGTACTCAAGTGTGACGACAGTCGGTTTAAGATTGTAGACATCACCGGTCAGATAGACGAAGAATTTCTTCGAGCTCTCCGGGAGGAGAACGGAAAAGAAAACGGATAAACAAGATTGCTTTCGTAATACAATATAACGGGGAAATATTCTTAAAACAGAGACTTTTAAAAGGTTTCAATTCTCTCCAAAATTTATAACATACTTAAAATATAATAGGGCTGCCTGTGAAGGTAGCCCTTTGTTTTGTATGATACTTTGTTTCATCACTCGTTATAACTTCGCTTTATGTCGTCGTGCTCAATCACCTTGTCCGTCTCACGCTGTTCGGCTTTTAGTTTGCCGAAACGCCAACTTATGCTCACTTGGAAATTGGCTTGGTAGTAACGATTGTACGTGACGCTGGAGTAACCTTCACTACGATACTCGTGGCGTTTGTTGTAGTGAATGGGGATAAAACTATTTGCCGCTATACCCACTGTGATGCGTTGCTTGGGATACGACTTATCCAAACGCAAACCATAATAATAGCTGCGTCCACCCTCTCCCTGGAGAAATATCCACGGTGAATTGTAACCGGCATTGGCCGAAAGGTCAAAATTGTGCGACAGCTCCTGCTCCACCGAACCTTCGCACGTAAAGGTAAAACCATCGTTGCGTTGATACATGGAAGTGGCTCTATAGTTGGTGTAGAAGAGACGTGCCCCGATACGTGCCCATGTGGTGCGAGTACACTTAGACGAAGCATTGACCTGGAGTTTCACCTCATCGCGCTTACCCAGATTGTCCTTCGTTCGGTGCAAGAGATTTTCTTGGAGGAAGGTATGCTCCAATATTAGATTGCTCGACTTAGTGTACGTCAAGGACCCATACAAATTCACCTTGTGCACTCTCAACGTAGGAGACACGGAGAAGGCATGCGATGTTTCCGCTTTTAAATTCGGATTGCCGTAACTCACCTCCCCGGGCACATTGGTATAGACATACGGATTCAGCGCCTCGACACTCGGCACCTGTCTCCCTTGTGCATACGATACAAAAAGAGAAGCCTTTCCGGAGAACACATAGTTAGCATCTACATACGGCGTAATGTACGATTGGTCAAAAGAAAAACGATTTCCTATCTCTTTCTGCTTGGATATATCGTGCATGTAAGTATATGTACCTCCCGCACGTACCTTTAGGCGGTTGTTACTAAATCCATATCCCACCTTGTAGAGATTGGCCAATTGACGGTGTTCGTACTGCGTTTGCGTAGCCGCCGTATACGCTTCCGGTCGATAGCGATACAGAGCCTCTTTGTTTATATCTTCCTCCTCATTGCGGTAGCGAAGAAGATCCTCCAGATAGAATTCATGTCCCCTCAACTTGCGACGGAAATAGAGGCTGAAACTGTGCCAATCCTCGTACTTACGCAGATATTCCGTCATGTCGTAGAAATCCTGAACATCATCGGTCGATGCATACTCCAGATCGGTGTAATTTTCCTGTGTTACCGTATTGACAGGGCGACGATAATACTCATACTCGGCATAGAACTTTCCGTTTTTGCCATTCTCCCCAAACAGCCATTCATAGTCGAACACAAGCGTGTATTCGGCATCTGTTTTCACCCTGTAACGATTGTCTTGCCTATAGGCATACGTAAGGTCTCCGCCGGAACTTTGTGCCGTTCCCCATGTCGTACCATCTATACGTGGGTTGGATTTAAATATGCCACCCCCATACAACGTAAAGACTTTCATCGGACTAACCTCGTAGCTGAGGGTCAACTCCAGGTTGTGCATATCCACCTTGTATCCGCCCTCCTTTTTGCTGCGGTTCACGAGATAGAGGGGAGTATCGCCTTCTCTGTTTTCTTCGGTATCGGTACGCTTGTTGTGTCCCCATTCCCACAAGTTATAATAGCAAAGAGACATGCCGAGACGCCTATATTTTGTAAAAGCGTATGCACCGCTGCGCCATCTGTCGTCGTGGAGTGTAGAAGTCGCAAGGCCACGATATCCCATCAATCTTCCTTTGGTAACGAAGTTGACTTGCAGAATTTCATTTCCCTCTATAGAACGCTCTCTGCGCACTTCTATTCGTTTTAGATATTTTGCCGGGAGAGATTCCAAGGCATCATGAATATTGCCGGAGAGAGCATTATCGTGTAGCCCATTTACCAAGTATTCTATAGATTGGTCGCCCATGGCGCGCACGGTTCCATTACGTTCGGCTATGATGAGTGGGGCATATTTTAAAGCTTCGTAACTATCCTTATCTACCAGTGAGCTATCGCTCGCTACATTATAAATCATGACGTCCGCTTTTGTCTGATAAAGCGGAACCTTGGCTGTCACGACCACATCGTTCATCCACTTGTTGTAGGCCACTGAGTCTATCTCTTGTGCTTGCATAGCTGTTAGAGAGAAGCATCCCAAGATGGTTAAGGTCAAGCATGCCTTTATTCGTTTGTCTGTCATAATTATTCAATGTAAATTTATTATTGCAAAAATAGTTTTTTTTGGGGGGGTAATCCAAGAATATCAACAAAAAATGTTGAAAAAAGTTCAGAACAGACGCATTTTTAACATTCAAG
>CAZUTW010000100.1:0-3531 GCA_964623295.1 uncultured Bacteroidaceae bacterium | reverse complement strand
ACGTCTAGACACAACAATGCCCCTGAGACTTCCACCTCTGTCAATCCAACCTGCAAGCCGGCATTATCGTAGCTCTCTTGCAGAGGCAGCGGTGCGATTTGTTCAAGGGCAGCAATAATATTCGTTACTTTTATTGTCATTACCTTATATGCACATTACGCGTACACACTCTAAATTTCCTGCAAAAATACGTCTATTTTTTCATACGAGCAAATACTTTCGTCGGTTTTAACGAAAAAAAACGCGATTCACACGTAGGAATCTCTTTTTTTTCTTACATTTGCATCTCAAATTTTTAATCTGAACAGAAAATTATAAATAGTCATGGATAAAATTACCATCAACTCCTACGAGGAGTTCAAGGCTCTTGAGGGCAAAGAATTGGGTGTTTCCGATTACCTGAAGGTTGACCAAGATCGTATCAACTTGTTTGCCGATGCTACACTGGACCACCAGTGGATTCATGTGGATACGGAGCGTGCTGCCGTAGAGAGTCCGTTCAAGAGCACCATAGCTCATGGTTACTTAACGCTCTCTCTCCTGCCCTACTTGTGGGAACACTCCGTGGAGGTAAACAACGTACAGCGTCTTATTAATTATGGTATCGATAAGATGAAGTTCGGTCAGCCGGTATTGGTTGGCAAGAGTGTGCGACTCAAGACGTTCTTGCAGAGCTGCGTAAACCTGCGTGGTGCGGTTAAGTGCGAAATTAAGTTCACCATAGAGATTGAGGGTGAGCGCAAACCTGCACTGGAGGGTATCGCTATCTTTGTGTACTATTTCAAGGCATAACCGCCGTATTTTTAGCTATACAATGGGGGTATATTCGGGCGAATATACCCCCATTTTTGCTTTCTTTCCATTATTTCTTATTAAAAAATGTTGTATATACGATTCGCCTATATTGTTTTTTTTCGTACCTTTGCATCGGTTTTGGAGCATATGGTTCCATGGAATACAATGAATAAGAAACGTTTAGAACGAATCAATAACATACCGGTTGCTCGCTGCGGGCAACAGACCTTTGGCAACATGGTTTCCTTTTGGAACGTGTTGTTCTAAATCTATACCCAACCGTATAATGTGAGTACGCTTTCGAGAAAGTCGTGGTCTCACTCCTAAATTGAATTCACTTTATTTACTTAAACATATAATATGAGTAGAAAACTCTTATTCATAGCGGCATGCTGCATGTCGCTGTTTCAACCTATGTGGGGTGCCGAAGGAGAAAAGGTATCGCTCGATATCCGACAGGTACTCGATTTGGTGGAGAAGAACAACAAAGATGTTGCTACGGCACGCAAAAAGGTAGACGTATCGGAACAGGGGGTTAAAGTGGCCAACACGGCTAAACTCCCGGATATATCTGCCTCTATCAGTGCGAATTATCTGGGTGACATCCTTCTTATGGATCGCGATTTCGACCATTCGTTCCGCGCGGAAATGCCACATTTCGGTAACAATCTGGCGGTAACACTTTACCAACCTGTGTATACGGGTGGTGCCATCACGGCCGGCGTACAATTGGCTCAGTCGCAGAGCTATTTGTCCAAGATGGGCATGGAGCAAACCCGTCAGTCTATCGGCATGCAGGCCATAGGTTGCTATCTGGAATTGTTCAAGGCCAACAATCTGCAGAATGTCTACGACGAGAACATCGCCATCACCAATCGTTTGCTCAACGAGATGAAGGCGCGTCAGAAAGAGGGTGTGGTACTTAAGAACGATATCACACGTTATGAGTTGCGTCTGTCTACGTTGAACTACGACCGACTCACCATACACAATCGCATTGCCATACTGAACCACGACTTGTGTCTGCTCCTTGGACTGCCCGAGGAGAGCGAGATTGAGACCAATATCAGCGGGGAACTGAGCAACTTACCAGAGGTTTCGTCCAGGGAGAAATGGCTCGATGAAGCTATGGACAATTCACTCTCTCTGAAGATGCTGGACATACAACAGAGCATGAACCAACAGCAGCGTAAGTTGTTGAATGCCGAGCGTCTGCCGGTAGTGGGTATAGCGGCCGGCGACACGTTCGAAGGTCCGGTGACGTTCGAAATTCCGGTGATTGATAAGAATTACAATTTCTGGTTCGTTGGCCTCAACGTGAAGTACAACTTCTCCTCTCTCTTTAAGACTCCCAAGTCACTCGCCAAGAACACCTTCGAGAAAGAGGAACTAGCCACCAGCCGCGAGGCCGTGTCCAACCACCTCAACCAGGCCATACACGACACCCACACGCAGTACACCCAAGCCTTCCGCATGTTGGAGACAGAGGAGAAGAATGTGGAACTCGCTACCGAAAACTATCGCATTGTAGAGAACCGATACAACAATCAGCTCGCTCTACTCACCGATATGCTCGATGCTTCTACCGCTAAACTCGACGCCGATGTTCGTCTCATCAACGCACGCGTCAACATTATTTATTACTATTATCAATTGAAATACAATTCAGGAACATTATGAAACAGAAAACTCGCAGATTGTTGCAAAATATAGGAGTATTGGTACTTATCGCCCTCGGATTGGGCTGGATTTGCTACCGTTTTATGGGATTCACCTCGTCTACCTACACCGATAACGCACAGACTCGTTGCCAGATAGTACCGGTGATAAGTAGGGTACAGGGGTTTGTCAAGGAGATTCGCTTCGACGATTATACTCCGGTACACAAAGGCGACACACTCGTCGTCATAGAGGATTCCGAGTTCCGTTTGCGTCTGGCACAGGCCGAGGCCGATTTACAGAACGTTCACTCCGGAAAGAAGGCTCTGAGCACCAATATCACGACCATTCAGAACAACCTATCCGTGAGCGATGCATCCCTCTCCGAGGTGGGTGCACTGCTCAAGAATGCTGAGCGCGAGTACGAGCGTTACAAATCTCTGCTCCAGCAAGAGGCTGTTACCCAACAGCAGTTCGATGCTATAGCTACCAACTACGAGGCTCTCAAGGCTAAATACGAGACGTTGGTTCGCCAAAAGCGTTCCACAGCCCTCACCTCCGAGGAGCAGACCCAGCGTTTGGGACAGAGCGATGCCGGCATAGAGGTAGCCGAGGCTGCCGTCGACCTTGCCAAGTTGAACCTCTCCTACACGGTCATCACGGCTCCTTGCGATGGTTACACGTCCAAGAAGTCCTTGCAGGTAGGTCAGTTGGTACAACCGGGTCAGGCTCTTCTCTCCGTTGTAGATGAGAACGATATGTGGATTATCGCCAACTATCGTGAAACCCAAACAGCGCGCATGAACATCGGTGACAAGGTTTCCATAGAGGTAGATGCCATCCCCGGCGAGAAGTTCGAGGGTAAAATTGTAGCCATCTCCAAAGCTACCGGAGCACAATACTCCGTTATTCCACAAGACAACGCCTCCGGCAACTTCGTAAAGGTAGAACAGCGTGTCCCCGTAAAGATACGTTTCACCGAAAGCAACAAAGCCGAGAAGATGCAACGCCTGCGTGCGGGATTGAATGTTGAATGTAAAGTTTTGAAATAATGTCTTTTCACAATATGCCGCCGGT
>CAZUTW010000099.1:0-3592 GCA_964623295.1 uncultured Bacteroidaceae bacterium | reverse complement strand
CGTCGCGCCCCTCGTGGGCGCGTGGATTGAAATAAGAAATCAAGAATCTCTATTAGGTAGCGTTTGGTCGCGCCCCTCGTGGGCGCGTGGATTGAAAAGCATTTGTATTCGAAGGCGTATTAATTGTATTCGCATGTCGCCCCCCCCCTTTGTGGATACGTGAATGGAATATTTCCACATGGTTATATCATGATATGTGTTAAGGCTTGGTGTTTACGTTCTTTAGATCAAATAGACTGATGTTTGTATTAAAGTGGTCGAATTCGACCACTTTAATGCATCCCCATCGACTGCACGTGCAAAAAACGGTGCATATCCACCCACCCGAAATGGGACTGTACGTTCACGTTTGGGGATGGGGTACCTTTGTACAAGAAAGAAGAATTCGACCTCTAATCTAAACGCACTCTATAAATCGTCCAATGAAGAATCATTCAAATACATATAGTGTAAACAAAGTTCCAAATCATCATCGAAGGGAATTAGAGCCACTACCACATGTGTGTCGTTGAGCCGAACAGAGTAACGGCATTCTTGATCATCGTACGCGAAGGGGGAAATATAATCTTTGTATTTCGCAAGTAATGCCTCTCTAAGCACATTGAAGGTCTCTTTGAGTTGGTCCTTGTCCTCAAAACGACGGGTGAAAGAAACATTGTTCAGCATGTCGTTTACAAAAGCAAATTCGGCCTCCGTCCACTCTTGACCGGCAAAGAGAATGCTTGTTTGAATGTCCTCATCTATTTCGTATATGCCGGAACCACCGGGGCCTCCAATCTCGTGCCAATTCATGTTGTGATTCGTAGCATAAGACTTGAACTCTCTTGAACGCGAAGTCCCAAGCGTAAAACCCCATATATTCCTGTTTATCTGTGCAGAGCAGAAAAGGGAGCAAAAGATTGCTAGTAAGATAACGATACAATGTTTCATCGGAAATAAATGTTTTAGGTCCAGCAAAAGTACAACTCTTTTCGGTACGAACCAAATGATTTACGGATTTTTTCTAATCCTATTCCCCCTTCTTAGGGCACTTCTCACGGATGATATTTGTTACCCATTGGCAGCCGGCGCCTTGGAAGAACTCGCGGAGCAGGTCGTTGTCTATCTCGGTCTCCTTGCCCTGCATGCCATCTTGCCAACAGTTGCCTACGCCATAGATGTCCGCGCAGTCGCAGGCATGACGGTAAACATCGTCGTATAGAGAATAGGTGTCGTCGGGAGATATCTGTTGGGCGGCCTCTTGCGGAGTGTAAAGACCGGAGATGCGTACATAGGGGTCGGCTCCTTGGTCTAGCAGGGTGGATAGCTTGTCGAAGTTGAACTTTAGTCCCGCTTCGTAGAGGAGACAGTCTTTCTCCCGGTATCCCTTCTCGAGGAGCTCGGGGAGGAGGCCTTCGAGCATGCTGCCGAAGTCTTCATCCTCAAAGAACCAAGCAAAGGGCTTCAGGGTCTTGGCAAAATGTTTACTGAAATTCTCGGGTATCTTAATCTGCGATTCTAGAAATTCCAGGATGCGACGGTTCTCCGTGCGCCCATGTTCTATCACGGGGAGGAAGCCGGGCACCCACTCCGTATCGCTCAAGAGCAGTTTGTTGGTGTAGGCCACTTCGTATAGGGAGAGTGTGCCCCAATAGCAGCCGTTGTCCTGACGGCGGAAGAGTTCTATGAAATCGTCCGCACGGTTCTGGAGGAGGTACATCAGCAGGTGGTTGTGGCTGATGTGGGACTCGCTATTGTCCGGGTCCCGGTGCTCTAATATCTCGCACGTCCACGGGGTGTCGGGGGCGTCTGTCTTTATTTGTTCCATGTATGTTGTTTGTCTTAACGTAAGATTTTGCCGGGCAAAGTTAGAAAAAAATATTTAATAAGGTGTAGTGTGGAACTCATTACTTTTGTTCTTGTGTGAAAAAAAGTTCACGGGTAAATGAATGGTTCTTGTCTGTTCTGTCGTTATAAATTCTTGTTTATGCGTGTCAAAAAGGTAGTAAAAAGAGATGTTTTGTTTCTTTTTGAATGTGCGCAAAACAAACGGTAAACAAAATGCTAATGAAAAGTACAAATATTCCAACTTTTGGGCAATTCGTACTATAATATACTACAAAAGTCACTTTTTTCATGCTTTTTCTTTATTTTTTCTGATAAATGTTTGGAAAATAAAAACAAATACTATACATTTGCAACGAAAACCTAATCTCTCGTGTGGAGAGTGATGGTGGAAGTCTAATTTAATAACAAGTTACAATGAGAAAGAAATTTCCGATTTTACTGGTTCCTCTCATGTGCTTCTTGGCGCTAGGATCCTACGTTGCGAGAGCAGGTGAGAGTCAGGTATTGCTTCTGCTCAATAGCGGAGAGTCTGTAACGTTCTCGTTCCAACAGACACCCAAAATTACGTGTGCAGGAACTACCGTTACAGTGGCGTACAGCGATGGTTCGTTGGAGTATGCCATGTCCGACATCAAGAAACTGGCGTTTGGCGATTCCGAGACGGTGGGTATAGAAGATGCTCCCGCTGCCGTGAAGGAAGGCGATATCGCGTATGCAAACGGTGCTTACCGATTCAGCGGTTTTAAGGCGGGCAATCGCGTGTACCTCTATAATATAGGAGGCGTGTTGGTGCAGTCTTACGCTATCCCGGCTACGGGTTCTCTGGAGGTTTCTACCTCTTCGCTGCCTGCCGGTATCTATGTAATCACAATAAATGGTATAACCTATAAATTCAACAAACGATGAAGAAAATTTACTCACTTATAGCAACCTTGTTTGTCGCAACGGTTGCATCTGCACAGACCATGTATGTGCATCTCAAGGATGGTTCAACCGTTGGCTACGCTGCGGATAAAGTAGACTACGTGGACTTCGACGAATGGACTTTGGTATCTAGCAACATAAAGATTGCAGAGTACTATGGTAACATTCCTGCTTACACGGTTTCTCTCTACAAGTCTGCCGATGGTTCTGCGTATAAGTTTGCCAACTTTGCAGAGGGCGTAGACCTGGAGTTCACTCTTGGTGAAACGAGCGTAACCTCTCAGAGTGGTTACGATTTGGGTTACTATATATACCCGAAAGGCGGTTCTTCTGATGCCTCTTATCCTAATTATTGGTATTTCAGTGACGATACTTGGAACGGTAGCTTACCTTTGAAGTTTGCCGGTTGGGATTCTTACTTGGACTATGCAGGTGTCTATCTAAACACAACCTATAGCGTATTCAATCCGGCTAATAACTACGGATGGATTTGCTTGTACGGATATCCTGTTGACAGCGATGGTAATTATGCTGCAAGTAGCAATTGGTACTATATAGAGTTCTACGAGGATACTACCACCGGTGGCGATACTGAAGAGGGAGGTGACACGGAAGAAGGTGGTGCTGATACCGACTTCACTCTTACCTTGGCCGATGTGGCAGGTTCTTATACCGAGGCTACGAAGGGTAACTGGAATGGTGATAGTAATTACACCGTTGATGTTACCATTGAGATTGCTGATGAGGCAACCAACACTGTAACCCTTAAGGGCTTCTCCGCTGCTACCGAGGACTTGACCGGTGTCGTTGACTTGGATGCTAAAACCATCACCTTTGCTGC
>CAZUTW010000098.1:0-3647 GCA_964623295.1 uncultured Bacteroidaceae bacterium | reverse complement strand
AATCCGTATGGCACTCCCTTTCCCGCCTCCATCTGCGCTTCTGTCAATGATCAGGTAGTACACGGCATTCCATCGGATGTTCCGTTGGAAGATGGTGATATTGTTTCGATTGATTGCGGGACGCTGTTAGACGGGTTTAACGGAGATTCTTGCTACACATTCTGTGTTGGCGAAGTAAAACCGGAGGTCCGAGAGTTACTCAAGACCACCAAAGAATCTCTCTATCTTGCGATAGAAACCGCTTTCGTCGGGAAGCGACTGGGTGACATAGGCTACGCGGTAGAGCAGCACTGTACAAGTCATTCCTACGGAGTGGTAAGAGAGTTCGTCGGTCACGGCATTGGTCGTGAGATGCACGAAGATCCGCAAGTTCCCAACTATGGTAAGAGAGGCAATGGTATCGCGTTAAAAAACGGTATGTGCCTAGCCATAGAACCTATGATTACGTTAGGAAATAGAGCGATCTATCTGACGTCGGATGGTTGGACGGTAAAGACCCGAGATGGCAAACCGGCAGCTCATTTCGAGCACACCATTGCCATTCACAACGGTAAAGCAGACATTTTGTCTTCGTTTGAGAAAGTAGAAATTATAGAAGGAAAAAAATATTGATATGGCTAAGCAGTCAGCGATAGAACAGGATGGAACCATTGTAGAGGCCCTTTCGAACGCAATGTTCAAGGTAGAGCTCGAGAATGGTCATGAGATCACAGCGCATATCTCAGGAAAGATGAGAATGCACTACATTAAAATCTTGCCCGGAGATAAAGTTCGTGTGGAGATGAGTCCTTACGATTTGTCTAAAGGTAGAATAAGTTTTAGATACAAATAAAAAAATAGATATATGAAAACAAGAGCATCTTTAAAGAAGCGTACTCCAGAGTGCAAGATTGTACGTCGCAAAGGACGTCTGTATGTTATTAACAAAAAGAACCCTAAGTTCAAACTGCGTCAGGGTTAATTAATGGTTGCAAATTAATAGTTGATATATGGCAATTAGAATTGTTGGTGTTGACCTGCCTCAGAATAAGAGAGGTGAGATCGCTTTGACTTATATTTATGGTATAGGTCGCAGTAGTTCAGCAAAGATTCTTGAGAAAGCTGGAGTTGATAAGGACATCAAGGTAAAGGACTGGACAGATGACCAGGCCGGTAAGATCCGTGAGATCATTGGTGCCGAGTACAAGGTAGAGGGAGACCTCCGTTCAGAGATTCAGCTGAACATCAAGCGTCTGATGGATATCGGTTGTTACCGTGGTGTACGTCACCGTATTGGTCTTCCGGTACGCGGACAGAGTACTAAGAACAACGCTCGTACTCGCAAGGGTAAGAAGAAAACTGTTGCAAACAAGAAAAAGGCTACTAAATAATAAATAATTATGGCAAAGAAAACAGTCGCAGCTAAAAAAAGAAATGTGAAGGTTGATGCTATGGGACAGTTGCATGTTCACAGCTCATTCAACAACATTATAGTTTCTTTGGCAAATAGTGAAGGTAATATTATCTCCTGGTCTTCAGCCGGAAAGATGGGTTTCCGCGGTTCTAAGAAGAACACTCCGTACGCTGCACAGATGGCAGCACAGGACTGTGCCAAGGTTGCATACGACCTGGGTCTTAGAAAGGTGAAGGCATATGTTAAGGGTCCGGGTAACGGTCGTGAGTCCGCTATCAGAACTATTCATGGAGCCGGCATTGAGGTAGTTGAGATTATTGATGTTACTCCATTGCCACACAATGGATGTCGTCCTCCTAAAAGAAGAAGAGTTTAATATTGCACCGAGTGGATCGTATTGTTTGTTATGATGTATTCCTTTCTGTACTCAGCTGCTGCAGATAAGTACGGTCGCTCATTTCTAAAAATTAAAAATTATGGCAAGATATACTGGACCAAAATCAAGAATTGCGCGTAAGTTCGGTGAGGCTATCTACGGCCCCGATAAAGTTCTGGAGAGACGTAATTTCCCTCCCGGACAGCATGGTAACTCAAGAAGAAAGAAGACTTCCGAGTACGGTGTCATGCTCGCAGAGAAGCAGAAGGCTAAGTACACTTATGGTGTATTGGAGAAGCAGTTTAGCAGAATGTTCGAGAAGGCTGCTCGTACTGCCGGTATTACCGGTGAGATCCTGTTGCAGGATTTGGAGGCACGTCTCGACAACGTTGTATATCGTCTCGGTATTGCTCCTACTCGTGCAGCTGCTCGTCAGTTGGTAGGACACAAGCACATCTGTGTAGACGGTGCTGTTGTAAACATTCCTTCTTACTCCGTTAAGCCGGGTCAGATTGTAAGCGTTCGTGAGAAGTCTAAGTCTCTCGAGGTTATCGCCGACGCTTTGGCAGGTTTCAACCACAGCAAGTATCCTTGGTTGGAGTGGGATGAGAACATCAAGGGCGGTAAGTTCCTTCATCGTCCTGAGCGTGCGGATATTCCGGAGAATATTAAGGAGCAGTTGATCGTTGAGTTGTACTCTAAATAATAAGTAAGAATGGCGATATTAGCATTTCAAAAACCTGATAAAGTATTAATGTTAGAGGCGGATAACTTTCATGGAAAGTTTGAGTTCCGTCCGCTCGAGCCCGGCTTCGGTATCACCGTAGGTAATGCTCTGCGCCGCATTTTGCTTTCATCTTTGGAAGGTTACGCTATCAACACGATCCGCATTGCGGGTGTTGATCACGAGTTTTCTTCCGTACCCGGTGTTAAGGAAGATGTGACTAACATTATATTGAATCTTAAGCAAGTAAGATTCAAGCAAACGGTAGAAGACTTCGATAGTGAAAAAGTTTCTATCATAGTTCAAAACACTACTGAATTTAAGGCAGGTGATATCACTAGTCACATGAGTGGATTTGAAGTGTTAAATCCTGATTTGGTGATTTGCCATTTAGATTCAAAGGCTTCTATGGAGATTGAGTTGACAATCGTAAAGGGTCGTGGTTTCGTTCCCGCCGATGAGAATCGCGAGAGCTGCACCGATCCCAACGTTATTCCAATCGACTCTATCTTTACCCCTATCCGCAATGTGAAGTATTCCATTGACAACTTCCGTGTGGAGCAGAAGACTGACTTCGAGAAGTTGACCTTGGAGGTTACTACGGATGGTTCCATACACCCGAAGGATGCCATTAAGGAGGCAGCTAAGATTTTGATCCATCACTTCATGTTGTTCTCTGAGGAGAAGATTACACTCGACAACTCAGAGTTCGACGGCAACGAGGAATTCGATGAGGAGGTACTCCACATGCGTCAATTGCTCAAGACCAAGTTGATTGACATGAACCTTTCCGTTCGTGCTTTGAACTGTCTTAAGGCAGCCGATGTAGAGACCCTTGGTGATCTGGTTCAATTCAACAAGAATGACCTTCTTAAGTTCCGCAACTTCGGTAAGAAATCGCTCACGGAGCTTGATGATTTGCTCGAGAGTCTGAATCTTTCGTTTGGAACAGACATTTCTAAGTATAAATTAGACAAAGAATAATTTAAAATGAGACATAATAAGAAATTTAACCATTTGAGTCGTACTGCATCTCACAGACACGCTATGTTGGCTAACATGGGCGTATCTCTGATTATGCACAAAAGAATCACTACGACCGTAGCAAAGGCTAAAGCATTGAAGAAGTTTATTGAGCCTCTTATCACTAAGAG
>CAZUTW010000097.1:0-3862 GCA_964623295.1 uncultured Bacteroidaceae bacterium | reverse complement strand
TGGTGATGTAGTCGTCGGCACCGGCCTTGAATCCCTCCAGGATATCGTCCTTCAGTGTCTTGGCTGTAAGGAAGATGATGGGGGTATCCGCGTTGATATCGCGAATCTCCTTTGCCAGTGTGAAGCCGTCTTTCTTCGGCATCATGACGTCCAGTACACACATGTTGTACTTGTTCTTGAGGAAAGCCTTGTATCCGGCCTCACCGTCAACACACAGTTCTGCTGCATAGCCCTTGGCTTGCAAATACTCTCTCAGCAGCATTCCGAGGTTCTCGTCGTCCTCGCAAAGCAAAATGTTCAACTGATCATCCATAATCTTAGCTGTTTAATATTGGTAATGTTATTACAAACTTTGTTCCACGTCCTAATTCACTTTCGGCTTCTATGTAGCCTTTGTGCATCTCCACAATCTTCTTCACGTAGGCGAGACCTATTCCGAATCCTTTCACATCGTGACGGTTTCCGGTATGTACGCGATAGAATTTCTCGAAGATTTTCTTCAGATCGTCTTTTTTTATTCCTATACCATTGTCTTCTATGCCGATACAGAGGGTACCTTTGTGGTGGTTCCAGGTGGTTACCTTTAGGCGAAGCTCTCTGTCTTCTTGTCTGTATTTTACGGCGTTATCCATCAAGTTAAATATCACATTGGTGAGGTGCATGTCATCGGCGTATACCTTGGCGTTGACGGCTTTCAAGTCCATATCTATGGAGCCTCCGAAGTTGTGCACCTTCAAACTAAACGTGTTTACCACATTCTCTATCAAGTCGTTCACGTCCACCTCGCTCTTTTTTAGGGTTCCGCGGTCGTGTTCAAACATGGACATCTGCAGTACCTTTTCCACCTGGAAGCGCAATCGTTTGGATTCATCGGTTATCACCTTCGATACGTGCTCCATAATCTGTGGCGACTTGTTCACCGCCGGGTCGTTCAACATCTGCGCGGCAAGCGATATACTGGATATCGGGGTCTTGAGCTCGTGCGTCATGTTGTTCACAAAGTCGTTCTTTATCTCGGACAACTTCTTCTGGCGGAAGACGATGTAGATGGTGAAGATGAACGTCACCAACAACACACCCGTAAAGATGAGCGACGGTATCATGAACCGTACGGAACTGAACAGGTAGCGTTTCATGTCGGGGAAGTGCACGCGCAGCACGCCCAACTTGCTTCCGGGGTCGTTGCGAAAGAGGATTTGGTTGTATGCGTAAGCCTCACCCTCCTCTTCGTAGTCCAAACAGCGGTACACTTCGCGACCGTCGCCCGTAGTCACCACAAAGTGATAAGGCAGGTCGATACCGTTGTTTTGCAACTCGGAACGCAGGTCCAAATCCAACTGTTTAAAGTTGATACGATCCTTGAGCGGTTTGTCGCTGGCGGTGTAGAGTATGTTGTAAACCACCTCATCGAGCACGGCTCTTTGGTATACGTAGGCCCTTTTCACAAAGTCCTGCAAACTCTGTGTGGCGTCCGATATGGAGGTACTGCCGGGCGATTTTAAGGTGAAGGGGGTATTCGCCCCCGCCTTCATCACCGTCTTGAGCTCCAGCGTAGAGGTGAGCGTGCCGTTCATACCGGTGAGTTGGTACTTGCGGGACTGCTGCATCTCCTGCCCATTGGCCGATACCACCACGGAATCGCTCTCCTGCTCGCGTGTCCTATCGGCCAAACTTTGCAGATATACAAGCGTTTCGTTCTGCTCCAAGTTGCGGGAAGCCTGATCCAGACTGCGCACCACCGACTCGTTGAACTGTTCCCGACGAAGCGTTGCAACAGTTTCAATATAACTCACCTGCAGGTATAGCAAACCTACGAACGAGAGTCCCATAATGATGGTTATGATCCAAATCGTCGACTTCTTCATGTGTGCAAAGTTAATGTTCATCTTTTATTAGACAAAACTACAAACTTCCAAATTTCTTCGTTTTTAGGTTTCTTAACCGAGTTTCCTTTTTTAGTTAATCATTACGACAGTAAAACAAAATAAGAAAAGAAAGGTTTTAGGATTTGCGTTTTATATAAAAATAAGAAAGGTGGCACAAGGAACATTACGGTTCCCTGTGTCACCCCGACCGGTAATATCATAATTTGTATGAGGATTATGCCTCTTCTGCCTGCTGAGCTTCGAAGTCCTTAATCAACTTCTCCTGTACATCGCCCGGCACGAGTTCGTAGCTGGCAAACTTCTGGATGAAGCTGGCGCGACCTCCGGTCAGTGAGCTAAGGGAGGTGCTGTAGTTGCTCATCTCCTTCTGCGGCACTTTGGCCACAAGTTTCTCATAGCCGTTCTCGCTGCTCATGCCCAGAATCATACCGCGGCGGCCTTGCAGGTCGCTCATTACGTCGCCCATCTTGTCGCTTGGTACGAACACCTCTACATCGTAGATAGGCTCCAGAATCTTCGGTCCTGCCTCCTTGAAGGCTGCGGCAAAAGCCTGGCGACCTGCCAACATGAAGCTCAACTCGTTGGAGTCTACGGGGTGCATCTTACCGTCGTAAACAATCACGCGCACATCGCGGGCATAACTTCCGGTCAACGGACCTTGCTCCATACGTGCCATAACACCCTTGAGGATGGCGGGCATGAAACGGGCATCGATGGCACCGCCCACAACGCAGTTCACAAAGACGAGCTTACCGCCCCACTCCAGGTCTACCACTTCCTGTCCCTTCACGTTCATCTTGAACTCCTGTCCGTTGAAACGATAGGTATCGGGAGCCGGCATGCCCTCGTAGTAGGGTTCCACAATGAGGTGTACCTCGCCGAACTGACCGGCACCACCGCTCTGTTTCTTGTGGCGATAGTCGGCACGTGCGGCCTTGGTGATGGTTTCACGATAGGGCACCTTGGGTTCGCTGTATACTATATTGATTTTCTCGTTGTTCTCCATACGCCACTTCAACGTGCGCAGGTGGAACTCACCCTGTCCGTGTACCAGTATCTGGCGCAACTCCTTGCTCTGTTCTACCACCCATGTGGGGTCCTCTTCGCGCATCTTGTTGAGCGCAGCCATCATCTTCTCGGTCTCGGCCTCGTTGGCAGCCTTCACGGCACGAGTATATTTGGCGTTGGGGTACTTTATAAAGTTGAAACGATTCTGTGCATTCTTGTCGTTCAACGTGTTACCCGTCTTTACGTCTTTCAGTTTCACGGTACAACCTATATCGCCTGCCTGCAGCTCTTCCACCTTCTCGCGGTTGCTTCCGGCACACACAAAGAGCTGTGCCATACGTTCCTTACTACCACGGTCGGCATTGGAGAGGTCGTCGCCCTCGTGTACCTTACCGCTCATTACCTTAAAGTACTGCACCTCGCCTATGTGCGGTTCCATAGCGGTTTTGAACACATAGAGGGAGGTAGGAGCATCGGTCTTGGGCACCACCTCCTCGCCACGAGTATTGTGTACGGGGGGCATCTCGTCTACAAACGGCACCACGTTGCCGAGGAACTCCATCAGGCGGCGCACGCCCATATCCTTACCTGCACAAACGCAGAAGAGCGGGAACATGCCGCGCGATGCCAATCCCTTGCGTATACCTTCGCGCATCTCATCCTCGGTGAGGGTTTCGCTCTCGAAGAATTTTTCCATGAGTGTCTCATCGTGCTCGGCGGCAGCCTCAACAAGAGTCTTGTGCATGGCCTGTGCACGTTCCAGTTGGTCGGCAGGAACATCCTCTATGGTAGGTTCACCTCCATCGGGACCCCAAGAGTACTTCTTCATAAGCAGCACATCGATGAGGGCGTTGAAGCCCGGACCCGTCTGCAACGGATACTGTACCGGCACCACCTTGGAACCGTAGATAGCCTGCAACTGCTCCAGCACGGCATCGTAGTCGCACTTTTCATCGTCCAACTGGTTG
>CAZUTW010000096.1:0-3970 GCA_964623295.1 uncultured Bacteroidaceae bacterium | reverse complement strand
CGAACTGCAACTGACCTACGGTTCCGATAATCTTGCGACCGTTGAACTGGTTCACGAACAGCTGTGCCACACCTTCGTCCATAAGTTGATCAATACCCTTGGCCAACTGCTTGGAGCGCATCGGGTCGGCGTTCTCAATGTACTTGAACATCTCGGGTGAGAAACTGGGCAATCCCTTAAAGTGCAGGTTCTCTCCCTCGGTTAGGGTGTCTCCTATCTTAAAGATACCATTGTCTGGCAGACCTACGATATCGCCCGGATAGGCCTCATCGATGGTGCTCTTCTTCTGTGCCATGAACTGTGTGGGCGAGGAGAAACGTACCGTCTTGCCCTGACGTACATGCAGGTAGGGAGCATTGCGCACAAACTTACCGCTACACACCTTACAGAAGGCGATACAAGAGCGGTGGTTCGGGTCTATGTTGGCGGTTATCTTAAAGATGAATCCGGTAAACTTGGGCTCCTCCGGCTCCACCTTACGCTCTTCGGCCTGGGTGGGACGGGGTTGTGGGGCTATGCGTACAAAGCAGTCCAACAGTTCCTGCACACCGAAATTATTCAGTGCGGAACCGAAGAACACCGGTGCCACCTCGCCTGCCAGATAGGTGTTGACATCGAACTCGGGATAGACACCTTCGATCAACTCCAAATCGGCACGCAGACGCTCGGCATCGTCGCTGCCTACGTTGTCGTCCAACTCGCTGCTGTGTATATCCACCTGTACCTTCTCCGTCACCTTCTGTTTGTCGGGTTGGTAGAGGTTCAGGTTGTTCTCATATATATTGTATACGCCCTTGAACTTCACTCCTTGGTTGATAGGCCAACTCAGTGGACGTACATGTATCTGCAATTCGTTCTCTATCTCGTCCAAGAGGTCGAACGGGTCCTGTCCCTCTCGGTCCATCTTATTGATAAACACAATCACCGGTGTTTTACGCATGCGGCACACCGTCATGAGTTTACGCGTCTGTGTCTCCACACCCTTGGCACCGTCAATCACAATGATGGCGCTATCTACTGCCGTAAGGGTACGGAAGGTATCCTCCGCAAAGTCCTGGTGACCGGGAGTATCCAGTATGTTCACCTTGTAGCCGTCGTAGTCGAACTCCATAACAGAAGTCGTTACGGAGATACCACGTTGCTTCTCTATTTCCATCCAGTCGCTTGTGGCGGTCTTCTTTATCTTATTGTTCTTTACGGCACCTGCCACCTGTATCTGTCCTCCGAAGAGCAACAGTTTCTCGGTCAGGGTCGTCTTACCGGCATCCGGGTGCGAAATGATAGCAAAAGTTCGTCTTCTTTCTATTTCGTTCATTTTTTCTCTTTTCCTTTTTTTGTTTCTTCTTCTTCGTGATACTCAAAAAAGCCCAAGTGGTCGAAGAGTGGGTCGTCCCAATAGTTTATCTTCAAGCCATAGGTCTTCTTTATCTTTGTCTTGTCGAGTACGGAATAGTGCGGACGTGGTGCGGCTGTGGGGTACTGCGAGGTGAGCAGCGGACGGGTGTAGTCGTAGGATTCGCTGCTCAGATTGCGGAAGATGGCCATGGTAAGGTCGTACCAGGAGGCGGTTCCTTCATTGGAATAATTGTAAATTCCGGGGATAACCTCTTGATACAAGATATCCAGAATAGCCTCCGCCAAATCGCCTGCATAGGTCGGTGATCCTATCTGGTCGTAAATCACTCCTATATTCTTCTGATTTCTCCTGCCCTTGCGCCACATGGTCTTTACGAAATTATTGCCGTAGGGACTGTAAAGCCAGGAGGTACGTATAATCAAACTGTTCTCGCAGGCTGCCTGAACGGCTTTCTCTCCGGCCAACTTGGTACGTCCATACACGCTTAGCGGATTGGTGGGCATGTCTTCGGTATAGGGTATGTTGCTGTTACCGTCGAACACGTAATCGGTAGATATCTGTACCATGATTCCTTCGCGCAACTGTACGGCCTCGGCCAAATAACCGGCCGCATAGTGGTTGATCAACTCACAAAGTTCCGGTTCGGATTCCGCTTTGTCTACGGCTGTGTAGGCAGCACAGTTAATAACGACATCTATCTCGTGCTCCAACACGTAAGCTTCCACTGCTTCGGCATCGGTAATATCCAGTTCCTCCCTGTCGGTAAAGAAGAACGTAAAATCGGAATAATCTTTTGCTATGTCTGCCAGGGAGCGTCCCAATTGTCCCCTGCAACCTGTTACCAATACATTGTTTATATACGTCATATTTCTGCGTCTTTTAAAATTCCAATTCACCTTTTTTATCCTTGGGGTAATAATCGGCCAACATACCTATAAACCTGCGTATGTGCCCCATGGCCTCTTCTGTCTTTTCGCTTACGGCGGTTCCCTTGAGACGAAGCATCATCACTCCGTAGAGGGCATCGAAACAGTTTTCTATCTCGCTCAATTCCGTGTGTTCCCCTTTGCTGCGAAGCTCTACAATGAAAGGCAATGCTTTGTAGTAAGCCATACTATAATAGGGGTATTTCGGGGAGTGCAACAAGCGTGCATGCAGGTCTTCCAGCCATGCCATGGTGTTCTTGTTTATTTGCAAATGCCCCTTTTCCAACACTTGTTCGCTGCGCATCATCTCGGCCAGGTTGGCATACCACTGTTCGAGTTCGGAACGCTGTGCATCGTCTACCTTAAAACGTGTGAGATACTCGCTACGCAAGCGATCTATATCACCGCCATAGGCTCTTATTATATCCTCTACCTGCCACATATAGAGCAGGTATTCGGCAATATTCTTCTCTTTCAGTTGTTGTGCTATATACATAATCTCCTCCTAATATCAGTGTATCAAGTTCAGTTCACGTCCGGTGAGCATACCGAAAATGGACATCAATGAAGCCACTATCACTACAGCACCTATGGTGCGGTTTAGTATCTTAACGCCTCGCATCTCAAACTTCTCACGCAACTTATCTATCACGAAGGTGAGCAAGAACCACCAGATGACGGCACCGATCCATACGAACATATATCCCAGGAATTGCTGTTCCGGATGATCGGGTATCTGTATAGGGAAACGCGCAAACAACGCGATAAAGAGGAAGATGATGAGGACATTGGAAAAGGTCAACAAGAATCCCGTCACGAAATTGTGGAGCAGTGTTCCCTTATTGCCCGTTGCACGTTTTGTCTCCGTATCGGGTTTGGAACGGAAACAATAGATGCCAAAGATAAGAAGCAGCACGCTACCCACACACTTTAGGATAAACATGGTCCTCACATCTTCTATCCAATTCATCACCACGCTCATACCGGCACCGGTTATGAGAGCGTATATCATATCGCTGAGTGCGGCTCCCAATCCTGTTACGAAGCCGAACATTCGTCCTTTCTTTAGTGTTCGCTGAATACACAATATTCCCACCGGACCCATTGGAGCAGAAACCATAACGCCCACAATCAGCCCGTTCAGGATATAATCCAACGTTCGTATTTGATCAAACCAATCCATAACAATGTGCAAAGGTATAAAAATAATTTGACTTTTAGGGCATAAGCGCCAAAAAATCGATAATAGGAAAGATTTTTTCGGTGCACGAATTCCTTAGATCGGTTGCTAAGCACACCGTCAGCATGCATTCTTCGGCCCATAAAAACTGCGCGCACTTTCAAAAATTTCTGCGCGCAGTTTTATTTTTTTCTGCGCGCAGTTTTGAAATTTTCTGCGCGCACTTTTCTTTGAAATCAAGCGCACTTTTCTTTAGGAAGCAGGCCATGTCTTTACACCTTGAAAGAAGGGAAGACTAAACTACAAGCAAACTAACATATGTGAATTCCAAAATCCGCCCCACACCCCCTGCTTTGTTTTCCACGGGGGTGCGCGTATAATAATGTGTAAATTTTCTTGTTTCTTGTTTGAAGTATTTTTAATTCTTTACAAAAATCGTCCTTCATCAATCAATATGTCTTACCCTGGAAAAAGTTGACTCATAAAAGGTCAAGAAGATGGGTTCAT
>CAZUTW010000095.1:0-3997 GCA_964623295.1 uncultured Bacteroidaceae bacterium | reverse complement strand
TGAGGCATGGACTGTACACCCAGTCCTCGGCAGCCTCGCTGTAGTTGGAACCGATAACGTAGGTTGAATCCAAGTCGGCATTACCACAACCCAAACTGTGCATACCCAGGATACCGGATACGGAGCGCGGATAGTCGGAAGTACCGCGAGAAGCACTATAATCCTCCTCCGGCTTGAAGTTCGTCTCCCACTGAGTCAACAGAGAGTCGGACATACTAACCAACTTGCTACGCTCCGCTCTGGAAATCTTCGTAGAATCGGTGAACAGTTCATCGTAAAGACCATACTTAAGTACAGCAAATGCCGTCTGCGGACAACCCATACGGTTGATAGCCTCCGCCATCTTCAGCCACAGATACTTAAAGTTACCGTAAGCAATCACACGGTTGGTACCCATAGAGAGCTGATAGGTAATCCAACTGATGCTGGTAGAGGTCTGTGAATACTTGGAACCTGTGGAGTACATGGGGTTGGAACGGTTGGTGTACATCATATAGAAACGTAAGTCACCTGCCTTGTAACGGTTTCCCTCATCCGCAAACGTCTTTGGCGCATATTCTATGTTGGTCGTAACGTCGGAAGTAGTTCTGCGGTAAGCATAGCAGTAGTTCTGCTGTGCAAAGAGGTTGCGACAAGCGGTAGACACTACAACCTTGGGGTAATAAAGGTTATCCAAGGTAGAGTTGAACACGTTCGTCAAGTCGCTGGAAACACCACTCGCCACCGTAATGGAATCCATAGGGATGTACGCATAAGAAGAATACAATCCCGAATAAATATAGGAGGTGGTTCCTCTCCAATCTCTACTGTCCCACTGCGCACAGTCGTTGGTACTGTTCGGATAGGTGGCACGGGGTGTAGATACACTTGTATAGGAGTTCAACAAGAACTTGCGATAAAGCAGTGCCGCGTTGGTGTAGTCACTCTCGTCTCTACCACGAGAGAGATACAAGTCGGCCAACAGAACACGTACCGGGAGGAAGAAGCGATAGAAGCTATAACCGCTCACGGTGAAGTTGTAGTTCGGCAACTCGGAATCCTCGTAACCGGTGAGGTCGTTGATAAGGAAGGTGCAAAGCTCGTCCTTGGTGTACTTAGGATACTTGTTTACATCGGCATCGGTCTCCTTCAGGATAGGCTCCGTATAGAACGGAATACCGTTGTCCGGAGTACCATAGATATCCATCAACTGCATGTAAGCCCATGCGCGGAAACTCTTCACCGCCACAATCTCCTTACGGAAGAGCGGCATCTTCTGCTGGTCGAGCACCGTAGAGTCTACGGCAGAGAGGTAATAGTTACAGTTGTTGATGATAGCATAGTAGTCCGCAGGCTGATTGTACTCATTGTCGCTGTCCGCCTCGAAGTTGGCCAGTGCCGTCAAATCCTGACTGGTACGCTCGGACGGCACGAACATATCGCCCAGCATCTCACCGATAAGCACCTTGCGATCCGCTACCTGCTGTATCTTATTCACAATACCGAGAACCGCATAGACAGAGTCGGCAGGAGTAGTAAACGTAGGGTTATACTCCACCAACTCGGAAGTCGTATCCAGCGCATCGGAACATGATGTGACCGCTCCCATTCCCAAGCAGAGCAAGCCACCCAATATGATTGATTTCGATTTCATTCGTAAATTCGTTTTACTCATTTTACAAGTTAAGCTTTATACCCAAAACGAAGCTGCGTCCCTGCGTCAAGAGACCGCGGTCGATACCCTGCGTCAGCACATTGCCGGACAAGGAAACCTCGGGGTCGCTACCCAGGTACTTGGTGATGGTGAACAGGTTGTTGGCCTGTGCCCATACCGTGAAGCCCTGCAAGAAGAGCCAGTTTACAGGCTGCGTATAGCTCAAAGTTACACTCTTGAGGCGCAGGTAGCTACCATCCTCTATCCAGCGATCGCTGAAGCGGCTGTTACCCATGGGGTCGCCGTAGGTGATGCGTGGAATATCGGTTACCTGTCCCTCGGAAACCCAACGTCTCTCCAGGGCGGTAGACTGGTTGAAGAAGCGGCTTCCGCCTTCCAATACGCTACGGTTGTAGTTGTAGATATCGTTACCGATAGAGTAGTTGAACACAACGTCAAGGGTAAGTCTCTTCCAACTTGCGCTGGTAAAGATGTTACCGTAAGCGTCCGGGTTGGGGTCGCCTATCTGTACCATATCGTTCTCATCAATTACGTGGTCGCCGTTCTGGTCTACGAAACGAACGTCACCGGCTGCGAAGTAACTCTTCTGGCTGGTCTCGGAGTCTATAATGTATAGACCGTCGGCAGCAGCTGCCTCGGAGGTAGCATACACACCGTTGGTTTGATATCCGTAGAAGATACCTACAGGAGAACCTACCTGGGTACGAACGGTACCACCGTAGAGAGTTGTGTTGAAGGCGGTATTGTCGTTGGGCAGTGCGGTTACCTCATTCTTATAATGAGCAAGGCTAGCGCCTACGTTCCACTTCCAATCCTTGGTATTGATAATCTTGGCATCGAAGCGAACATCGAAACCGGTGTTCTCCAACTTACCGTCGTTGCTCCAAGTCTGGCGGATACCGGACAGGTAAGAGAGGGTCTTCAAGGTAACCAAGTTGCTGGTCCAACTCTTGAAGAAGTTGGCCTGGAAGCTCAAACGGTTGTTGAACAAACCTGCCTGAACACCTGCGGTGAAACGCTTGGTAGTCTCCCACTGGAACTCATTGTTACCAATGTTCTCCAGTGCCAAACCGGTGGCATTGATGATACCGTTGGCGATGATCATACCGTGAGATGTCCAATAGGTCTTGCTGGCTGTATTGTCGATACCGTCGTTACCGGTAACGTCGAAGCCGGCGTTGATCTTCAAGTAGTCTACTGTCTTAGGCAGGTTGAACCACTTCTCGTTGCTCATTACCCAAGCTGCCTGCAAGGAGGGGAAGAGACCCCAAGCGACGCCACCCATACGGAAGTCGCCACCGTCCTTACCGTAACGGCTGTTGGCATCCATGCTGAGACCGAAGTCTACGTAGTACTTCTCGGCGAAGTTGTAGTTGGCTTGTGCATACCAAGTGATAGACTTGTAGGAGTCGTCGGCACCGTCGAGAGACTTCTGTGCAAGAGCGGTACTCATGTTAGGAGTCTTATCGTTGGTGTTGTTGTAACCCTGCATATCGGTCAGCTTATAGGTATTGCTGATGTAGCGGAAACCACCGAATACGTGGATATTGTGTGCATCGTACTTATTGTTCCAGTCTACCTTGGTGTCGCTGTAGAAGCTGTTCTGGCGTGCAGCCAGTGCCATGGTTTTACTGCGGATATCACCCAAGGTCTCGGTGGTTACCGTAGGAACACCTGTGTACGGCAGGTAGTACTGCTCGGAGGTGTTGGTCAAACCGAAGCTGAAGTGTTCGCTGGCATAGAGGTGCTTGTTGAACTGATACTTCGGTGTAATGGCCAAGTTGATCAAACGGTTGGAGAAATCGTTCTTGTTCTTTGCCTCACCGTAGTACAAGATGCTGGCGGGGTTGGCAAGAGAAACGTTCTCGCTGCTGCTCAGCAGAGAAGACAGATAGTTGTCGGCATCTGCCAAGAAGTTGGATACCGTACCACTGGTAGTGTAAGCATACGGACTCAAGAACGGAGACTTGATAGAACTCAAGAAGCCCGGGGCGGTCGGCGTAGCATTATCGAAGGAAGCTATCACACCGTCGTCGCGCATATCGCGGTTTACATCACTGTAGGATGCGTCGAAACGCATGGAGAGGTTACCGATAAGGCTGATGTCGGAGTTCAAACGCAGGTTGAAGCGGTCGTAACTGTTCTGCTTCAAGGTTGCATCTGCCTGAGCATAGCCCACGGAGAGGTTGTAGTTGGCAACCTCATCACCACCCTGTACATTGATGCCGTAGTGAGATACGAAGGCATCCTGATATACCTGGTCGGACCAGTCGGTATCGTTGTGATATTGGTTGTAATAGTAGTAGCTCTTATCGTCTACCAAGAACTGAGCGGATGCCGTAG
>CAZUTW010000094.1:0-4200 GCA_964623295.1 uncultured Bacteroidaceae bacterium | reverse complement strand
AAGTTTCCTTCACGGAGTAATATCCTGAAGGAAACTTTTTTTGTATCAAAGAAAGACCCCGATATAGCGTCATCAACGACGCCAATACCGGGGCAAACATGAAAAATAAAAAAATTCTTTTAACGACGGGCAGCAGCTTCGCCTCCTTTTTCTCCATCGGCTTCCTTGTTCGATATCTTGATGGAGTTCTCCGGGCGGAGAAGTTGTTCCGCTATGGCTGTGATATCGGCTACGCTAATCACGCCGTCACCATTGACATCGCCTCTTGTGGTGGTATCGCCGTAGAGTATCATGGCAGCCACGCAGGTGATATCGGTTACGTCTACTTCGCCATCGGCATTGACATCGTAGGGCGAGAGTGCCTTGGGCAGTGTTACCGTGATTTCGGGGGACACATTGTTCTTGCCGTTGAGCGAGGTGAACGAAGCACGCATGGTGAGGGTGCTCTTACCTTGAGTTATCTCCGAGAGGTTCTCTATCTCCGAGAGCGGGAAAGTGTGGGTGCGCGAAGAGGTATCGTAGTCGGAACGATCGGTTTCCTCGATGAGGTCGCACCAATTGCCCTCCTCATCCTTGTATTGGTAAACCAGTGTGCCGGTGAAATCGGTGTTGGTATCCTCGACCGTAGCCACGAAAGCATCGTTGGCACTATCGAATTCTGCAGCAAAGGTCTGCGTTGTCTTCCAAGAAGGGAACCATCCGGTAGGTACAAACTGTACACTCTCCTTATACGCAAAGGTAGGATGATCGTCGCGGTACACCTGTCCGGCAGGCGTAACCCACCAACTGCTCTTATCGCTGTCCCACGTAATCATGGCGCGGTAGTAGGAGTCCCAGTTATAGATGGCGTAGCGCTCTACACAATCCAGGTTGTCCAGTACGTTGAGAATCTCCTTAATCTTATTGTATTGTTGCGTAAGCTTGTCGCCGTAGCTGCTCGGCCAGGACTCGGTGGTCCAGCTGGCACCGTTGTTCCACTCCGTAAGCCAGATGGGGCGCTTGGTGTTGTTGTAGATGGCTTGCAGTTGAGACTTCCAGGAATCGGCGTTCGAAGCCTCGTTGGTGCCCCAATAAGCGTGGAATGCCACAAAGTCGCAGCGGTATGCCATATCGTTGCAGTGACCGATGAAGGTCTTCAACCACGAAGCATCCGTAGGCGAAGGAGAACCGATACGCATGCCGGAGGACAGATAGTCGGGCATCTTGGTACAGGCCGTCCACTCGCTGATGGTGCCCCCGCAGGAACAGGTGCTGCTGGTGTGCTGTTCGCTGTGCTCCGGTTCGTTGAACGTGAGGAGTGCGGTGGAGTTGAGTTGGTTCAGCGCAGAGGTAGAAGGCCAGTAGAGATGCGCCTTCATGGGCACATATTCCATATCTGTCTGTGTGCTCTTGTCGGCACTCCAAGTATAGAACCACGTAGCCCCTACCAGTTTTGCCTCGGTGTTGAGAGACGACTGAGAGGAGGTGTTGCACCATCCCTTCTTGCTCACATAGTTCCACGGGCGTACATATATAAAGGAAACACGCTTGTCCAACAGGTCCGGCAGTTCCTCTATCACCTTATCCTCGTGATCGGCCACGTACACACGGCTATAGCCGGAACCATCTTCCTTGGTGGCCAGGCATGCCATGTAGCCACGTTTCAGCACAAAGCCACGTATGTTGTTGGCGGCAGCGGTCATATCCGCCTTGCCGGTGCGGAATGTATAGGTATCGCCCTCCAAGCCCGGTTCGCTGTAGCCTACAAAAGGTTTGTAGGTGATGGCGTGAGGTATCACCACGCAGCCCTGCAGGTAGATGCCCACACGGCAGTTGGTACCGTTCTTGGCGGTTCTACCCTTGATGGTGACGTTGGAAAGATACTTGGAGATGAAGTCGGACGGACGCACATTGTCTACAATCAACCATGCGGAATCGTCGGTCAGGTTGATGTTGGAGTCGGTCAACGGCGTAGTGCCGGCGATGTGGTAATCGGTATTGGCTCCAACCTGCAAGGTAGAAGGTAGGTTTACCGCCATGAGAGCCGTACGCTCCGTGTCGGAGGTGATAATCTCCGGGCAGTAGCTCAACAGAGCATCGGAGCCCATGACGCTCCACTCCGCCGATTTTCCGGCCGAGGTATATACGGGTACCGTCTGCACGGTGGCTGTACCCAGCGGAGCATCGTCTTCCAATACCTCCACTTGGTTTGCCGTAAAGTTCCATTGATAGTTGTGTGCATTGCCATCGTTCTTGAGCACCAGCTCCGTGTCGCCGATAATCATCTTTTGGCGGCTCATGCGGATAACGGCACCCTTGCCCGATTTGTTGCGGACAATGAAATCGACGTAGGTGCTTTCCCCCTCCTGAACCAACAACTGCTGTATGGCGATGGAGTAAGTCTCCCCCATGGCAAAGCTGCTACCGGAAATCCATATTTTGTATTTCCCCTCCATGGCATTGGTGATGGCTGCATCGAGAGCGTCGCGGGCACAGAGCATGGAGTCGGTTTGTTCCAAGTTGGCCATCTCTACGGCCGAACGGGCGTTGTAGAGCGCTACGGCCAGGTCGTACTTATCGTCCTCGCTGCCATAGGCGGTATTGGAGTATACATCCTCTCCGCGCTGAATGCTCTCTTGCAGGGCATCGACGTAGAGGTTGAGTCGGCCGGCGTTCAATCCCTGTGATGCCGGAACAATCTGCCAGGTAGAGGTTTCACCACCGGCTTTATCGTAATATACATTGATGTACGTTTGACTCTCCTTTCCGGTGTCGGCTCCTACGTAACACTTGTTGCTTCCGTTGTTCTTTTCGCCGCGATTGGAGACGATGCTCCCCTCTATTCCCTCGGTGAGTTTCCAATCGAATGAGTTATACGTAGCGTTCAGACTCCCGGCAAACCAGATGCTCCAGGTGTTGCCGGTAGCGTTGCTCGCCTGCAGGTACTTGCCCGTTTGCTTGTGGCGCAGGCGGTAGTAGCCCTCGGTAAGGGTGGAGGGTTCCGCTACGAATACGTAGTTGAGCGAATCGTTGGTAAGGAAGGTAGAGAGCGCCGGGCCATCGTTGGCCTCGTTTCCGCCCAGAACCCTGGCATAGTAGGTGTTATAGAGAAGATATTCTCCATTGTCTTGGATTGCTTCGGCCTGCGCCGAGAGGAATCCGCTTGCCAACATGGTGGTAATCCAAACCATGTTTAAGGTTTCTTTCTTCATAGATAGATGTGTTATCATTCTTTTTTAGTATAGATTTGTTGGGTGCAAAGGTAAATAAAAAATATGATAAAGTGCAAGGAAAATTTGTATAATTCGAATATTTTCATTACGTTTGCACCCGATTTCAAACAGATAGATATTTTCGGTGCAAACGGAAAATTATAGACGACTTTTCAATTGTCTGATATATTACCGACAACAGGGACAATTGATGGACGCTTTCTCTCTTGCAAAGCGCCTGTAGACGATGCGCCCTATCGAGAGGGCGGTTTGAAATTCACAACAAAACAATCAAATAAAAAATATACGTTATGGAGAAGAACGATTCCACCGCTAAGAAAAGCACAGCGGTAGCTAATTATGCCTTGAAGTACCCCGAGAACGAGGGGGGCATGAACGACCGTATCCGTCGTTTGCGCGAGGAGTCCATGGAGACTCAGCCTACTCTTACCATTGAGCGTGCGCTTATAGAAACAGAGTTTTACAAGGAGAACTATGGAAAATACTCCTTGCCGGTGCTCCGTGCACGCAATTTCTATGAAATATGTAAAAAGAAAACCATCTATATAGGTAAGGACGAACTCATCGTGGGTGAGCGTGGTCCGAAACCAAAGGCGGTTCCTACCTTCCCGGAACTTACGTGCCACTCCGTAGAGGACTTGCATGTGCTCAACGAACGTGAGTTGCAACCTTACTTCATCTCCGAGGAGGATATTAAGACATACGAGCGCGAGGTGATTCCCTATTGGCAGGGACGTACGCAGCGCGAACGCATCTTTAACCATGTATCTCCCGAGTGGAAGAAGGCGTACGAGGCGGGCGTCTTTACGGAGTTTATGGAACAACGTGCTGCCGGACATACCGCTATGGACGGCAAAATGTATCGCCGCGGTTTGTTGGAGGTGAAGGAGTTGATTAAGAAGCAGCTGGATGCTCTCGACTTTATCAACGATCCCGAAGCTACCGACCGCATGGAGGAGTTGCAGGCTATGGACATCAGTTGCGATGC
>CAZUTW010000093.1:0-4305 GCA_964623295.1 uncultured Bacteroidaceae bacterium | reverse complement strand
GAATCCTCTCGCTTCTACAATCGTGCCGGTTCCTACTTGGGATACGAGAGTAGCGGTCGTTTTTACGACAGGTCCGGTTCCTATCTGGGCAGCGTAAGGGATGGTCGTTTTTACGATAGCTCCGGTTCTTACATGGGAACCATCCGCGACAATGGCGTGTACAATCGCGCCGGTTCGCTTGTGGGACGATACAGCAACGTACCTTCGAAGGTGGTGTCGCTCGTCTTCTTTTACGGAGTATACAATCTTAGGTGAAAGCAAGGACGCATAGATGTGATTGCCCCGGCCATTGCATCTATGCGTTGAGGCTCTTGTACTACTCTGTGTACGCTCATAATCAAAAATTGTGAAAAAACAACAAACCTGCTTTTTATTCATAATATTTCTCATTTTTTCATCAAACGTCTTTTTTATGTTCCCAAATAATTATATCTTTGCAGAAAATTACTAAGAATATATGTGTGGAATAGTAGGATATATAGGTAAAAGAGACGCGTATCCGGTTCTGATTAAAGGACTTAAAAGACTGGAATACAGAGGATATGATAGTGCCGGCGTTGCATTGATTAATGCTTCCGGTGCGCTTAGCGTCTATAAAACAAAGGGAAAAGTTTCTAACCTTGAACATTATGTGGAAGAAAAAGATATTACGGGTACCGTGGGTATCGCTCACACGCGTTGGGCTACTCATGGTGAACCAAGTGCCGAAAATGCACACCCTCATTATTCTTCGACTAAAAATCTGGCTCTTATTCATAATGGTATCATCGAAAATTATGCCGTCCTGAAAAAGCGTCTGCAAGATAAAGGTATAGCATTCCGTTCCGATACGGATACCGAGGTGTTGGTACAGCTTATTGAATATGTGCGTACTTCGGAAAAATGTAGCTTGGTTGCCGCTGTGGAGCTGGCTCTGCAGGAGGTGATTGGTGCATATGCTATCGCTGTGCTCGATAAAAATGATCCCGACCAGATAGTTGCTGCTCGTAAGAGTAGTCCGTTGGTGGTGGGTATAGGTGAGGATGAGTTCTTCTTGGGTTCCGATGCTTCGCCTATTGTGGAGTACACCGACCAGGTGGTTTACCTGAAGGATGAGGAAATTGCCGTCATCCGTAGAGGAGAACCGCTTAAGATTGTGGACTTGAACAACGAGACAATGAAGGCAGAGGTTAAAACGGTAGATCTCAATTTGGGTCAGCTGGAGAAGGGCGGTTATGCTCACTTTATGTTGAAGGAGATCTTTGAACAGCCTGATTGCTTGACCGACTGTATGCGCGGCCGCGTGAACGTGGAGGGTACCAATGTAACGCTTTCTGCCGTAATTGATTATAAGAAATATTTGCTCTCTGCAAATCGCGTTATCATAGTTGCTTGCGGTACCAGTTGGCATGCAGGCTTGATTGGTAAGCAACTTATCGAGAGCTTGTGCCGCATCCCGGTAGAAGTAGAGTATGCATCGGAGTTTCGTTATCGTAACCCGGTCATCACGGACAAGGATGTGGTGATTGCTATTTCGCAGAGTGGCGAAACGGCCGATACGTTGGCTGCCGTAGAGTTGGCTCGTAAGAGCGGTGCCTTCATCTATGGTATTTGTAATGCTATCGGTTCCAGCATCCCACGCGCTACGCACACGGGTTCCTATATTCATGTAGGACCGGAGATTGGTGTGGCATCTACCAAAGCTTTTACCGGACAGGTTACTGTGCTTACCATGTTGGCACTTGCATTGGCAAAGGAGAAAGGTTCGCTCGATGAACAGTCTTATCTGTCTGTGGTGAAGGAACTTACCTTGATTCCTCAGAAGATGAAGGAGGTGTTGGAGCAAAACGATAAGATTGCCGACTTAAGTAAGGTGTTTACCTATGCGCACAACTTCCTCTATTTGGGTCGTGGATACTGCTATCCGGTGGCTCTGGAGGGTGCACTGAAGTTGAAGGAAATCTCTTACATACACGCCGAAGGATATCCTGCCGCTGAGATGAAGCATGGTCCTATCGCTTTGATAGACCAGGAGATGCCGGTGGTGGTTATTGCTACACACAACGAGATGTACGAGAAGGTGTTGAGCAATATTCAGGAAATAAAGGCTCGTAAGGGTGTGGTAATAGCTGTGGTGACCAAGGGAGACACCACGATAAGCAAGATTGCCGATGCTTACATAGAATTGCCGGAGACCATAGACTGTTTGGAACCGCTGTTGGCAACCATCCCGTTGCAGCTCATGGCCTACCATGTGGCGGTTTGCAAGGGCAAAGATGTGGATCAACCGCGTAACTTGGCAAAGTCCGTTACGGTGGAGTAGAGAGGGTGAAAGGATTGTGGATAACATATTATATAAGGTATAACAACATAAGAAACAACAAGAATGGAACAACTAAAGCATGAATGTGGTGTAGCCATGGTGCGACTGCTCAAACCGCTTGACTACTACCGGCAGAAGTATGGTACCTGGATGTACGGGTTGAATAAGTTGTATCTCCTCATGGAGAAACAACACAACCGCGGGCAGGAGGGTGCCGGACTTGCTTGCGTAAAAATGGATGCTGAACCGGGAGAGGAGTACATGTTCCGTGAACGTGCATTGGGGTCCGGTGCTATCACCGAGATTTTTGCCAATGTGCAAAATGCGTTCAAACACTACACGACGGAGGAACTGAGTGATGCTCAGTTCGCACAACGTAATATTCCCTTTGCCGGAGAGATTTATATGGGCCACTTGCGGTATTCTACTACCGGTAAGAGTGGTCTTTCTTATGTACATCCGTTTATGCGTAGAAACAATTGGAGAGCGAAAAATCTTTGCATCTGCGGTAACTTCAACATGACGAATGTGGATGAGATCTTCGACGATATCACGGCCAAGGGACAGCATCCGCGTATCTACTCGGATACGTACATCATGCTGGAACAGGTGGGGCACCGATTGGATCGAGAGAGTGAGCGTTTGTACAAGGAGGCTATTGAACAAGGACTTCAGGGAAAGGATATTACGGACTTCATTGATAGCAACATAGATGTTCGCAACGTACTTAAAACTTCAAGTCATCTGTGGGATGGAGGTTATGTGATTTGCGGTATGACGGGTAGTGGAGAGATGTTCTCCATGCGCGATCCGTGGGGCATACGTCCGGCGTTCTACTACAAGGACGATGAGGTGTTGGTATTGGCATCGGAGCGTCCGGTTATCCAAACGGCCTTCGACCTGGAGGTGGAGGATATCCACGAATTGTTGCCGGGACAAGCTGTGGTGGTAAACTCTCGTGGAGAGATGTCGCTGTCGCAGATTATAGAACCGCGCAATCCGAAACCTTGTTCCTTCGAACGAATCTACTTTAGCCGTGGTAGCGACCGCGATATCTACAAGGAACGTAAGAAGTTGGGCCACTCTTTGGTACAACCTATCTTGGAGGCGGTAGGCAACGATATGGAGCACACGGTGTTCTCCTTCATTCCCAATACGGCCGAGGTAGCATTCTACGGCATGCTTCAGGGATTTAAGGAGTATGTCAATGAACAGAAAGTAAAGAAAATAGAGGCGCTGGACCATGTACCCACACACGAGGAATTGGTAAAGATTCTTACGGAGACGGTACGCAGTGAGAAGGTGGCCATCAAGGATATAAAGCTTCGTACTTTCATTACGGAGGGTAATAGTCGCAACGATTTGGCGGCGCATGTGTACGATATCACTTATGGTAGCTTGGTGCCTTACGTGGACAATTTGGTGGTGATAGACGACTCCATCGTTCGCGGCACTACGCTGAAGGAGAGTATCATACGTATACTGGACAGACTGCACCCCAAGAAGATTGTGTTGGTAAGTTCCTGTCCGCAGGTTCGTTATCCCGACTATTATGGTATCGACATGGCCAAGATGAACGAATTCATCGCTTTCCGTGCTTGTATAGAGTTGCTCAAGGAGCGTAAGATGGAACACGTCATCACCGATGTGTATACCAAGTGTAAGGCACAGGAGAACCTGCCTAAAGAGCAGGTCATCAACTATGTGCGCGACATATATGCACCCTTCGACTACAAGGAAATCTCCCGAAAGATGGTAGAGATGCTCCGTCCCGAAGGCGTGACGACGCCTATAGAGATTGTATTCCAGACCATGGAGGGACTGCACGAGGCTTGTCCCAACCATCCGGGAGACTGGTACTTTAGTGGTAAGTACCCAACCCCCGGCGGTACCAAGCTGGTAAACAAGGCTTTTATAAACTATGTAGAGAATGTTTACAACAAACAGAAAAGATAAGAGAACAATAAAAAATATAATAACTAACACACACTCGGATATGAGAA
>CAZUTW010000092.1:0-4432 GCA_964623295.1 uncultured Bacteroidaceae bacterium | reverse complement strand
ATACACGGTTAACACCCTTAACGCCGTCAATCTCTACGCTACCCAAGTTGGTGATGCTGCCGTTCTCATCGAACTCGGCATCGATAACGGTAGTTACAACGTTGCAGTTTCTGAAGGCACGCTTTCTGGAAGAATCGTAGTACCAACCTGCATCCAGCATGATAGACTCCTCGGTCTCCGGATCTTCACCGATGACATACTGACCTACAATCTTCTGGTTCTGCTCGGTGGTCAGGTTCTCGAAGTCCCAATCGTGCTGAGCATCTTCTGCCAACTCATATTTACGCTTCATTTCGAAACCTTGTACATCCAACTCATCGATGGTGAGTGTACCGGTGATGTAACCGTCTACCTCAACGTTGATGGTAACAGGAGCGTCTTCTACCTCGATGTTCTCACCCAGAGTGATGTCACCCTCGTAAGAAGGAGTAGAATAAGTTAGGTTGTATTCCTCACCGCAAAGGGTGTTGTTGGTCCAAGATACCTCGTAGATACGCTTCTTTCCGTCCATGCCCTTAAGAGATGCGGTAGGAGCGTTCAACTGGATCGGGTTCATGTCGAACTCGTAGGTAACAATCTCGGATGCGTTGCCCAACTCGGAAACGGATGCGATGTTTACCTTCAAGGTGTTGCCCTCGCCGAAGTCCTCGTCGCTTGCTGCGAGAGACTCAATCTCATCGCCCTCTTCCAGGATGTTCTCACCGTAGTAACCATCGGTCAATACAGGTTTGCCATCCTCGTCGCGGTAAATCGGATCGTTCTCACCGAAAGAATAGTAAGTGGTAACAGAGCTACCCAGAGAAGACTCACCCGGTTTCCAAGACCAAGTACGATTGTCCTCGTAAACGGAAGCCATCTTGATAGACGGGTCGGTGATGGTTTCTTCGGCCTCGGCATCGTTCCAAACCTGAACACCGCAGATGGTAGCATAACGCTCCAAAGTAAGGCTTACCCATCCATCTTGCAACACGCGCAAGTACAAATAGGGAGAACCTTCGTAATCTTCGCCTTCAACAATACCGTTAGCGGTGTTTACCTCTTCGGAGATATCCTCAACCTGCAAGGGGTCTGCCAATTGCCAAGCCCAGCTTGTTTTGTTAGAGTAAGCATATCCGTTAGGTACACAATATCCATTGTAGAAAGTAGAAGTGGCTGCGGTATTATAACCACCGGTGTAACCCTGTACAACCAAAATCTGTCCGGCTTTCATGCCGCTCATGGCAAAGCCGCGCGGACCGGAAGCAGTATTTCTAAGTCCCTTACCGGTGTACCAAACAGGAGCTGCTGCCTGGTACCAGAAGTTTTCCAAACCTTCGGTGCTACAACGTACAGAAGTGTATGAATTGTAGCGGAAGTCGTTGGTAGATTCACCATCCCATGCGATGGTGCTTCCGTCGAATGCCTCTCCATTGATTGCCGGCGTAGCAAAGTCGTACGCCTTGTAGAGTTGCATGTGATAATCCTCGCCCTGAAGAGCTGCATTCTCCTCAGGAATGGTGTACTGGGCAAAAGCCGAAGTCGTAGCCAATGCAGCCAGTGCTGATAGATAGTAGAATTTTTTCATACCATTTAAAGTTAGGTTTATTTTGATATCATTTCTTAAATCTGTTCGCGAAATAACGAAAAAATTCTAACAACACCAAACAAAAATGTAAAAAAGTGCTATCTAAGGTGTGTTTTTATAGAAAAAGACATGGTAGATGGGTGCAAAAGGGCATCCGTCCACCATGTCTTTGAGTTATGGCATACTTCTCTTACAAACTTTCCAACATGCGCTTGAGAACGACCGTGGCCGAAATCTCGCGGTTGGCTGCTTCCGGAATTACCAGACTGGTAGGTGCTTCAATCACCTCGTCGGTAACAATCATGTTGCGGCGTACCGGCAGACAGTGCATGAAAAAGGCATTGTTGGTTACTGCCATCTGACGGGAACTTACGCACCAACTCATGTCTTTGCTCAGTACCTTTCCGTAGTCGGCAGGGTTGGTAACACCCGGACAACTCCAGTTCTTGGCGTAGATAAAGTCGGCTCCTTCGAACGCCTTCATCTGGTCGTACTCCACACGTGCATCGCCTACGAACTGAGGATCCAGTTCATAGCCTTCGGGATGGGTTACCACAAAGTCAACATCGGCTGCGTTCATCCACTCCGCAAAGCTGTTGGGCACTGCCTGCGGCAGGGCTTTGGGATGCGGAGCCCAGGAGAGAACCACCTTCGGACGCTTGTTGCGCTTGTACTCTTCTATGGTGATGAGGTCGGCGAAACTCTGCAGAGGGTGTACCGTAGCCGATTCCATGAAGAACACCGGTCGGCCGCTGTACTTGATGAATTGGTTCAGGATCTTCTCCTCGTAGTCGTCGGCACGATTCTCGAAGCGTGCAAACGAACGTACACCTATTATATCACAATAGCTACCCATCACAGGTATAGCCTCCAGCAGGTGTTCGCTCTTGTCGCCATCCATGATGACACCACGTTCTGTCTCCAACTTCCATGCTCCTTGGTTCACATCGAGCACAATGACGTTCATGCCCAGGTTCATGGCAGCCTTCTGAGTACTCAAACGGGTACGCAAACTGTTGTTGAAGAAAATCAGCAACGCCGTTTTGTTCTTACCCAACTCTTGGAATTGGTAACGGTCCTTCTTAATCTCAAACGCCTCCTTGAGCGCCGCGTTCAGGTCGCCCAGGTCGCTAACATGTTGAAAAACGTTCATATCTTTCGTCCTTAATTATGCATTCTTATTATCTTGTTCGCGTATCTCCACACGACGAATCTTTCCGCTGATGGTCTTGGGCAGCTCGTGTACAAACTCTATGACACGCGGATACTTGTAGGGTGCCGTAATCTGCTTCACGTGGTTTTGCAACTCCTTTACCAGTTCCTCACCCTCACGGTCTTTCCACTCGGGAGCCGTTACCACCGTAGCCTTTACAATCTGTCCGCGAATCTCGTCGGGAACACCGGTGATGGCACACTCTACTACCGCGGGGTGGGTCATGAGTGCACTCTCTACCTCGAACGGACCGATGCGGTAACCGCTACTCTTAATCACGTCGTCGGTACGACCTACAAACCAATAGTAGCCATCTTCGTCCTTGTACGCTACATCGCCGGTGTGGTAAACGCCGTCGTGCCAAACCTGCTTGGTGAGTGTTTCGTTGCGATAGTAACAATCAAACAATCCGTAAGGTTTGCCCTTGTCTGTACGGATAACAATTTCGCCGTGCTCGCCCGGTTTTACGGAGTTGCCATCAGCGTCCAGCAGGTCGATGTCGTACTGCGGGTTCGGAACCCCCATGCTACCCGGTTTCGGCTCCATCCAGGGGAAGGTTCCCAGGGTAAGTGTCGTCTCTGTCTGGCCGAATCCCTCCATCAGTCGAATACCCGTCTGCTCCAGGAATCGCTGATAAACGGATGCATTCAGCGCCTCGCCGGCGGTGGTACAATACTTCAGGTGACTCAAATCGTACTTAGACATATCCTCGCGAATCATAAAACGGAAGATGGTGGGAGGTGCACAAAGAGAAGTGATGTGATAGTCCTGAATCTTCTGTAGAATATCGGCAGGAGTGAACTTCTCGTGGTCGTACACAAAGACCGTGGCGCCTACAATCCACTGGCCATACAGTTTGCCCCATACAGCCTTGCCCCATCCCGTATCGGCGATGGTAAGGTGCAGAGAATCGGGCGTCAGGTTGTGCCAATATGCCGCCGTGGTCAGGTGTGCCAAGGTGTAGGTGAAATCGTGAATCACCATCTTGGGCTCACCCGTGGTACCACTGGAGAAGTACATGATGCAGTAGTCGGTAGCCTTACCATGGTCGGCAGGACGAACAAACTGCGGAGCCTCCAGAATACCTTTCTGATAATCTTCCCAACCCTCCGGTACGTGAGGTCCCACACTGATGAGGTGCTCCACCGTAGGAGAGGCAGGCATAGCATCGCCCACATGCTTCAGGATGATGTCGTCTCCCGCACACACAATCGCCTTGATGCTTGCCTGGTTGCAACGATACTCCACATCGCCCTTGGTAAGCAAGTGGGTTGCGGGGATGGCTACCGCCTCAATCTTGTGCAAAGCCAAGATGGAGAACCAGAACTCCACGCGTCGTTTCAGAATAAGCATCACCATGTCGCCCTTACCCAGTCCCAGTGTCTGGAAGTAGGAAGCCACACGGTCGGTTTCCCTCTTTATGTCGGCAAATGTATAACGTCTACATTCTCCTTTATCGTTGGTCCAGAGCAGAGCCTCCTTATTGGGAGCCTCCTCCGCCCACGCGTCCATTACATCGTAACTAAAATTGTAATCCTCCGGAATAACGAACTCCAGATTCTTTATAAAATCTTCTTGCGAAACAAATTTTGTTTGTTTTAGAAATCGTTCTAACATTCTAAATACCTTAATATATTATAGCATCACTCCTTGGT
>CAZUTW010000091.1:0-4460 GCA_964623295.1 uncultured Bacteroidaceae bacterium | reverse complement strand
GGTTGTGCTCTACCAACTGAGCTATTTCCGCAAATAATGTTCAACAAATCTTTTTTCTAGGCATTCCCCTGAATGCGGATGCAAAGGTATGACTTTTTTCTGAAACAACAAAACCTTTCACGCTTTTTTTTAAGAAAAGTGCCATTTTATGTGCAATTATCCCAGAATTCGGGTATTTCTACACAGAGTCGACCTGCTCTTTTGTGTAAGGAGAAGTGTCCGCGACGGGTGTTCTCAAAGAGGCCTGTCGGGGAGGAACTCTGTCGCAACAGATACCCGCGAATAGAGAAATAGAGCTTGTCGTATTCGAGGGATGAGCCAAACAGGGTGCTATTTTCATTATATATATAATGTACAATAGCGCCGAGCCCCAATTCCTCTTTGCCGGAGGAGAGGAACAAATCAACCAGCTGTTTCTCGTATTTGTATGCCATAGCTGTGCAAATTTATGAAAAAATATGGGGAAAATAGGTGCTTTTAATAGAAACTTTACATTCGGGTGGGTAAAAATTTCAAAAAAAGCAGTACTTTTGCACCAAAATAGTCTTATAGATTACGAATGAGAAGAATTATTACTACTTTTACTCTTTTATTGAGTTCTGTGTATGCATTTTCCGTTACTCCGGAGATGCCTAAGTTGGGGGGATACATTATCGGTAGATACGACTACAACGATGCGTCGAATCAGTCTACCAATGGTGGATTTGATTTGCGTTTGCTGCGTTTGCAGGTGGATGGTACGGTTTCGCCGGATTTCTATTACAAGGTACAGGTGCAGTTGAACGGTGCTGCGGGTTCCGAGAAGGGCATGCGCGTGGTGGATGCTTTTGCGGAGTGGCGCAAATATTCGTATGCGCGTGTTAAGGTGGGTGAGTTCAAGCGTTGCTTTACGTTCGAAAATCCCTACCATCCGTGGAATGTGGGCGTCGGTGCTTACTCGCAGTTGGTGGATAAGTTGGCGGGCATGAACGACCGTGTGGGAGAATCGCCTGCGAATGGTCGCGACTTGGGTCTTGCTGTTTCGGGTGATCTTTTCCCGGTGGGACGCGACAAGCACAACTTACTGTTTTATCAGGTGGGTGTGTACAATGGTCAGGGTATCAACTTTTCGGATAAGGATAAGAAGAAGGATGTGATTGCCACCCTTCAGGTTTCTCCTGTCAAACCGCTGCAGTTGGGCGTTTTTGGCTGGACGGGTTCTTACACTAAGGATGCTATCCAAGTGGATCGCAACCGTTGGGGTGTGGGTATCAAGTACGAGAGTAAGTGGACTTTCCGTGCGGAGTATGTGGCGAGTGAGGGTCACAAGATAAGCGATTACGACACGGAGACGAAACAACTGAAGGCTACGGCGGGAAGTGACAAGGCGGATGCTTGGTATGTGCTTGCGGGTGCGCCTGTGACGGATAAGTTCAAGGTGTATGCCAAGTGGGATGTGTACCGCGACCAAAAGACGCATGCTTCGCAGAAGACGCTTTGGGGCTTGGGACTGAACTATGAGTTCTCTAAGCATGTGAAGTTGCAGGGCAATTACAACTTTGTGGACGACAATTCCTCTACAACGGACCGGCACTACAATAAGATGGATGTACAATTGTACGTGAAGTTCTAAACATAAAAAAAGCATCACTCAACGATTGCGAGTGATGCTTTTTTTATTTTACGTCTACGCTATAGGTGTAGGTGGTTTCTTTTCTACGTTCCGCTACGACTACAGTGAAGGTGTAGCTTCCTTTTTTCTTTGGATAGAGTCGCACGGTTTTCTGTGCGGCATCGGCTCCCATCATGCGTCTTGGGGGGCGACGTCCGGGAGGACCGGGGCGGCGTTGCATCTCGCGTGGCAGGTCCTTCTCTTCCATTTTTAGTTTCTGCGTATCGGTTTCGGCTGTAAATTCTTTGGGCTTATACACTACGATATAGCTGTATCCGGCCGATGGAAACACTCGTCGACTAAACTGAAGTGCGGTCTTCTTGGAGATAACCATGGTGGTGTCTCCTTCGGGCAGGGTAATTACCGTGTCTACTTTCTTCTTGTTTGCTGCAAAACAACCTACGGACATCAGCAGCAGACATGCTCCCACCGCTGCTTTTCGGAACGAAACATACATCATCGGCCTACTCTTTCAACAGGTTGTTGATAAACTCATCGAGCTCCTCATCGAGTCCTTTGAGCAGTTCATCGCCTACAATCACGGTGTCATCGTCCACCAAATAGAGATCGGTGACGGTTTCTTTGTCATCGTCTACCAGCACTATGGAGTAGGGCTTGAGTATGGAGAGTTGCTCCAGGAACTCTTTTTGTTGTTCCAGGCAGCTACGCAATACGGGGACGATGGCATTGTAGTAGTCGTCATCTTTCTCGCCGGCCCATGTTTCAATGGTGCACTGTGCCAACACGTCATCGTCGTCGTTCATAAACAACACTTCTCCGTTTTCCGGTACTACCTGCACCAAGAGATCTGTTACATGAACGGTTTCTATGCCTGTCGGGTATGCTTTCTCGAGCGACTTCAATGCGCCCTCGATCTTCTGTTTTATAGTATCATTTACATCCATACACACAACACTTTTATATCTTATGAGGGTCAAAATTACAAAATAAAAAAGAAGATTGCAACGATTTCACAAAAAAAAGGTGTACTTTGGGGTATTTATTTATGAAAACCCCAAGTACACCTTATTATATATAGGGACGTTTCCGACTTATACTATGCCGGCTCCGTGACAGTTCTTGAACTTCTTGCCACTACCGCAAGGACAAGGGTCGTTACGACCTACAGTCTTTTCGTTGACAATAGGCTGACGTTTCTGTGCTCTTGTATCCTGAGCAGCGGCTGCAGCTTGGTTGGGATCGGTCAGGTCTTGCTTGCTCTCTACGTACTGCTGACGGGGACGTTGCTTGGGTTCCGGTGCTGCCTCTTTCACCTCTTCCGGCTCACGGATGGGGAGTTGACAGCGCATCAGAATGCTTACAACGCGGTCGTACATCTCATTGACCATGGTATCGAACAACTTGGCGCTCTCCAACTTAAAGATTAAGAGCGGGTCTTTCTGTTCGAAACTTGCATTCTGTACGGAGTGCTTCAGTTCGTCCAACTCGCGCAGGTTCTCCTTCCATGCATCGTCGATAACGTGCAGAAGAATCAACTTCTCGAACTCCTTGATAACCGATTTACACTGAGTTTCATATGCGCCCTTGAGCGGGGTAACAATCTGATAGATACGACGACCGTCGGTGATTGGTACAAGGATATTCTCGTAAGTCTCGCTCTGCTCCTCGTATACCTTGGTAATAACCGGCATAGCCAACTCTGCCAATCGGTCGGTACGGCGCTTAAAGCTTGCCATAGCTGCAGAGAATGCCTTCTCGCACAAGTCGTCGCGCTTCATACTCTCGAACTCCTGCTGAGTAAACGGCACCTCCATGGCCATCACATCAAAGAAGCACTCCTTGCACTCCGCGTAGTCTTTGTTGTTCTCTATGATATTGACACAACGGTCCCAAATCATGTTGGCGATATCCATGCCGATACGCTCTCCCATGAGGGCGTGGCGGCGCTTATCGTAGATGACGGTACGTTGTTTGTTCATGACATCATCGTACTCCAACAGGCGCTTACGGGAACCGAAGTGATTCTCCTCTACCTTCTTTTGGGCACGCTCTATAGAACTGTTAATCCACTTGTGCTCAATCATTTCGCCTTCTTGGAAGCCCAACTTATCCATCATGGAGGCGATACGCTCGTTTCCGAACAGACGCATCAAGTTGTCCTCCAGAGATACGAAGAATACGGAAGAACCCGGGTCACCCTGACGTCCGGCACGACCACGCAACTGACGGTCTACACGACGACTCTCGTGACGCTCGGTACCGATGATGGCCAAACCACCGGCTGCCTTCACCTCATCGCTCAACTTGATATCAGTACCACGACCGGCCATATTGGTGGCGATGGTTACCGTTCTGCCTTGTCCGGCTTGTGCTACGATATCGGCCTCCTTCTGGTGCAACTTGGCGTTCAATACCTGACATGGAATCTTGCGCATATCCAACATCTTCTTGAGCAACTCGGAGATTTCCACACTGGTGGTACCCACCAAGCAGGGGCGACCGGCTGCACGCATGCGCTCAATCTCTTCGATAACGGCGTTGTACTTTTCGCGCTTGGTCTTGTAGATGCGGTCGTTCATATCGATACGTGCGATAGGACGATTGGTCGGAATCTCAACCACATCCAACTTATAGATATCCCAGAACTCACCTGCCTCGGTAACAGCGGTACCGGTCATACCGGCCAACTTGTGGTACATACGGAAGTAGTTCTGCAGTGTGATGGTTGCAAAGGTTTGGGTGGCTGCCTGAATCTTTACGTGCTCCTTAGCCTCGACCGCCTGGTGCAGACCATCGCTCCAACGACGACCGTCCATGATACGTCCGGTCTGCTCGTCGACAATCTTCA
>CAZUTW010000090.1:0-4482 GCA_964623295.1 uncultured Bacteroidaceae bacterium | reverse complement strand
CCAAAAAGTGCTGCAATAGGATTTGTCCTTGTTGCAGCACTTTTTCTATCTTATGGTATAAACAATTGTTACTTTTTTATATCTACCGAGGTTTCTTTTTCACCCAGGAGGTACTCGGAGTAGTAGTCTACCATACGCCAGTAGAAGTAGTCGTCTACATCGTAGTTGAAGGCGTGGCGCTGCTCCGGCAACATGAGCATGTCGAAACGCTTTCCTGCACGGATCAACGCATCTACCACACGCATGGTGTTGGCCGGGTGTACATTGTTGTCGATATCACCGTGTACCAAGAGGAGATGTCCCTTGAGGCGATTGGCTATGTCTTGGTTATTGGGTATGCTATACACAAATGTGGTGTCGCCATTCTCGCTGACTACCTCCTTTACACCATGGTGTGTTTCGCTCCACCAACGGTTGAAGATGGCGTTGTCGTGGTTGCCGGCACAAGATACGGCCACTTTAAAGAAGTCGGGGTACTGCAGAATGGCTGCGGTAGACATGAAACCACCACCGGAGTGTCCGTGAATACCTACTCGATTAATGTCTATGTAGTGATAACGATCTGCCAACTGCTGAATGGCTGCACGTTGGTCGGCCAATCCATAGTCGCGCAGGTTGCCGTATCCGTAGTTGTGATACCACTTGGAACGGTCGGGGTGACCGCCACGATTACCTACACTGATAACGATAAAACCGGCTTGCGCTAAGCGGTCGGTACGTACGCCCATGCGGGTGAAGTTGTAATTGGTTGCCTCTACTTGAGGACCGGGATACACGTAGTCGATGATAGGATATACCTTGGTGGAATCGAAGTTGAACGGACGATACATTTCTCCGTACAAGTCGGTCATGCCGTCGGCTGCCTTTACCTTGAAGGGTTCGGGGAACTGATATCCGGCTTCGAGAAGCTGAGAGAAATCGCTCTCCTGAACGTCCATAATCTTCTTACCGGAATTACTATAAAGAGCGGTGTGAGGGATGGTGTTCACACGAGAATAGTTGTCCAGGAAGTAGTTACAGTTATCGTCTACATAGACGCTGTGGTAGAAGTATCCTTTGGTGAGCTCTTTCAAGCCACTTCCATCGAAGTTGACACGATACAGATGTTGATAGTAGGGATTGTACAAATTATCGCTCGGAGAGTTGGTAGAAGACTTACGTCCGTTGGCTGTGAAGTATACCACGCGCGCCTTTTCATCTACCTTGAGGACTTCTTGTACGTGCCAGTCACCGCTGGTGATGGCGTTTTTGAGTTTACCGTCACCACTATAGAGATAGAGGTGTGCCCAACCGGTTCGCTCGCTCCAGTGAATTAACTCCTTACCTTTATTGATGCTCACGAGTGGACGGGTCTCGATATAGGTATTCATGCGCTCCTCTATGAGGGGGACGATGGAATCCTGTCCCACGGTATACTTGCACACATCCACGCGATGCAGGTCGCGGCTCAAACGAGTAACGAAGAAGGAGTTGTTATCGCCCAACCATGTCCAGGAATTTTCGTACTGATCCTCCAACTTGTGGGGCATAGGAGTATATTGGATCTCCAATGTTTGATCCTTAAAGGCAGAAGTACGAATCTCCTTGCAGCTGTTATTCGTCATATCGAGGATGTATAGATGCGACTGCGGAGCTTCTGCCTCGCCCGGCATCTGATACTTATAACTCTCTAAGGTAGGACGCGGTTTTGCAACAGAATTGATGACCCACAAATCGCCGCACTTACGGTTATCGTAGCTCTCTACTATTATATATCTGGAATCGGGGGACCAGAGTACGCCGGCAGCTCTGCGCTTTCCGTTGAGCAGGGTGTCGGTGTTCAACATGCTATATGGTTGACCGAAGCCAAAGTCCTTAACGCCGAATGTGGTAAGCTGTGTTTCCACAATTGTGGAATCTTTCTCATCTACCTTCGCCTTTTCGTAGTCTTCGCGAGACATGCGATAGAGGTTCAAATCTTTGGCATAGACCACCGTCTTGCCATCGGGAGAGATGGATGCCCACTCCGGATATTTATCGGCTTCGTCCTTGTCTAGTTGTGTAAGTTTTTGTTTGTCGGGATTGTAAGAGAAAAAGAATATCTCCTTACCCGTTTTCTTCTTTCCGTTCTTGTCTGTCTTTTTTGTGTCTTGAGAGGATGTCACTTGAAAAGTGAACGTTCCGTCTTTCTCGGCATGTAGATTCTCTATAGGTAACTGCTCTGCAGTGTATGGGTCGTGTGTTATTTCGGTGAGCTCGGCAGCCAGAGCTACACGGTCAAAGAGCTCCTTCTTGGTGCCTTTTGCGGCATCCACGATGTACCAGAAATGACCTTCATGAGTCATGTAGTAGTACCAAAAACGATTGTCCGAGGGAATCCAGTGCGGAATCACCTTCATGGAGAAAAGCATGGTGCCGAGTTTCTCGGCCGAGAAACGGCGTGCTTGAGTGTAACCGGGCAACTCATCTTGCGCGGTTAGTGCGGTAGAGCACCATGCAAATAAGAGAATCAATAAATACTTCATACTGCGTTATATATTAAAGAAAATACGACCGTTATGTCGTGTGTAACGGTATAACGGTCGTACGTTTGTTTTTTACTTTTTCGTTACCACCGATTAAGCCTCACCCTTATCGATATCGAATGGAGCAATGGTACGGGGTCCCTCTGCTGCGGGCTGTTGCATCTCAATAGTACCGAAGTTCTGCTCGTACTTGCGGATGTTGTCTGCAAGAGCAGCTGCCAAACGCTTAGCATGCTCCGGCACCATGATGATACGTGAGTTAACCTTAGCCTTGGGAAGCCCCGGAAGCATAGATACGAAATCGATAACGAACTCGCTCTGTGAATGTCCGATAACTGCCAAGTTAGCGTAGATACCCTGTGCCACCTCCGGTGTCAACTCAATCTGAAACTGTGGGTTTTGGTTTTGATTTTCTTTTGCCATGATATTTTTTTGTAAAAAAGGGTGCCCGTCATGTGGCACATGACAGACACCCGTTAATGAATAATGTATTATATTTCATCGTTGGCACCATCGAATGAGGATACCTGATGATGTGCTTGCTGTAATCTGTTATAGTCTTCCTTGCTTCCGACGATAATCTTATCGAACTCGCGCAAACCGGTTCCGGCCGGGATGAGGTGACCGCAGATAACGTTCTCCTTCATTCCCTCGAGGTAATCGGTCTTGCCCTGAATAGCTGCCTCGTTGAGGACCTTAGTGGTCTCCTGGAAGGATGCTGCGGACATGAAGCTCTTGGTCTGGAGGGCTGCACGTGTGATACCCTGCAAAATCTGAGTAGAGGTTGCTGCTACGGCATCGCGTACCTGAACGAGCTTAAGGTCACGGCGCTTGAGCTGTGAGTTCTCGTCACGCAGCTTACGTGCGGTAACAATCATACCCTTCTGCATTACCTCGGAGTCGCCGGCATCGATGACTACCTTCTTACCCCAAATGCGGTCGTTCTCTTCTGCGAAGTCGAGCTTATCAACAATCTGCTGCTCCAAGAAGCGGGTATCACCCGGATTGTCAATCTGTACCTTACGCATCATCTGACGAACAATCACCTCAAAGTGCTTGTCGTTGATCATAACGCCCTGGAGACGATAGACATCTTGAACTTCGTTTACGATGTACTCCTGTACGGCTGTCGGACCCATAATGGAAAGGATGTCGGACGGAGTGATAGCACCATCGGACAGCGGAGTTCCGGCACGAACAAAGTCGTTCTCCTGCACCAGAATCTGCTTAGACAACGGCACCATATAAGATCTTCTGTCACCCAACTTAGAGGTTACGGTGATTTCGCGGTTACCACGTTTTACCTTACCCATCGTCACCTCACCGTCGATCTCGGATACAATAGCAGGGTTGGACGGGTTACGTGCCTCGAAGAGCTCGGTTACACGCGGAAGACCTCCGGTGATATCGCCGGCCTTCGCTGTGCTACGCGGAATCTTCACAATGACATCACCGGCCTTAACGGATTGTCCATCTTCTACGGATACGTGACCGCCAATCGGGAAGTTGTACGTACGGATGGTTTCACCGTTCTCGTCCAAGATATGACAGGATGGAACCTTAGTCTTATCACGAGACTCAATGATAATCAACTCGCGCAAACCGGTTGCCTCATCGGACTCAACACGATAGGTAACACCCTCTGTTACATCCTCGAACTGGACACGACCGGTATTCTCGGTTACGATTACGGCATTGAACGGATCCCACTTGGCAATCATTGTGCCTTGCTCAACCACATCGCCATCGTTTACATACAAGAAGGAACCGTAAGGTATATTCTGAGTAGAAAGAACGATACCGGTATGCTCGTCTACGAAACGAACCTCGGCCAAACGTCCTACTACAACCTTAACAGCCTCGCCATCCTGAACGTAGTCAACGGTACGCAACTCATCGAACTCGAGTTTAGCCTCGTTCTTTGCCACGATAGACGCATTGGCAGCCGCATTACCGGCCACACCACCGGCGTGGAAGG
>CAZUTW010000089.1:0-5051 GCA_964623295.1 uncultured Bacteroidaceae bacterium | reverse complement strand
TCTCCGAGTTGGTTGAGGAGTGTGGCGGTACCATCGATATGACCAAGTTGCCGGTGGGCGACAGCACATTGTCCAGCAAGGAGCTCATTGCCAATGAGAGTCAGGAGCGTATGGGTCTCTTGATTCAGGAGGAGCATCTGGACCACGTAAAGAAGATTGCCGAGCGCGAACGTGCGCCGCTGTACGTGGTGGGCGAGACTACCGGCGATGCACACTTTGCCTTTGAGCAGGGCGACGGCGTACGTCCGTTCGACTGGGATGTGGCACAGATGTTCGGTCACTCCCCCAAGACGGTGATGGTAGACAAGACCGTGGAGCGCCACTATGAGAACCCCACCTACGATGTAGCCAAGTTGAACGAGTACATCGTAAACGTGCTGCAAATGGAGGCAGTAGCATGTAAGGACTGGTTGACCAATAAGGTAGACCGCAGCGTGACCGGTAAGATTGCCCGTCAGCAGTGTCAAGGCGAACTCCAGTTGCCGTTAAGCGACTGTGGTGTTGTAGCACTGGACTACCGTGGCAACAAGGGTATTGCCACTGCTCTGGGACACGCTCCGCAGGCAGGTTTGGCCAATCCGCAGGCAGGTAGTGTCCTGTCCGTTGCCGAGTCTCTCACCAACATTGTATGGGCTCCGCTGAGCGAAGGTCTGGATACCGTATCGCTCTCCGCCAACTGGATGTGGCCCTGCCGCTCACAAGAGGGTGAGGATGCACGTCTGTACAGCGCGGTTAAGGCTCTGTCCGACTTCTGCTGCGAGCTCCACATCAACGTACCTACCGGTAAGGACTCCCTCTCCATGAGTCAGCAGTACCCCAACGGCGAGAAGATTATCTCTCCGGGAACGGTAATTGTAACCTCCGGTGGCGAAGTAAGCGATGTCAAGAAGGTGGTATCTCCGGTTTTGGCAAACGAGCCGAAGAGCACCCTTTATCATATAGATTTCAGTTTCGACACCTTGCGTCTGGGTGGTAGTGCTTTTGCACAGTCACTCAACAAGATAGGCAGCGATGTTCCTACCTGCACCAATCCGGAATACTTCCGCGATGCGTTCAACGCCATCCAGGAGTTGGTCAACAAGGAGTTGCTGCTGTCCGGCCACGACATCAGCGCCGGTGGTCTCATCACCACGCTGTTGGAGATGAACTTCGCCAACGTAGAGGGTGGTATGGAAATCAACCTGAACGGCATCAAGGAGAAGGATATCGTAAAGATTCTCTTTGCCGAGAACCCGGGTGTCGTAGTACAGGTAGCCGACCACAACAAGGCAGCTTTCAAGAAGGTGCTCGACGATGCCGGCGTATCCTATGTTAAGATAGGTGTTCCTACCGACGAACGTCACATTCTGGTAAACAAGGGCGACGACGAATATCAGTTCGGAATCGACTACCTGCGCGACGTTTGGTACAGCACCTCTTACCTGCTCGACCGCAAGCAGAGCATGAACGGCATGGCAAAGGAGCGCTTCAACAACTATAAGATGCAACCCCTCGAGATGGTATTCAATAAGGACTTCACCGGTAAGATGGCTCAGTATGGCATCACACCGGAGCGTCGCACTCCGAGCGGCGTGAAGGCAGCCATCATTCGTGAGAAGGGAACCAACGGCGAACGCGAAATGGCATACGTACTCTATCTGGCAGGCTTCGACGTAAAGGATGTCATGATGACCGACCTTATCAGCGGCCGCGAGACACTGGAAGATATCAATATGATTGTTTTCTGCGGTGGTTTCTCCAACTCCGACGTACTGGGTAGCGCCAAAGGATGGGCAGGAGCCTTCCTTTACAACCCGAAAGCCAAGGCTGCACTCGACGCCTTCTACGCTCGCGAGGACACCCTGTCACTGGGTATCTGCAACGGCTGTCAGCTGATGGTGGAATTGAACCTCATCAACCCGAAGGACAAGAAACGTGCCAAGATGCTGCACAACACCTCTCACAAGTTCGAGAGCAACTTCCTGGGATTAACCATTCCTATGAACCGCAGCGTCATGATGGGCTCACTGAGTGGCAACAAACTGGGCGTTTGGGTAGCACACGGAGAGGGCAAGTTCCATCTCCCCTATCCGGAGGAGCACTACAACGTAATTGCGAAGTACAGCTACGACGGTTACCCCGGCAACCCGAACGGTTCCGACTACTCTGTTGCGGGTATCTGCAGCGAGGACGGTCGCCACTTGGCCATGATGCCACACCCGGAGCGTTGCTTCTTCCCATGGCAGTGCGGTACCTACCCGGCAGATCGCAAGCACGACGAGATTACTCCATGGATGGAGGCATTCGTCAATGCGCGTAAGTGGGTAGAGGCTCATAAGAAATAAAAATGTCTCTTAAGTGATAACTTAAACAAAAGCAGCATCCTCTTTGTTTATACAAGAGGATGCTCTTTCCTTTTTTCACACCTTATACAATCGAATACTCGAGAAGATGAAACAGACAATCTTTATGCTTTTCTTATGGTGCATGTGTGGCTGCCAGGCAGCGCACGCACAGTCGTTTCGGTACCTGGACCCGTCACACGGACTGAGCCACAACGAGGTTTTTGCTATTTGTCAGGACCGAAAGGGGTATATGTGGATGCTTACACAGGGAGGATTGGACCGCTACAACGGTAAAACATTCAAGCACTTCGAACTGGACCGACAAGAGGAATTCCTGCTGGCGGCCAACATAGAGAAGATGGAGTTGACGCGCGACGAACGGGGCAACATCCTCGTCATGGGCATCTCGGATAAGATCTTTCGGTTCGACGAACAGAAGGAGTGCTTTGTACGCACCCCCATGGTAAAGAGCCGGTTCGAGGTGGTACAGCACAACGTAGACCAAAAACAGCACATCTGGGCGTCCGACAAGCAACACATCTATCGCTACGACATCGACAAAAAACATACCCACACCCTCCCCAACCCCTTCCGAGGCAGAGAGGAGATAGAGAGCATAGAGTGCGGACGAGACAGCAACACCCTCTATATAGCCACCTCCAACGGCATCTATCGTTGGGACAAACGACAGAAAAACGGATGCCGACAGATAGCCGACACCCTGCGGGAACGGGCACAACTCTACTACCATGCACGCAGCAGACAGTTGGTGATTGCCCCCTTCTCGGGCGGCGTATACCTCTATTCGGAGACTATCGGTACACTACACGCACCAACGAATAGTGCAGTAGACGGGGTGACGGTGACACAAATGATACAGGACACCAAGTATCCCGACGAATTGCTCCTGGCAACAGAGGGAGCGGGCGTGTGCAAGTTGCACCTGTCCGACCGCACGTGTCGCACTTTTATTGCGCCCAACGAAGCACTCGGAAACAAGATGACCGGCAACATCATCCGTTCACTCTACATGGAGGGGAAGGATCGTCTGTGGATGGGCGTGTCCCCCTATGGGGTGACCATCTTCTCCTACAAGTATCCCCCCTACCGCTGGATTATCCACGCCGCAGAAAACGAACAGTCACTGGGCAACAACCAAGTGAACGGCGTTTACGAAGACAGCGACGGAGACATCTGGTATCTTACGGGCAACGGCATCTCCATCTACACCCCCGCCACCCGTCGTTGGCGACACATCCTACAAGCGAAACAGACCAAAGGAAACAGTGTCTTTCTGTCGCTCTGCGAGACGGCAAAGGGGGAATTTCTGGCCGGAGGCGCCTTCAACGGAGTGTATGCCATCCGGAAACCCGATTTTTCCTACCGGCACTATACGCAAAACGATGTGGATGGAGCAAAAGGAGAACCGCTCTGCAACCGCAACATCCGTTGCATCTTTAAGGACAGCAAGGGAGATATATGGATGGGAGGCTATTACTACTTGTCCTGCATCAACCCCAAGACAAAGGCCTTCCGGAGGATTGGGATAAAACCGCGCACCACTTGCTTTGCGGAGAAGGACCCGCGCCACCTCTGGGTGGGAACAACGGAGGGACTCTATACGGTAGACACAGAGACGAAGCTTGCCGAGAAAGTCGTGAAAGATTTGGAGCACTGCCACATCACCACCCTCTACAAACTGGGAGGTATGACCTACATAGGAACCAAGAACCAAGGCCTCTATGTGCTCAACGCGCAACAGGAGGTAGTAAAACACCTACAAAAAGAGAACTCGGCACTGCTGTCGAACCACATCACCAACATAGAGCAGTGCTACAGCGGTAAGACCAACTCCGATTACGTTCACGAATACCGCGCACTCCACGGCAAGATGCCGGGAGATGTGAAGGCGGAGATTACAAGTCACTACCTGATGATTTGTACGGAACAGGAGATTGCGGTATACTCCACCTACCATGGCGACATGAAGATATGGCCCAAAGACCAGGGAGTGGTAAAGATTATCTTCAACGACCACGCGGTGGCACATACCGACGACCACAAACTGATACTGGGCAGCAACTACGGTGGTATAGAACTGCCGGACACGTTGCTCTTGCCGGACATACGGGCGCACGAAATACGGATAGAGGAGATTACGATAAACGATATCCCCTATACGGGAGACAAAAGCAAGCCGTTGAAACTGAAGCACGACGAGCGCAATCTGTGTGTGGAGGTAAACTGCATCAACTACGAAAACCCAAGCGATGTTATCATTCGATGGCGATTGAAGAAGGAAAATTCCACCTGGAATGAGTTGGATGCAGATGCAGAGCTGCACATCAACGACCTCTCCTCCGGCAGTCACACACTGCAGTTGGAGGCGATAAGCAAGGGGAGCCATACACGTTTGGCACAAAAGGAGCTAAAGATAAAGGTGGCTCGTTCCGTGTGGCTGTCTTGGTGGATGATTCTATTGTACATCCTCTTTATCGGAGGTCCCATCGTCATTTTTCTACTGTTTCGAAAAATAGAAAGAGACAATGAGAAAATGAACAATATGATTAAGGTATTAACGGCATCCACAGAATGTTTTAACAACATACAAATGCACTTGTCGGATATATGTGGTAAGGAGAACCTGAGTAGTAAGGGACAAGAACAATTACTTATCGTTGTCAGGAACGTCATCAAGTTAATTCACATTGCACAAAATTTTGTAGA
>CAZUTW010000088.1:0-5059 GCA_964623295.1 uncultured Bacteroidaceae bacterium | reverse complement strand
GTGTGACCGTCCTGTACATCACCGATGATGGTGTGTGCATCCAGGATATCCTGAAGACGGTTGGTAATCATCGTAGAGGTAGGAGTTCTACCGGTGATAGAGTCACCGATGGTGCCATCCTCGTTCACGCTCCATACGCTGGCAGCTACAGTGCTCTTCTTGCTGTCCCAACGGAACTTCATGATTTCACGACGTCCGCCGGTGGCCAACTCCCATCCGTAAGATACAGGGTCGATGTAGCTGGTGATGGCTTCATCGGTCGGGATGAAGAAGCTATACTGAGTATCCATAGAGTTCAAGTAGTCATCGAACTTCAATTGTTCAATTGCCCACTTGATAATCTTCATGTTGTCATTGATTTCGGTCGGGAAAGATACCGCCTTAAACGCTGCAGGGGTGTACACCTGATCGGTTTCGTAAAGATAACCGTTACAGCAGAGGGTCTTGCTGACCACGTGGTCGGTGGTGAGACCGAATGCCTGGCTGGCATCGTTCAACATCTCGGAGAACTTGCTCGGCACACTTGCAGAGAAGCTTTCGTGCATGTTCACGTTAATCAACTTACGGATAACACCGGTAGGTACATTGTCGAGGGTGCCGTACAAATCCTTCAGCACCTTACCACCGCCGGTATTCCACCAAGAATCAATAGCGTCGTTGTTAGGAACGGTCATTACGGCGAAGTCGTTCTTCATCAACCAATCGGAGCTGGTACTACCGGCACCTGTATAGTATTGGTTCCATGACGGATCGTACTTCAGACCATAGGTGGTCATATCAATAGCATCGCCGTTGATATCGGTTTTGAGTTCGCTGTGTCCCTGACTCACCGTTGCGGCATAGCGTTTCTCAAACAAAGTATCGATAGAGGTACCGTAGAGTGAATTAAACTCATCGCGGTAGCTGTTGGAAAGAGCCTGTGGAACAGAGAAACGATCCAGGAAGCTGCTCCAGGTGGACATGCTGCTCTTCTTGCCGATGGCTTGTGCCATGTTGTCCAACGGAGTGATGACCTCATCGGTCTGATGAACGAAACCGTTCAAGCAGCGGATGTTCGGATTAACCACCACGGCACCGTTTACACTGGCATCTCCCGTTTGACGGTCTACGTTCTTTGCACTGAAGAGCCAGTTGTAGTCTTCGTTCGTAATGGTGTGTGATGTAAGGTAGTCCTCCATGAAGAACACGATAGGTGCCGTTGTGCGGTCACATACCACGTAGAGTCCATCGGGACGATTTACACGCTGATACTCCCAAAAGCTGTTGTTCGGAAGTTCATCGGGGGTTACGAAAGCAACGGTATCGTACACGGTAACCGCCGTGGTACGACGCATGGCGCCTCCCGCAACCAAGTCCTCGCCGGAAACGGCAGGCTCACTGGTGGAGAGGGTGTTGATTTGGTAACTGTTGTTGATCATGGCACTGTAGAGCAGAAGCTTCTTCTGTGCATAGCTCAACTTGTCGTAGCTCGTGACACCGTACCACTGAGCCGTTTCAGGGTTTGCGTTGTTTTGGTAGAAGGCGTTGAACGCATCGTCGTCTGCCATAAACATCGTCTTACTACCTGTACGATTCAAGACATCCGTGTATCCCAGTTCGTCTATCAAGCGCACCATGTTGGTGTACTTGCCCTGGTCTACGATGTAGCTGTAGATGCTCTGATCCCATCCGCTCGGTGTCTTCTCGTCCAAGTCATAACCCGAACAAGAATAGAGACCGGCAACTCCCGCTACAAGTGTGCCTGCAAGCAGACCGCGACCGGACCTCCATTTTAGCAGTTTGTTCATCATAATGTTATTTGTTTGTAATATATATATTTTTTCGATTTCTCACTAAGAGTGATTTTAACACACAAATATAATGGATTTCGCTCTAATAGAAGGTGTGCCGATTCGTTTTTTTCACGCTGCACTCTTTTTTTTAACAAATAAGAGGTTGAAAATATGTTATTGAGCATAAAAATTGGCTATTTTCTACGATTTTTCGACTTTTGAGAGCAGAAAAGAGGAATCAGGGACCAAGAGGAAGTTTGTAATTATTTTTTTAACTAAAACGAGCGCTTTGTCCGGATTTTAAGAATATGGAAAAGAGGGCTGAAACGGCGATTCGTACAAGAAAAACAGCGAAAAAGACAAAAAAAAGTTGCTTTTTTGTTTGGCGTAACTATTTTTTTTGTAAATTTGACCCGCGAATAGAGTAGGTACGCCGAAATATCGTTTTACACTTGCTAACTTGAACGAGAACTAAAATTCTACGTGCGAATGGAAAAATATGAAACAATGGGCGGCTGTTCACCGAGTGTGACACCCGCTACTACTAAGAGAAAATATAAGGGATTGAGTGCTTCTATCCATGCACACTCGGTGCGTTAATCCCGGCCATTACATTCAAATCTTTAACCCAATCCCGTATGCGAAGAATGTACCGCACTGAGCCGATTCGTTTATGGGAGTATAAGCTAACAGTAAAAACATGAGAAAAGCTTTTACACGTTTACTTAGCCTGCTGGCGCTTTCTTTGGTGAGCGTCACGGGATTTGCCGCTGACTACACTGCGAATGTTGAAGTAGTGGCAAAGTCGGACTATGCGTCCGAAGCTTACACCATTCCGCTTACCGAATTTGTTGAGAAATTCGGTCTGACGGCAGCGGATACAGCCGATTTCGCAGCAGCCGAGGAAGTGTTGTATCTGGACGAAGCGGGTACAGATGTTTCTTACACCGCTAACTATTGGGGTTTTTGGTTCAATGACGCCAATGAAAACATCGGTTGGAGCGATGGTACCTGGTGGGTGGAGAGCTACGCTGACACCGAGGAGAATGAGCTGGTTATCAGCACCGGTGTTAAGGCGGCTAGCGAGGAGGATGCTTCACACAAGATTACCTTGTATTACAAGTACAACGATAAGGTGGTGAGCATCGATCTGAACCTTACCGTTACCGGTTATGTGGCTCCGGAATTGGTGGATGCGTCTACTTTCGCTAGCGAACCGGTTGCAGTCTTTAACTTGGATGTAACGCAGAAGGTTAAGAACTCTTACGACGTAACGGCTTACTCCTTCCCGTTGGATGACTTGGCTCCGGCTTTGGGCTTCTCTGTTGACGAGTTGTCTGAACTGGATCCTTACGATTTGATTTGGGCTACCGAGGGTTTGACCGACGATGAGACCATTCTGGCTCACAACAACTTGAGTCAGAACCTTACTCAGGGTGCCGGCTTCTGGCTTGGTAACGTTGAGGACGAGGATGGTAAGTCCTTCGTAGGAATCTGCTCTTGGGGTTCTTCCGCACTGTTCTATGCAACCAACTTTGAGTTTGCCGATGGCAACTTCAACTTGGAGATTGGTCAGTATCCGAGTGCGTTGTCTGCCGAGGATTCTCCGTACACCGCAGCACTTTACTTTATGTATGGTGACAAGAAGGTACAGTTCAACATCAACCTTACCGCCGAGGCAGTTGAAAACTTAGATTTGAGTGAAACCACCAATGTTTACGAGGTTGATTTGGTGAGCCAGCAACTTGTAAACAACAGCTATACCGCTAAGACCGTTAAGGTGGACATCGATGCTATTGCAGAAGCATTTGGCGCAGGCGAAGACTTCACTTTGAGCGATGCTTCACTATATAGCAGTGAAGGTTCAAACTCTTATACAACCAATGCTACCGGCTTCTGGTTGAACGGCGAAGGTCAGCCTATATCATGGACAGACAAGACCACCTCTCCTTGGTTCATCGAATTGGATGCAAGCAAGGGATTCTCCATTGGTCAGTTCCCACAAGCATTTGAAAAGGATTCCATCACCGGCGAGGCACCTAACCCTCTGGAGATGAAGACTACACTGTACTTGGTATATGGCGACAAGAACGCTAAGTTCAACATCACCTTGCAGATTGTAGACTCTCTTGAGGCTTCCGGATTGCAGAATGTAGGCGATATCTACGTAGTACACTATGCAAAACCGAATACCGAATACGGCACCACCTCATTTGCTATCGATATGGACAACTTGGCAAGCTTGTTCGGTGTAGCATCTGCCGACGATTTGAATATTGAAGTTAAGTTGCTCTATGATGGTACAGAAACCGAACCGGGTTCATGCAACGGCGATGGCGATACCGGTAAGGGCTTCTATGTAAATGCTGATGGTAAAGACGTAGGATGGGGCAGCAGCGCATACGCAGGTATCAGCTTCAACCCGGACAACGGTTCCTTCTGGTTCTATCAGTTCCCGGACAACGCAATTGTTGGCAATGTAACCGCAGCTACTCTCTTGTTGCAGGATGAGACGCTTGGCAAGCAGGTTACCGCTCACATCACCTTCAATATTGTAGAAGAGGTTGTTGAATACGAATATGTTAAGACCATCAGCTTGGATGCTGTTCTCGAAAACGGCTATACTACCGTAGCACTTCCGCTCGATGAGATTCTCGAAGCACTGGATACCGATAAGGATACCTACATGTCTGATTTGAAGTTGTTGGCAAGCAATCTGGGTGTTATTGGCAGCAGCCTCTACGACAGCATGGAGAGTGGTTACAACTTCACTTCTAACGGTACTGCTACCAACGATGACGAACAGAAGTTCGTTACCGTACGCTATGCAGATCCGGAATCCGATGCTGTAACCGAAGACCAGTATGAATACCTCGAGGTTGAGTCTGTTGAGGACTACGAAGTAGGTCAGACTTTACGCGTTACCGTTTACATTGCACTTGGCAACAAGATCGTTACCGTAAACATCACAACCGGTGAGACTGTAGGCATCAACAATGTAGAAGCCGCTACACCGCAGACCGGTAAGATTTACGATTTGAGCGGACGCACCGTTGGTAAGAACGCCAAGGGTATTGTTATTCAGGACGGAAAGAAGATCTTTGTTAAATGATTCCAAACCGCAATATAACAAAGAGATTTTCGTAGATTAAATATGCCGAAGGGGCGGTAAGTTCTCAAAAACTTACCGCCCCTTTTTTATGTCTCACACAGAAACTCCTTACTCAAGTTCCGGATTTGTGAAAACAACAACGAGAGAGCCATCCACAGTGTAGGGACGTTTCGTG
>CAZUTW010000087.1:0-5075 GCA_964623295.1 uncultured Bacteroidaceae bacterium | reverse complement strand
AAAATTATAACTATGACATTAGGAACCATTTTATTGCAAGCACAGGGCGGAAGCATGATGCCCATGTTGCTGATGCTTGTCGCTTTGTTTGCTGTAATGTATTTCTTGCAGATTCGTCCGCAACAGAAGCGCAACAAAGAGATTCAGAACTTCCGCAAATCCATGAAACCGGGAACTCCGGTTATCACTGCCGGTGGTATATATGGACGTGTACGTGCTATAGACGAACAGAAGGGTATCGTCTCTATTGAGATTGCGAAGGGTGTTGTTATCGAAGTAGACAGTAACTCTGTCTTTGCTAGTGCCAACGACTCTGCTGCAGCCCAGGCCAACAATGGCAACGACGGCTATCAGAAATAAGCGGTGAAACTGCAAATTCAAAAACATATAAGAAAGACTGTAAAGCTTTTGCCGGGATTGTTCGGCAGAAACTTTATGGTCTTTTTGTTCTTTCTCTTCGTGTCGGCTTTCTTCTGGTTCTTGCAAACCATGAACGAAAATTTAACGGCAGAAGTCTCCTTTTCGGTTGAATGGATCAACAAACCGGAGGACGTGGTATTCATTTCGGAACTCCCCTCTTCCGTTTCGGTGTCCGTCAATGAAAAGGGGGTGGATTTATTACGTCTGCTCTTTAGCAAGAGGAACGTATTGAAGATAAATTTCAAAGAATACTCCGAGATGTCTGAATGTGTTCGCTTGAGTCATTCGGATCTGCAGAAATTGGTGTCTTCCCAACTTCTTCCGGGTAGTAAGGTGGTGGGTATAAAGCCCGATTCCATGGAAATCTTTTACAACCATGGAGTAAAGAAGAAAGTTCCCGTTGTGTGGGACGGCATTATAGAGACAGAACCTCAGTACTGCGTATCGGACATTAAGTTTGACCAAGATTCCGTATGGGTCTACGCCGCCGATCTATATGCCGACTCTATTGTAGTGGCACGCACGCGCCCCTTAAAACTCCCAAACCTATCGGAGGATTATCCCTTCGATGTGGAGCTTAAGTCGGTACGTGGAGCCAAGTTTGAGCCATCGCATGTAACCGGGGTCATCAAAGTGGAGATGTTTACCGAGAAGACAATAGAGGTTCCTGTCAGAGGACGCAACTTCCCGGCCAGCAAACAATTACGAACATTCCCGGCACGCGTTCAAGTACGATTCCAGGTAACGCTCTCACAATTCCGCAACATAGATCCCGATGATTTTGTGATAGCCATGAGCTATGAAGATCTCTTAAAACAAAGGAACAACCGCTGCCGCATGGAGCTTCGTTCTATTCCTCATGGTGTGAGCCATGTGCGCATAGAGCCGGAAACCGTAGAATTTTTAATAGAAGATATTGGCGACGATGAATAACCCACTGAAGATTGCCGTAACCGGAGGTATAGGAAGTGGCAAAAGCTACGTATGCGAGTTGTTACGAGGACTTGGATACCCGGTTTTCGATTGTGATTCGGAGGCTAAACGTCTAATGGCCGAAAGCATATCTGTCCGACAAGCAATCCTAACACTGGTTCCCGATGCTTATCTCGCGGACGGAAACCTCAACAAACCGGCAATGGCAAGTTATCTCTTTTCCGATGAAACCCACGCATCAAACATCAACCGGATTGTACACCCGGCTGTGGCCCTTCGTTTTCGGGAGTGGTGCAAAAAACAGAATAGCAACGTAGTGTTTATGGAGTGCGCCATACTCTACGAAGCACATTTCGATGCATTGGTAGACAAGGTTCTTTTAGTGGATGCCCCCGAAGCACTGCGTCTTGAACGGGCAACGAAACGCGATGGGGTAACGGAAGGTAAAATCCGGGAACGTATGGACAGACAATACCCTGCAGAGGAGCTTCGCAAAAGAGCCGATTACACAATTCAAAACGATACGGAGAGTAACCCAAGAGCACAAATAGAACGTTTTTTACAATCGTTTGATGGATAATTTCGTCTTTTATTGTGCGATAATTTGCATATTTTCCCTATCTTTGCAACGCAAAACAAGAGTATAGAATAACAGTAAAAAAAGTATAGCAATATGTTGAATACAATCGTGGCAATCTCCGGCAAACCGGGATTGTACAAATTGGTTTCCAGAGGAAACAGAATGTTGGTAGTAGAGTCTCTCGAAGACTCCAAGAAGAGAGTTCCCGTATACGCAAATGACAAAGTCATTTCATTGGCCGACATCTCTATGTACACGGAGGAAGAGGATATGCCATTGCGCGATGTTCTGAATGCACTCAAGGCAAAGCAGAACGGTGCTGTAGTAGAACTTGATATCAAGAAGGCATCTAAAGATGAGTTGTTCGATTTCTTTGGTTCTTTCGTTCCTAACTTCGACCGCGACCGCGTTTACCCGAACGATATCAAGAAGCTTATTACTTGGTACAACTTGTTGGTTACTTCCAACAATGCCGACTTCGATAGCGATATGACTCCGACCGAAGGTGACAATATAGACAATCGTAAGGAGCAGGAATAAGATTTCCTCTTTAGAACATAAAAGCGGGCACCCTTCACAGAGAAGAGTGTCCGCTTCGTTTTATATTATGAAAAAAGACGTTCAATGATTACCGTTATTCCGACTTCTCAAATTTCGGAACACGTACCCAAAACTCCATTATATTCTGCTTGCTCAACGGATGTTTATAACTTATCGTCATTACATCCTTGTTGTATAGGTTGGTCGGAAGTTTCATGACCTCCCCTGCAAAAAGGTTATTGCAGTCGGCATCCAATGTTTCCGTTATATAACCCGGTTCTGCAGACCACGTACCACTGGTAGTTATGCCGGAAGCATTCATCTTTTGTACAAGAACAAGATTGAAGGTGTGATCCGGAGAATAAATCTTAAACTGCGGGAGTAAAACTACCTCATCGTTTTGGAAACGTATTTGCTGCCAAATCCCCACAACCGTTTGGTCGTTCACCTCCACATGTTCGTCCTGCATCTGTGGCTGTAACTTATTGTCGGCTCTGCCACTCTGTATGGCAATTATCCCAAAGAGGATAACGAAAAACATCAGTCTTCTCATGGCTGTATCTGTTTAAATTACTACAATGTCCCACCCTCTTCCGCACACATAAAACAGAAATAGGGTACGCAAATCTACTCTTTTTTTTGCAATCGGACAAAGAAAAAGTGAAAAATAATAGTTTTTATCCTATTATTTTTCACTTTCTCAGTTATTTAGCAGGTATACGTCTACTATTTCTTCTTCGTATCCGTCTTTTTGCTTTCGGAATCAAGTTCCACTACGTAGCTACGCTTTATACCACTTGGAGTGATGGCGCGCATCCACAGGGTGCGATCCTTACTACGATTGGCAGCCTCTACAGCCTCTTCAAAATCATCGACACTGCTTACCGCCTTATCGTTTACCTGATAGATGATTAACCCCTTGGTGACACCTTCGTCCATCATCTTACCCTTCTTGATTGCCGATACCTCGACGCCACCGCTGATACCGAGACGATTGCACTCGGAAGCAGAGACTTCGCGCAGAGCTACGCCCAACTTATCGAACGTATCATCGTTCTTTACCACCTCGGTATTTCCCTGCGCATTCTTAAGCGTTACGGTGCAGGTGCTGCTCTTTTTGTTGCGCAAGTAGGTAACCTTTGCCTTGTCACCGGGCTGCAATACACCGATAGCCTCTTGCAACTCGCTCATCTTTGTAATGCGATTGCCGTTAATCTCCGTCACGACATCTCCCTTCTTAAGCCCGGCCTCTTCGGCAGCACTGCCATCGGAAACCTCGGATACATATACACCCTCGGTTGTTCCGAACTCGGGAGCTTCATTGCCCTTCTGCTTTTCGCTATCAATATAGTTGGTGACATCGGTTCCGGAAATACCCAGCAGAGCACGCTGCACGGTACCAAACTGCTTCAAATCACTCACCACCTTCTTAACAATGGTGGTTGGGACAGCAAAACCATACCCCGTGTAAGAACCGGTCTGTGAGTATATCATGGAGTTGATTCCCACCAATTCACCGGCTGCGTTCACGAGCGCGCCACCACTGTTGCCGCTATTGATGGCTGCATCGGTTTGGATAAAACTCTGTATACCACTGGGACTATATCCCAGATTACGCGCCTTGGCACTGATGATACCGGCTGTTACGGTAGAGGTAAGGTTGAAGGGATTGCCTACGGCGATTACCCACTCTCCCACTTTCAGGGCATTGCTATCTCCCATAGGGAGCGAAGGAAGGTCCTTCTCCTCTATCTTGATAAGAGCCAAGTCGGTAGCCTTATCGGTACCTATGATACGACCTTTGTACTCACGATTATCGTTGAGCTTTACCATTATCTCATCGGCATTCTCTACTACGTGGTTATTGGTCACAATGTAGCCATTGGACTCTATAATCACTCCACTACCGGCTGCCTCACGCTTCGGTGTTTGAATCTGTCGACGTTGGGTTCCACCGTTGCCACGACCAAAGAAGTCGCCAAAGAAATCTTGAAAGGGATCGTAGGTTTCAACGGTTTGTGTCTTGCTGTTTTGGGTAACTCTTATGTACACCACGGCATTGATAGACTTTTCGGCTGCATAGGTTAGATCGACCAACCCGCTCGGAGTAGCGGGAGCAGATGCGTTAGACGCTGTAGTAACGGGAGTCTGAGAGACCTGTGATGCAGCCCGCGCCAAAGCTACATTTCCCACTAACGAAAGACAGGTTGTACCTGCTGACACTACCAAAAGAGTAGTCATTAATACATTCTTTGTTTTTGCATTCATAATTTCCTTTTCCATTGGTTTTCGGCCCCAAAGTTATAAAGAGTTTTGATACGTTGTTCTATAAAAGCCCTTTTTCTTCTCTGTTTTAACAGTATTTGGTTAAGAATTAACAGTGCTTTCACATGTGAGCACTTTCTGTATGCCTTTTAGCATAAGGATTTCAAAGAAAAAGCGGACTCAACCCGCAAGGTTGAGTCCGCTCATTATAACTTAACGATTTGTTCAGTTTATTATCCACCGAAGTTATCGAAGCGAATCATATCGTCTTCAACACCCAAAGAGTGGAGAAGGTCAAGCACAGTCTTGGCCATCATCGGAGGTCCGCAGAGGTAGT
>CAZUTW010000086.1:0-5078 GCA_964623295.1 uncultured Bacteroidaceae bacterium | reverse complement strand
TGAGAATCAGCACACTTATAGGTGACACCCCCCTGTCACCATTCTAAAAGTCTAAGATTGTAAATATTTTCTCACTTACCCAACAATTCAAACATCTCTTTCCTGAATATCTCGTAAGAGAACAGGCGCTCGAGAAGACACGTCGTTCGCGCACTGCACATACAGGAAAAATCCACCGATCTATGAATTCACACATCCTTTCCCTTAAATCTCGAGAGCAAAAAACGAAAGATTATCGAAACAAATAACAACAACAGAGTTACGCAGATAGCCTCAATATCACCCTTAGAACAACTTTAACGCCAAAAAGAACTACCAAAATAGACAAAATATCATAGTTTTTATGTAAAAAAGCTCTATTTTTCTTGCATGTTTCAAAAAAAGTATGTATGTTTGCAACGACATACAAACTAACAAAAGTGGCTTTATAATATTATGGAAAAGCAGAAACGATTCTTCTTGTCGGAGGACCAAATTCCCCGCAAGTGGTATAACATTCAGGCAGATATGCCGAACAAGCCGTTACCGATACTCAATCCGGCAACGCGCCAGCCCATGACTCCGGAGGATTTATACCCCCTCTTTGCCAAGGAGTGTTCCAACCAGGAATTGGATACCACACACGAATGGATCGACATACCGGATCCAGTGCGTGAACAATACAAGTACTATCGTTCCACCCCGTTGGTACGCGCCTATGGATTGGAGGAGGCTTTAGGAACACCGGCACACATCTACTTTAAGAACGAGAGTGTTAGTCCGGTTGGTTCACACAAGTTGAACTCTGCACTGGCACAAGCCTACTATGCCAAGGAAGAAGGCATCACCAATCTCACCACAGAGACCGGTGCCGGACAGTGGGGAGCCGCTCTTTCTTACGCCACAAAGGTATTCGGAATAGAATGTGCCGTTTACCAAGTTAAAATAAGCTACGAACAGAAACCCTATCGCCGCAGCATTATGCAGACATTCGGGGCACAGGTTACCCCCTCCCCTTCCATGTCTACACGTGCCGGCAAAGATATCTTGACCAAGAATCCTACGTACGGAGGTTCTTTGGGTACAGCCATTTCGGAAGCTGTAGAGTTGGCCATGTCCACCCCCAACTGCAAGTATGCCTTGGGTAGTGTACTGAACCATGTGGGACTACACCAGACCATCATCGGTTTGGAAGCCGAAAAACAGATGGAGATGGCCGGTGAATATCCGGATACCGTGATTGCTTGTTTCGGTGGAGGTTCCAACTTCGGTGGTATCGCCTTCCCGTTCATGCGCCACGTGTTCAAAGACGGAAAGAAGACGGAGTTTATTGCTGCCGAACCGGACAGCTGTCCTAAGTTGACGCGCGGAAAGTTCCAGTACGACTTTGGTGACGAGGCCGGTTACACGCCGTTGTTGCCCATGTACACCTTGGGACACAACTTTGCTCCCGCCAACATACACGCCGGCGGTTTGCGCTACCACGGTGCAGGTATGATTATCTCTCAGCTGTTGAAGGATGGTTATATGAAGGGTATGGATATACCTCAGCTAGAGACCTTTGAGGCCGGAATGCTCTTTGCCCAAAAGGAAGGTATAATACCGGCACCCGAATCCTGCCACGCAATTGCCGCGACCATACGCGAAGCCAAGAAGTGCAAGGAGACAGGCGAGGAAAAGGTAATTCTGTTCAACCTCTCCGGTCACGGTCTTATCGACATGGCAGCCTACGATCAATACATAGCAGGCGACCTACAGAACTATGAGTTACCGGATTCCGTAATAGAAAAAAATCTCGAGGAGGTAAAAGACTTCGAGGTAAAATAAATTCATTCTCTTTTATGTAGTTGGCACGGTGGCGTGTTCCGCAAGGGGCACCTCCACCGTGCATTTTTTATTGCCAATTTTTCTGCGACCAAGTAGCCTCTATGGCATTCTCCACATCGTCGGGAAGTTGATAGAAGAAGTCGAGTCCGGTGAGCGCCTCCACCTCGTCTACACTCATAGCATAGTCGTAGATGCTACCGGAACACTTTTCGTTGGGCATGACAAAACCGATAGCCTGCCACTTGTTTTTGCGCTGCATGCAAAGCACCTTGAAGAAACGAGCCGGCACCACCACCTTGTGTCTGCCTATACGTTCCGCATTGTCCTCCACAATAGGTCCACAACAGATATATATCACCGATTCGGTCGCCAATCTGCGAGCCAAACGCTCCACACGTTCCCAATGACCCGCATTCAAATCGGCCTTTTGCGGACAGACATTGCTCAGATAAAAGCTCTCCTCCATGGCCTGCTCACTCCAGCGCATATCTGCCGCCGGAGCCATGTGGCCACGGCTGTATCCCGATTTCGTATAATCCTCGTGCACCGCCGTAGCACCTTTCACCAGTGGATCGGGGGTAAATCCCTGACAGCGAGGTACACTTCCATTCACCTCGGCCGCAGTAAGATCGTAAGCCACCCAGTTGGGGATGAGCCACGTATTATTATAAGAGGTGGTATAACCCAGATGCTCTATCACCTGCTCCACACGCGGAGTAACGTTCCGGGGAAGTTCCAGCTTAAAACTTGCCTGCGACGTATCGGCCACGGCACAAGTATCGACCGTTTCCGCCACAGATGGTGTAGACATGAAACGCTTCGCCAGTGTGAGCGCACATCCCAACACCAACACTATCAACGCTATTCCAACATGTCCGGTAGACTGTTTATTTTTCTTTCTTCTCGCCATTTTATGTAACATTTTACTATTTAGGGCACAAAATTACGACTTTTTATTTGTTTTTCCCAAGAAGAGTATACATAATCCACAAAAATTAAGTAAATTTGCAAGTAAATATAATTATAACACGTTATGACAAAGTATACAAGTCTGATTGCCGGAAGAACAAATATCCCCGAGGGACAGGTTGACGGAACGATACGCTTACTCGAAGAGGGGTGTACCATTCCTTTTATCAGTCGTTATCGTAAAGAGGTAACGAACGAGCTCAACGAGGTGCAGATAGCATCTATCTCCGATTTATGGGAAAAATACAAAGAGATGGATCGCAGGAAAAACACTATATTGCATACCATAGAGGAACAAGACAAACTAACCGAGGAACTACGCGTTCGCATAGAGAACTGTTACGATGCCACGGAGTTGGAAGATATATACCTGCCCTACAAGCCCAAACGACGCAACCGCGCCGAAACGGCACGCGAAAAGGGATTGGAGCCTCTGGCCCGCATTATCATGAAACAGGATTATGGAACACAGGTAACGCCCACGGCACAACGTTTTGTCAACGAGAAAAAGGGGGTAGCCAATGTAAGCCAAGCACTTGCCGGTGCCCGCGACATAATAGCAGAATGGATAAGCGAAAGCGAAAACGCAAGAAACACCATTCGCCACAACTTCCGATTGGATGCCATCATATCATCGCGTGTTATAAAAGGAAAGGAAATTGTAGGCGAGAAATACAGCAATTATTTCGACTTCTCCGAACGATTGAGCACCTGCCCGTCGCACCGCATCTTGGCCATGAGACGTGGAGAGGCGGAAGGTATACTGCGTGTAAGCATAGATGGAGACAACGACCGTTGCAAAGAACGTTTGTTCCGTATCTTCATAAAGGGAAATACCGAATGTGGCAATGTGGTTCAAAAAGCATTGGACGATTCTTATAGTAGATTGCTGAAGCCGAGCATAGAAACGGAATTTGCCAACGAGAGCAAGGAACGTGCCGACGAAGAGGCTATCGCTATATTTGCCAAGAACTTGCGACAGCTGCTCTTGGCAGCACCGCTCGGACAAAAGCGCGTGATGGGTATAGACCCGGGATTCCGCACGGGATGCAAGGTGGTATGCCTGGACGCCGAAGGAAACCTGCTGCACAACGAGGCTATCTACCCTCACCCACCCAAAGGACAGGTGGAGCAGTCCAAGAAACGTGTGTTGCAGATGGTGGAACAGTACAAGGTAGAGGCTATATCTATAGGCAACGGTACGGCGGGACGCGAGACGGAGGATTTTATTCGTTCCATAGAGTTCCCTACGGAGGTTCCGGTGTTCATGGTTAGCGAAGATGGGGCTTCCATATACAGCGCCAGCAAGTTGGCACGCGAGGAGTTCCCGGACTACGATGTAACGGTGCGTGGTGCAGTCTCCATAGCCCGACGCCTCATGGATCCGTTGGCGGAGTTGGTTAAGATAGACCCCAAGAGCATAGGTGTGGGACAGTACCAATACGATGTAAACCAAACCGCACTGAAGCATGCGCTCGACCAAACGGTGGAATACTGTGTAAACTTGGTGGGCGTAAACGTGAATACGGCCGGAAAACAGTTGCTTACATATGTGTCCGGATTGGGGCCTCAACTGGCACAGAACATTGTAGATTACCGGGCAAAGCATGGGGCCTTCACCTCGCGCCGACAATTGATGCGTGTTTCGCGCATGGGTGACAAGAGCTACGAACAGTGTGCCGGTTTCCTGCGCATCAAGGGGAGCAAGAATCCTTTGGACAATTCTGCCGTTCACCCGGAGCGCTATCGTTTGGTGGAGCGTATGGCCATAGATACGGGATGTACCATAGACGATCTTATGACAGACTCCATGAAGCGAAGAGAGGTGGACATAAAGCGATACGTAAACAAGGAGGTTGGTTTGCCTACTCTTGAGGATATCATGAAGGAATTGGAAAAACCGGGTTTGGACCCGCGTGAACCGTTGGAGGTGTTCCGGTTTGAACCGAGCATAAAGGAGTTATCGGATGTTCGTGTGGGCATGATACTTCCCGGCATTGTTATGAATATTACAAACTTCGGTTGCTTTGTGGATGTTGGTGTGCACACACAGGGATTGGTTCACATATCTCAACTGGCAAACAAATACATAAAGGATCCGAACGAGGCGGTTTCCTTGCACCAGCACGTAACGGTGAAAGTTACGGAGGTTGACGTGGAGCGCCAGCGCCTGTCTCTCAGCATGAGAATAGATGAATAAGAAAGTTGGTAGGGGTATATAAAAAAAGTCGGGGTGGCACTTTATTTCCAGTTGGAAGTAGACAAAAAAGCAGTATGTATTTCCGATGAAAACTGGCTTGCAT
>CAZUTW010000085.1:0-5123 GCA_964623295.1 uncultured Bacteroidaceae bacterium | reverse complement strand
CCTTATTTTACGAGATTGCTCTCTTCGTCCTTGTATTCACGTTGCGAAGTGAAGAAACGCTTTATGTGTTTCAGCCCCTGTAATACACGATGGGTGAAGCTCCTCCACAGCGAACCATCTGCCGCAACCGTGCCATAGCCGGTAACGGCACGTGCCTTTCGGTTGCGTACAAACACTATCTTACCCTGTTCTTTGAGTCCTAATGCCAACGACCCATCCTCGCCCCGAATGATATCGGTGCGAATACCCACCTTGCGTGCCGGTTCCGTGCGGTAGGCGAACACCAATCCGCGGACACTCAACTCCGGACGCTTGAACGATTGCAGTAATAGATAAAGATCGCGTGTAGCCTCGTACACTATAAGTTGCCAATGTGGGTGATGGGCATCGGGGATATAACTCCACAAGCTGCTTGCCGCGATTACTCCGTCGGTTTGCAAAACATCGACCATTGTTTCTACATACCGAGGCGGATAAAGCGTATCGGCATCTATGTTGATGTGGTACTTTCCTCGAGCATGAGCCAATCCACAACTACGTGCCCAACCGCAACTATGGCGCGTTTCGGTATAGTAGGGGATACCGGCCGTCCGAAAGATATGTGCGGTTTGATCGCTCGAATCGTTGTCCACCCCGATAATCTCCATGGGATAGTTGCATTGCAGATGTGAGAGAGCCCACAGACATGCGGCAAGGTGGGGCTCCTCGTTGTACGCTATGACAGATACGGTCACCAACGGATTGCTACTTTGTCGTGCAGCAATCCCCTCCCGTATCTCCTGCCAAACGAATGCGGGAACCTCATCGTACGCTTTGTCGTAGACCGATAGATAGGGGGTGTACCAACTCATATCTGCTTCTGTCTCTGTTTGTATAAGACCTTAGTCTACAGGCTTGATGACCACAATATAGTTCAAGTTACCTTGTTTGCTGGGCGCATTGTTTATGTCGCCCGCCTTCGGTGTGATTCTATCGCTCGGTACACCGTATTCCTTCAGCTTGTTGGCTACCGCTTGTGCACGTCGTTCACTCAGTCGCATGTTGTAATCGTACGAACCCGTATTCTTGTCGGCATATCCCACCACCTCGTATTTGCGGTCGGGAGTAGAGAGTATATATTCCGCATAGTATTTCACATTGATGAGGCTCTGCGGCTGAATCACGTCGCTATCGAACGGGAAGAAGATGCCCATAAGCGTTTCGTTACCGGCGAATGTACTCGCAGGAATCTCCTTGTTGTTGCGTCCACCTTCGGGAAAGTAAACATAGTTTCCCTCCAAGTAGAGAGTGCGTGTGCTGAACGGAGCACGTCGGTAAGTGAATTTAGGGTGAACAATTTCTACCGCATTGGCATCTATGACCGCCTTCTCGGACAAAATCTGCATTTTCTCTTCTACCGATGGTTGCTTGCGAAACCAACGATACTGCCACACTTCGGTAACGCGAAAGGTGCTAGAGTCTACATACATGCGAGAGAGGTCGTCTATCGCTATCTCACCGGGAGCCGTTAGAATGGTATCGGCGGCGAAGGTGGTTATCTTATCGGTAATTTTGCACGACGTCACAAATATCGTAGCGGTGCAAAGGGCTAACATGTAGAGTAAGTTCTTCATATGGCTTTTATTGTTTTAATGATTCGGGCAGGTACTCCTGCTACTATGGTGTATGGCGGTACATCGTGGGTCACTACGCTTCCTGCGGCTACCACGCTGTGTCTGCCTATGGTTACTCCGGGGGTGATGGTGGCGTTGGCACCAATCCACACGTCATCGCTTATTACCACCGGCTTGGTGCTCACTCCCTGAGTGTGTATGCTGCGGGTGGTATCGGCATAGTTGTGGTTGAGGGCGCTCACTACAACGCCTTGTGCCAAATTCACTTCGTTGCCAATGGTGATGGGGGCTATCAGGGTGTTGTGCAGTCCTATGCGCGTGTCGTTACCTATAATGAGGTCGCCCATGGCATTGTTGATGCAACAGAAATCTTCCACCACGGAACGATCGCCCAAGACAAACTTGTGGAACGGCAGTATGTCGCGACGCACGCTCCTGTGTATGACAGCTCCCTTTCCACACTTGGCAAACAGCGGAAAGCACCTGCGCAACCACCAACGGGGGCGCGACTGTATGGGGTGAACCATGCAGCGGTGCAGTCGCATCTTCCATTCGGGATGCTGTTGTAGCCAGTGTATGAGCTGAGTTTTCATTCCTTATTGTACGCCGGGTATGGTGTTGTAGAGATTTTGTACTTCGAGGGGTTCTTCGTCCTCTATGTCCTCTATGTTTATCTCCTGTACTTCGTTCAGCTTGGTCTCCTCCTTGACCTCTTTTTTCTTAACAACAACAGGCTTGATTTCCTTGTCGATGTCTGTAGGTCCTTCGATGATAGCACTGTGAACCGTCTTTTCTATGGTGGGTTCTTGGTAGGTGAGGCTGTTGCGATACACAATGAAAGCTCCGTAGAGTGTGATGATACACCCTATAAAAATCCACGCTACAATATAGAAGGTGTAGGTACTTACGCTCTTTTCTTCGGTGGTAAGGGCAGCCCTATATTCCTCGTCGCTCATCTCCTTCTTACCCAAGGCAATCTTGGCATCCCAAGCGGATACGGAGTGGTCGGTATGTAGGAACTTTCCACCGGTGCGTCCTCCGGTGACAATACCCAGAACTTGCTTGAATATCAGGGTAGGTATGTGGAAGATCATGGCGTTCAAGCGGTCGTTAATCAAGTAGTTGGGGACAGCTATGGCAAAGGTGAGTACTATGAGTATGCCCAACAGCCACCATTTCCATGCCAATCCCACCGAAAGGATGGGGGTGACGATGGAGAAGAGTCCGATAATGGCAATCAACATGGTGCGCGGAATGAGTGCCCATTGCAGAATCTTATCGGCCAGGTCGAAGTTGCCGTTCAATAGTGCCGGGATGAGTTGCTTGTAGCAGGCCTTGAAGGAGCGATACTGTGCCGACAGCCAGCGGCGGCGTTGCTTGGTGTAGACTTCGTCCTTCTGCACCTTCTCATCGTAGACGTAGAGGTCTTCCAGGTACTCAATATAGATGTTCTGCTTAAGGAGTTCGTACTCAAACTCCTTATCTTCGCCGGCCGTTTTTATCTTCTTGACGTTCTTCTTAAACCACTTATAGTCAAAAGCGATGCCGGAACCGATAAGAGCGGATGAGAATCCGAGGTTGGCATGTCCCATGCGGAAGATGGTGTTGTTGATCTCCTCGGAAATGGCATCGAGAATAGCGGTTTCCGTGTCGATGTTCTTGGAACGGCGGTGCGCCTGAATCACTTCGGAACCGGCTTCGTAGGTGTCGTTTATGGTGGAAAGGAAGTGCGCATCGACGTTGTTGTCGGCATCCAGTACCACTACGATGTCGTAGTCTTTCTTGCTACCCACCTCGTCCATGGCGTAGTTCAGCGACTTAGCCTTGGAACTTTCCTCGAAGGTAGGTTGCAACAAGATGATGGGGAGGAAAGAAAGCTCCTCGTTTACCTCGTCGGAAATGTGGTCCGAGATGACAACCAAATCGAAGAGCTCGGCCGGATACTCCTGCATGAGGAAGCGACCGGCGGTCTCGAAGATGACCTCCCCCTCGTTGTAGGCGGGGATGAGCACTAAGAATCGGTTCTTATGCTTACTTTTGGGGTATTTATCCACACGACTTTTTGAACCTGCCAATGCGAATATAAACAAGTATAATACGGATATAGCCGATAAGAGGAAGATGATACCCTCTACAATGCAGTAAATGCCATAAACGATGCCCATATCTAATCTTTATTTTAGTAACGTGAACGAATAGGCTCCCCGCAGTGCAGCTGTGGCCTGGCGAGGGTTGCCGGTGAATAAATTGCGAAGTACGTCTCGGGTGAGTACCAAGGTGTATTGATACAGGTAGGAGAGGTAACGGGTGAGACCGCTGCGCTGTCTGCGGGTAAAGAGCAAACGATTGCGGGTCATATAGTAGGCTTGCAGCGGACTTTTTATCCCTGTGCTTCGACTTTCTTTGTGGTACACTTTGCAGCGGGGGTCGAACCAGATGGTGTGACCGGTGCGCTGTATTTGCATGCTCCAATCCAGCTCCTCATAGTAGAGGAAGTAGCACTCCGGCAGGTAGCCGGTGCTGTCCAACAGACTGCGGTGAAAGCAGAGGGCGGCACCGTGTGCATAGGCGGTGGGGATGGGCTCGGTGTATTGACCGTGTTCTTTCTCACCGTTTCCTATGCTCTTGTTGCGCAGGGTGACGGGAGTGAGCGGTGTGAAACCGGCGTACTGTATGGTGCTTTCGTCCTTTGCATAGAGCAGAAGGGGCGATACGGCACCTGCGTCGGTGTGCTTGCGGAGGGTTTCAATGAGATAACCAAAGGTGTCCTCCTTTATATATGTATCGTTGTTGAGCAGCAGGATGTATTCTCCTTGTGCTGCTTTTATTCCTATATTATTGCCTCCGGCAAACCCCAGGTTGCGGTCGCTTTTTACGACCCTCAGGGTAGGGAAGCGCTGTTGCAATGCATCGGCCTCGTTGTTGCGAGATGCATTGTCGACGACTACAACCTCGTAGGCGATGGATTTGAGATGTGCCTGCAGCGACTCTATGAGTTCGCAGGTATCTTTAAACCCGTTGTAGTTGACGGTTACTATGGATAGTTCTGTTTTAATCATTGGCAAAGACTTGCTTAAAAGATTCTACTTGGAACGACGGAATGATTTCCGGCGCTTTTTCTTTGGTGGGTGCATCGGCAAGAGCTTTCTCTTCTTGCAATGCTCGGTCGTAGTGGGGGGCCATATATACAAGGGTCAGACCACCATAGACCAGTATGTAATTGGGATACATAAAGAATATGTTGTTGCCGTATCCGGCCACCAGCATGCCGGCGGCTCCGCACATGAGTGCGGTGGATATGCCTCGTATCTCTTTGTCCTTCACACCAAAATAAATGATTCCGGCACCTATGGCCATCACCAAGAGGTAGCAGAAGAGGAAGATAACGAGTCCTACCTTTCCGGTTCTTGTCCATATGTAGACGAGGGTAGAGTCGGGAGCGGTGGTAGCTAAAATCCAGTATTTGTTGGTGGGGGATATGTTGCTTCCGTCTCGTCCCAATCCTATACC
>CAZUTW010000084.1:0-5158 GCA_964623295.1 uncultured Bacteroidaceae bacterium | reverse complement strand
TTGGTTCCTACCGACAGGGTATTCTCCCAGACAGGTTTCCCTGTTTGCAGACTTTTGGTAAGATTGCAGCGATACCACGTATTGTTGTCCAAGAAGTCGCAGTACAAGGCGGAGTCGGTAGAAAAGGCAGCCTCATCTGACGGCAGCCAAGCAAACTCGTCGCGTCCATGTCCTTCACGGAGCAATTGGCCTTCAGAGCGCAGTGTATTCAGGTTGAAGACCTTCCAGAAGTATTCTTCCTTGTCGGTCTTGCATATCAAAAGACTGTCAACGTTGAACACATCGACAACGCCCGCAAGATTCACCTGGAGGGGTTGAGTTTCCGGAAGTTGATATTCGTTCGGAAAGGATGCTACGACCTGCATCTTTTCGCAACAAACGGTTTTCTCTTCGCCGGAACATCCGGTAAAAAGAGAAAGAAGGATGAATAGCGAACCGAACGCTATTCCTGAAAACATTCTGCCGACAAATGTTCTCGGCATCGTTTCATAGCTGTAGATTACGTCTCTCATTGTTGTCTAATCTTTTATTATTGGCAAAGTTACGATATTATTTCAAAACACACAAACGAAAGCTTTAAATTTCTAAGGACAATGTCCCGATAGGACTCCCCTAGCACTCTTCTTAAGCAGCGGAGGGAGAAGAAGAGGAAGCACTATAATAGAAAAGGTAAGTCCACTGATGGAACCCACGGCAAAGGAGAACCAGAATTGTTCTTCCGGACCGTCTATCAAGAAAGGTATGAGTCCTAAAATAGTGGAGAATACCGTAAGGAAGATAGGGATAATCTTGTGATTGTAAGCCTTTAGGTAGTTGTGACCGTTGGTGTTATACTCGTTCATGAGGTAGATGCCGGCATTCACCACCAAACCACAAAGCAGTACCAACGCCGCATAACCGCCCGTTCCGAACGCTATGCCACCAAAATGGTACACCAAAAACATCCCCGAAAGCGATACAGGGATAAGCAGTATGATGACCAACGCCTTATACAAACTCTCGAACAGAATGGCACAAACAAAAAAGATGATAATAACCACCAATCCTATCAACCAATACTGCGTACCATCGTCCTCGTAAAAGCCATACGTATTGTTCACGCAACGGAATCCCACGGGAAACTTGGCATTGAACTCGTCGGTTATACCTTTTATATATTTAGAAGAGTAATTGTAGCTACCCAACACATTGAAGGCAACACGAAGTACATACTCCTGATTGGCACGAGGAATGCAGTTCTTGGACTCTCGACGTGTTATATTCATGTAGTCGGACACCCGTACATCGCGTCCCGCCACCTTTATAAAAGCATTCTCCAACCGCCACAGGTCAAAATCGTTGTACTGGCGAGGACGCAACGTTATATCCAACGGCTGACCTGTCCCCGACTCGCCCCGCAAATTGTGCTCTGCCAGCAAACCGGAAAGTTGCGTGTACACATCGCCGATACGCACACTATCCAACGCCATTCGCTCACGATGATATTCCATGAACAACTCATCCTGTTGCTGTTCGTGTCCCGGCGTTTCTATGGTGAGGTCGGCTACGCGCGGATTCTCCTTCATGCGGCTACACATATCCTCGGCGTAGCGATAGAGGCGGTCGTAATCGTACCCCGTTATCTCTATCCTATTGGAACGATACTGCAAATTGAGCGAGTTACTAAACCCTCGGTCGCTCACGCCATACGTACTCCAATCGGCACCACCTATGGTAATGAGTTTACTTATCACCTTGTTCTCCAGGAGATAAGGGAAAGAACCGGTGCGATACTCCGGTTTAAACTCCACAATGGTATAGGAGCCCGACTCGTTGACATTGGTCTCGAAACGTTTTATCTGCTCGTACTGCGAAAGGAAAGCCTCAACCTGCTCCACCTTCTCGTTGAGCTGTTTTGCCGTACCGCCCAGAGGCATGGCGCCCCTTATATACAACTTCTTCTCCTCCTTCGGTGGAAGGTAAGTATTGGAATCGAGTGTATCTATAAATAAATATAGCGAACCACCGAACACGCAGGCAGCAACCAACAAGAACACCCACCGAAAGACACGGTGCTGCGCCACCCGAATATAGGCCGAGTACCAACGATTCCACCCTTGCACAAAAGCAATTCGACGAGGTTTACCCGTTTGTCTGCCGGTATAGTGCAAACGATCCACCAACGCCGGAGCAAAAAATGCCGATACCACCAGCGCTACCGCCAGATTTATGATAACCATCCAAGAAAAGTCGTAGAGGTCGTTCTTGAGATAATCCGGCAACCAAAAGATAATGATAAGCGAACCTATGGTAGTGAGCATGGCCCCCAGAATGCCGTGGAAAGCCTTGAAATTGTGATAGTAGCTGTAATGATCCACCATGACGATGGCAGAATCGATAATCAGTCCCAACGACACGGTGATACCCGCCATGGAGAAAGGGTGCAGACGAAGGTCGAACGCCCGGTAACAAATAACCGCCAAGAGGATGTTGCTCACCAGTGCGGTAGTAATGATAAACAGATATTTAAGTTCTCGTCTGCTCAGGAACACAAAGAGTAAGAGTATCGCCAACGACATGCCGCTGCGAGTAATCAACTTAGAGAACTCCGCCAATTGCTCCTCGGCACGGTCGTACGTCACTTCCCACCGCAATGCATGTTCCCCCTTCTGTTCGACATCCACCTCTGCAAGTTTGTCCGACACCCGTCGAGACACCGTGCGGATAGAAGCGTCATCATCGGCATAGACATTCATATAAACCGTATTCTCCCCATTGATGCGGTAGTAATTGTATGGATCTCGTTCCTTATACTGCACCGTAGCCAAGTTGTTAAGATAGACAATCTTATCCCCTATTGTCTTGATAGGCAACTGCTCTATGGAGAGACTATCCCCCTTCATAGTGAGATAAAGAGAAATTCGTTCCCGTTGGCCCGAAAGCTCCTTCTCGTAGACATCGCCTACCACATCCTCGCGCCCCATATAGCTCTGTATGGCCGATTCTATATCCTGCGATGTGATGCCGTAGAGAGCCATGCGTTCCGCATCGTACGATATCTCGGTATAGAGTTCGTTGCCGCCCGTTATGTCTACACTGCGCACACCGTCCAACCGTTCCAACACCGGTTTCAGCATCTTCTCCGCCTTACTACGGATATCCCGGTTGGTCATATCGGAACGTATGCAGTAGGTAAAGAGCGGACGACTGCGTTCATCGCTGTTCTTACTCGTCACCACCTCGCCCCCCACCAGGACGATGTTGCGCACCTCCTTGGGAAACTTATCACCCACCTGTCGCAAGAGAGAGGAAATCTCGAACTTGACACTCGACACATCCGCCTCCTTCTTAAGCTGAATCTCCACCCTACCGGAAGCGAATTCCGAGACGGAACTCACCGACTCCACCCCATTGACAGAACTCACCAGTCCTTCGATACGCGATGTAACGTTCTGCTCAATCACCTTGGCCGATGCACCGTTCCACGAATAAGACACGGTAAGCGTTTTACCCTGACGCGGACGTGGCTTGTCGGCGATGTCGAGTCCGGGTATCAACGCGAGGCCTATGACCAGGAAGATACACAGTGTAAGGAGTATGGAGAAGGAGTGCTTCATGCTATCTTTCCGAGTTTCTTATAAACCAAATAGTAAACCAACGGTACGAAGTAAAGGCTCACCAATGTACCTACCAACATGCCCACAATAAGGGTCAGCGAGAGCGGATACTGCATGGCGGCACCCATATTGCCTTTGTTCAAGAAGGGCAGGAGTGCCAGGATGGTGGTGAGCGATGTCATGACGATAGGTTTCAGACGACGCTGTCCGGCAAACAACACGGCACGTAGCAACGGCATGCCGGAGCGGTAAAGTTGGTTGGTGGTGTCTACCTTTAATATAGAGTCGTTGATTATGATACCGCTCATCACCACAAGACCAATCATGGACATGATGTTGAGGGATTCACCCATCAGCAGGAGCACCAATAGGACAATGCTGACGTCGATAACAATCTCCGTCAGGATGATGGCGGGCTGCAACAGGCTCTCGAACTGAGCAGCTAAGATGAAGTAGAGCAACAAGACTGCCACCAACAGCACCATAGCCAACTCCCGAATCATGGCACGGGAATCGAAATAGTTGCCGTGGAAAGCCGACTTCAGTTGCGCATCCTCACGGGCATCTTCCGCCTTGCAGTCCTCCATAATAGCTTCTATCTGTGCATCCGTCGCCTGTTCTATCACAATGGAATAATATTCCCCTTCACTACCCGCGCTCAATCGTTTGAAACTCTCCGACTTGAAGGACTCCACCAGATAAGAAAGCGGCACCTCTACCCCATCGCTGTTTGCAATGGTATTCGCGAGCAGAAGGTCGGCATCGCGGCTGTCCTGCCCCATGATGACCGGTACACTCTGCGCGCCATTGGCAATCTCGTGTACTTGATTGCTACCTGCCAACTCTTTGAATCGGTTGTAGAGTTGTTCGTAAGTGACATGATAGTATGCCAACTGCTCGGGATTCACCGAGTAACAGAGGTTCTCCTCGGTAACCACCGGCTTTACCACCACCTCCGGAAAACGCTCCTGCAACCTGCGTACATAGCTACGCGCTTCCGCCACCGACGGACGACCGCCCTCCTTGCGCTGAAGACGAATCTCCAAATCGGGTTTGTCGGTTTGGAAGATGACATCGTAGACATTGCCGGAGATACCGAAATCCATTTTTGCTTTGGGATAGTGCTGCGCCACATAGCGCTGCGCACTCTCTTGTATGGAATCCAGCGCCTCGCTACTGCTCGCCTTGAGATAGACCACCGCCTCACTACCCGTAAGTTCCTTGGTGTGCGACAACACAAACTCCTGTACACCTGCCATGGAGGTAGTAGCCTCGGGCTGCGGAGAAACATGTTCCAGGAGTTGCTGCACCCGCAAATCGTTCTCTGCCGTAGTGATGCCGGCATTCCAATCTATGGTCAACAACGCATCGCTGTGCTCCATGTAGGGCATACGTTCCTTGTGGACCAACGGGAAGAGTACCAGTATGAGTACCAAACATCCTACCGCTCCCCATACCCAACCTTTGGCATGACGGAGGGTTCCCTTCATGCCTCTTTCGTAATATCTCTGCAAGGAACACTCCAACCGGTTGGGCTCCGTTACCAACGTTTTGTGTTTCTT
>CAZUTW010000083.1:0-5175 GCA_964623295.1 uncultured Bacteroidaceae bacterium | reverse complement strand
CGGCGGTCTGTGCCTTGACTGTTACCGGGGCGAGAGCCAAAGCGCCAAATAAACAAGGAATTAATATCTTTTTCATAATCATTTATCATTTACGTTTAGCTCTACGCGCTGCAGATGACTCGGACTCTTCGGGCAGGTTCGGGTGCTGGGCACGGAACGCCTTAATCTGGTTCTGAACATCTACAAACTGATCATAACTTGTGAGGATAGGAGAGTCTATCTGGTGCAGTACGGCAAAAGAGCTTGCCTCCAGGCGTGCACTCTTTATATTGGAACTGGTAAGACTGCTGGTTTGGTCTATCTTGTACTCACGTACCGGTTTGTTGTAGAAACCGTTTGCCATCTCAACATGGTGTGACTGACCTGCGGGGTCGGTGAAGGTAAGTGAGTTCTTGTTGGCAGTGATGTTCTCCAATTTCACGAAGGAGATGGTGGCAATAGAGCTACCCTCTTCGTCCTCACCGCTGGCCAACTGGTCTACGACCTGAGTCTCGTACTTCTTGCCGGATACCTCTTCACCGTCGATGAAGACTGCGTTATCCTGTACGTGAGACTTGATGAAGCGCTCTATGGCGTCGGAGATGCTGGTAGCAATGGATGCTGCCTCAACCTCTTCCTCTTCGTTGGTTGCCTTCTGTGAGTACTCTAAGAACCAATCGTAATCGTCCCATGACGGCATCTTCACCTCTATATTCTTGCCATTCTCCTGTACGGTGTAACCTTCCATCAGCTTCTGCAAGCTTTCGTTGGTCGGTACATAAATGGTATAGTTGTAGAAGTTCAAGCAAGAGAGGTTGTACTTAGAACAGATAACGTAACCGGTCTTACTGCTGCTACTTAATTTATAAAGAGGTGAGAAAAGTGAACTCTGGTTGATCAAATCGAAGAATTCGCTTACGGTTTCCTTGTTCTCGTCGGCGGTCATGATGTCGTAAACAGACTTATTGGTAGTCATGAGCAAATTATCGTCGAGCACATAAGAGTGACCGTTACCACCTTCTGCAGTGTAGTTGTAAATCTTACCTACCTTAACACCGGCAGAACCGATGGAGTCTTGCAGGGTTCCGTAAACAATCATGCTGTTCTCGCCGTAGCCGTTGGCTTTGTTCACGCGGATGATACCGTTGTTCTTGGTGCGATACCAAGTGTGACCGTCCTGTACATCACCGATGATGGTGTGTGCATCCAGGATATCCTGCAGACGGTTGGTAATCATTGTAGAGGTAGGAGTTCTACCGGTGATAGAGTCACCAACGGTACCGTCGGCATTCACGCGCCATACGCTGGCTGCTACGGTGTTCTTCTTACCGTCCCAACGGAACTTCATGATTTCACGCTGTCCGCCGGTGGCGAGTTCCCATCCGTAAGATACGGGGTCGATGTAGCTTGTGATGGCTTCATCGGTCGGGATAAAGAAGCTATACTGAGTATCCATAGAGTTCAAGTAGTCATCGAACTTCAATTGGTCGATGGCCCACTTGATAATCTTCATGTTGTCATTGATTTCGGTCGGGAAAGATACGGCCTTGAACGCTGCAGGTGTATAAACCTGGTCGGTTTCGTAGATGTAACCGTTGCAGCAAAGGATTTTGTTTACTACGTGGTCGGTAGTAAGGCCGAATGCCTGGCTGGCATCGTTCAGCATCTCGGAGAACTTGCTCGGAACACTTGATGAGAAGCTCTCGTGCATGTTCACGTTGATAAGTTTACGAATAACACCGGTAGGAACATTGTCGAGGGTTCCGTACAAATCCTTCAACACCTTACCACCGCCGTTGTTCCACCAAGCATCGATAGCATCGTTGTTTGGAACGGTCATTACGGCAAAGTCGTTCTTCATCAACCAATCGGAGCTGGTACTACCGGCACCGGTGTAATACTGGTTCCATGACGGATCGTACTTCAAACCGTAAGTGGTCATATCTATTGCATCGCCGTTGATATCGGTTTTCAGTTCGCTGTGTCCCTGACTTACCGTAGCGGCGTAACGCTTTTCGAACAGTGTATCGATAGAGGTTCCGTAGAGGGAGTTAAACTCATCGCGAACGCTGTTAGAGAGAGCCTGAGGAATAGAGAAGCGCTCCAAGAGATTGCTGAAAGTAGACAAGCTACTCTTCTTGCCGATAGCCTGTGCCATGTTGTCCAACGGAGTGATAACCTCGTCGGTCTGGTGAACGAAACCGTTCAAGCAACGGATGTTCGGGTCGACAACCACGGCACCGTTAACGCTGGCATCTCCGGTTTGACGGTCTACGTTCTTTGCACTAAAGAGCCAGTTGTAGTCCTCGTTTGTGATGGTGTGTGATGTAAGGTAGTCCTCCATGAAGAACACGAGAGGCGCCGTAGTACGGTCGCAAACCATGTAGAGTCCATCGGGACGATTGATGCGCTCATACGACCAGAAGCTGTTGTTCGGAAGTTGGTCGGGGGTTACGTAAGCCACGGTATCGTACATGGTAACAGCCGTAGTACGACGCATGGCTCCACCTGCCACCAAGTCCTCGCCGGAGATGGCCGGCTCACTGGTTGAGAGGGTGTTAATCTGGTAACTGTTGTTGATCATCGCACTGTAGAGCAAGAGCTTCTTCTGTGCATAGCTCAACTTGTCATAGCTCGTGACACCGTACCACGTAGCTGTCTCAGGGTTGGCGTTGTTTTGGTAGAACGTTGCAAAAGCATCGTCGTCTGCCATAAACATCGTCTTACTACCTGTACGATTCAAGACATCCGTGTATCCCAGTTCGTCTATCAAGCGCACCATGTTGGTGTACTTGCCCTGGTCTACGATGTAGCTGTAGATGCTCTGATCCCATCCGCTCGGTGTCTTCTCGTCCAAGTCATAACCCGAACAAGAATAGAGACCGGCAACTCCCGCTACAAGTGTGCCTGCAAGCAGACCGCGACCGGACCTCCATTTTAGCAGTTTGTTCATCATAATGTTATTTGTTTGTAATATATATATTTTTTCGATTTCTCACAATGAGAGTTTTTAACACACAAATATAAATGTTTTCGCTCTAACGGGGGGTATGCACGTCCGTTTTTTTTGGCTTACCCGCTTTTTTTTAACAAATAGGATGCTGAAAATATGTTATATGACATAAAAATTGGCTTATTTCAACGATTTTCCCTCCGTTAAGAGCGTAAAAAAAGAAAAACGGCACAAAGCGCAAAAAGTAATGATTTTTTTCAAGTATTTCCGGGCGTTTCCGTCTCTTTTGACGAGAGGCGAAAAGTGGCTGTAAATGCGAATTTCACAAGAAAAACAGCGAAAAACACAAAAAAAGTTGCTAAAATGCTTGGCGTAACTATTTTTTTTGTAAATTTGACCCGCGAATACGTATTATATAACGTAGCATCGTTTTACACTTGCTAACTTGAACGTGAATTTAAAATCTACGTGCAAATGAAAAAATTTGAGACAAGAGGAGGTGGCCCACAAGGGGTGGGTGCTCTACATACTAAGAAGAAATATATGGGATTGAGTGCTTCTATCCATGCACACTCGGTGCGTTAATCCCGGCCATTACATCAAAATCTTTAACCCATTCCCGTATGCGATGAGCGTACCGCACTGAGCCGATTCGCTTATGGGAGTTAAGCTAACAGTAAAACATGAAGAAAGTTTTTACACGTTTACTTAGCCTGCTGGCACTATCGTTGATGAGTGTCGCGGGATTTGCTGCTGACTACACTTTTGACCTTGGAGTAGTGGCAAAATCGGATTATGCATACGCAGGTGACAGCATTCCGCTTACCGATTTTATCCAAAAATTCGGATTGACGGAAGCCGACACAGCGGCATTTGCTGCCGCCGAAAAAGTCTTGTATCTGGACGAGGCGGGCACGGACGTTTCTTACACCGCCAACTATTGGGGCTTCTGGTTCAACGACGCCAATGAAAACATCGGTTGGACCGATGGTACTTGGTATGTAGAGAGCTACGCCGACACCGAGACAAACCAGTTGTACATCAACACCGGTATAAAGGATGCAAGCGAAGAGGATACTTCTCACAAAATTACGCTGTACTACAAGTACAATGACAAGGTGGTGAGCGTAGACTTGAACTTCACCGTCACCGGTTATGTGGCTCCGGAACTGGTAGATGCTTCTACTTTTGCAAGCGAACCGGTTGCCGTATTCAACCTGGATGTAACGCAAAAGGTGAAGAACAGTTACGATGTAACGGCTTACTCCTTCCCGCTGGACGACCTTGCTCCGGCATTGGGCTTCTCTGTTGAGGAGTTGTCTGAATTGGACCCTTACGACCTTATTTGGGCAAAAGAGGGCTTGACCGATGATGAAACCATTCTGGCGCACAACAACTTGAGTCAGAACCTCACTCAGGGTGCCGGCTTCTGGCTTGGAAACGTTGAGGATGAGGATGGTAAATCCTTCGTAGGTATCTGCTCTTGGGGTTCTTCCGCTCTGTTCTATGCAACCAATTTTGAGTTTGCCGATGGCAACTTCAACCTGGAAATAGGTCAGTATCCAAGTGCTTTGTCTGCCGAGGATTCTCCATATACCGCAGCACTTTACTTTATGTATGGTGACAAGAAGGTACAGTTCAACATCAACTTTACCGCCGAGGCTGTTGAAAACTTAGACTTGAGCGAAACCACCAACGTATACGAAGTTGACTTGGTAAGCCAGCAGCTTGTAAACAACAGCTATACCGCTAAGACCGTTAAGGTTGATATCGCTGCTATTGCCGAAGCGTTTGGCGCAGACGAAGACTTCACGCTGAGCGATGCCGTACTATATAGCAGTGAAGGTTCGAGCTCATATACAACCAATGCTACCGGCTTCTGGTTGGACGGAGAAGGCAACCCAATCTCATGGACTGACAAGACCACATCTCCTTGGTTCATTGAATTGGATGCAAGCAAGGGATTCTCAATCGGTCAGTTCCCACAAGCATTTGAAAAGGACTCTATCACCGGAGAAGTTCCTAATCCTCTGGAGATGAAGACCACATTGTACTTGGTATATGGCGACAAGAACGCCAAGTTCAACATTACCCTGCAGATTGTAGACTCTCTGGAAGCTTCCGGTTTGGAGAACGTAGGCGATATCTACGTAGTACACAATGCCGTAATACCGGAGGTAGCTTACACCACCACCTCATTTGCTATCGATATGGACAACTTGGCAAGCTTGTTCGGTGTAGCA
>CAZUTW010000082.1:0-5366 GCA_964623295.1 uncultured Bacteroidaceae bacterium | reverse complement strand
GCAACACGGCACCGTTCATGGTCATTGAGACAGACATCTTGTTCAATGGAATACCGTCGAACAGCACCTTCATGTTCTCCAAAGAACAGATAGACACACCGGCCTTACCCACATCACCTACAACACGAGCGTTGTCCGGGTCGTAGCCACGGTGCGTAGGAAGGTCGAATGCTACGGACAGACCCTTCTGACCGGAAGCCAAGTTACGACGATAGAATGCGTTAGACTCCTCGGCCGTAGAGAAACCTGCGTACTGACGGATGGTCCACGGACGGAACGGATACATCATGCTGTACGGACCGCGCAAGTAGGGCGGAATACCGGCAGCAAAATCGAGGTGCTCCATACCTTCCAAATCCTCTTTGGTATAAACCGGCTGAATATCAATCTGCTCGGGAGTTCTCCAGTTTGCAGTGATGCCGTTTTCCTTCTGCCACTCCTGACCGTTTTGGGTCGCAAAGTTGGCATATATATCTACATTATTAAAAGTTTGTCTCATTTGATACCCAATTTTGCGTTATACTCTTTCAATGTCTTCAACTGGTCTACTTTTACGTGGATGAAGTTCTCGATGCCGGCTGCCTTCAGTTCCTCGGAACATGCAGGTGCTCCTGCTACTACGTAGAGGGCGCGACCGTTCAGGGCCTTGAATGCCGGGATAGCATATTCTGCATACTCATCATCGCTTGAGCAGATGACTACGATGTCGGCTCCGGCTGCTACAGCTGCCTCTACACCCTCTTCTACGGTGCTGAAGCCGAGGTTATCAATCACTTTATAACCGGCTGCAGCCAGGAAGTTGCAGCTGAATTGGGCACGAGCCTGACGCATAGCCAAGTTACCGATGGTAAGCATAAAGGCTACGGGTTGCTTAGCGGCTGCCTCGGTCTGCAGACGCAGAGCCTCGAAGTCGGTTGCCAAACGTCCCGGAACAATCTTCTCGAACTCGGGAGTACAACCATTGTCGTGGCAGCATGCGGGAGCAGCTACCGGACGTTTACCGTCGGAAACCTCGGTGAAGTTCGGGAACTGGTTGGTACCCAACAGGAACTCCTTGCGCTTACCGGCATTGGCATGACGGGCTGCATTGGTTTCGTTGATGCTCTTCTGTATGTTGCCTGCCTTCACCTCGGCGATGAAACCACCCTTCTCCTCCACATCGAGGAAGAGCTTCCATGCCTGCTCGGCGAGGGATACGGTCAACTTCTCTATAAAGTAGGAACCGCCGGATACATCGACCAACTTATCGAAGTGGCACTCCTCTTTTAATAATAACTGCTGATTACGTGCAATACGCTCTGCAAACTCTGTCGGCTCCTCGTAAGGTTTGTCGTACGGAGTAACCACGATAGAATCTACATTGGCAATGGCAGCACTCATGGTCTCGGTTTGGCTACGGAGCAAGTTCACATAGCTATCGAACAAAGTCTGGTTATACTGCGTAGTGGTAGCGTTTACATACATCTTGCAAGCGCAGTCGCACTCGGGACCGTACTGCTTTACGATGCTCGCCCACAACAGACGAGCCGCACGGAACTTGGCGATTTCCATAAAGTAATTACCACCGATACCGAAGTTGAACTTGATAGCCTTGGCTGCTCTATCCACCGGAATGCCGGCCTCTACCATGGCGTTCAAGTAATCGTTGGCCCATGAAAGAGCATAGCCCAACTCCTGATAGCAGTAAGCACCGCTATTAGATAAGGTGTCGGCATTGACCGCTACAAAACGATACTTAGGCAGTGCCTTCATGACCTCGGCCAGCGGAGCCACTTTCTCTATCAAAGCACTCTTATCGATACCCTTGAGCAACATCTTCTCTACCGGGTCGAAGTTGATACTACCCACCAACTTCTCTGCATCCAGGTTCTGTGCCTTGAAATAAGCCACCAACAATTCGGCCAACTCCACCACGTGTCCCTGGCAAGTAGTGAAGTTCAACTCCACACACTCCGGATAGATATCCTTGAGCAACGTTTCTATGTAAGCGCTGTTCAGTTGGTCGGCAGGCACCTTGAATCCCAAAGAGGTGATACCCTTGTTCAGGATATCCAGCGCCTTTGCGTTTGCTTTTGCGGCATCTTTATCGTCAATATTCTGTCGCACATACCACTCGTTATTATCCACCTTGTTACCACGAACAAACGGATATTTACCGGGCATGGTATCGGTGGTCTTCAGGTCCACGATATCTTCCCGACGATAGAACGGTTCCATGTTGAACCCTTCCGTCGTTCTCCAAACCATCTTTTTCTGATAGTCGGCACCCTTCAAATCGACATTAATCTTGTCGATCCACTCTTGTCGAGTAGGCGCTACGAAGTCAGAAAAAAGCTTCTCTTTTTTATCTGCCATAATATATTTTTGTATAAGAAATAAGTTCAAACATGCAAAAGTAACATTTCTTTTGCTCCTTGCCAAAAAAAAAGCGAATAAAAAGGGAATATAAACTCAAAAAGTAGTAATTTTGCATGTTTTTTCAAATAAGCATCATTTCAAATTATGGATTGGTTATCTAATTTATTCCTAGATCCTGAATCGATAGCGCACATCGTACTGCTGTACGCCATGGTAATATCGGTGGGAATCTTTCTGGGCAAACTGAAGGTCGGGGGTATCTCCTTGGGAGTTACATTCGTGCTTTTTGCCGGCATTGTGGCGGGTCACTTCGGACTTACGGGTACAACCACAACGCTCAATTTTATTCAAGATTTCGGATTGATCCTCTTCGTTTACTGCATCGGTTTGCAGGTGGGTCCGGGATTCTTTGAGAGTTTTCAAAAGGGAGGTGTTACGTTAAATGTGATGGCGATTGCCCTCATTGCGCTGAACGTAATTACCATGTTGGTTCTTTACTACCTGTGTTTCGACACATCCGACCCCAAGAATCTACCTATGATGGTGGGTGTTCTCTGTGGTGCTGTCACGAACACTCCGGGATTGGGAGCTGCCAACGAGGCACTTTCTCAGGTGTTCCACGGGGATGACCTGCCTCAGATTGCATCGGGATATGCATGTGCTTATCCGTTGGGTGTTGTGGGCATCATCGGTGCTACCATCGCGATTCGCTACATCTGCCGCATCTCTCTGAAAGAGGAGACGGAGGCTGTGGAGCGTGAGATGGCGGACAATCCGCACTCCAAGCCCCACCGCATGACGGTTCGCATGCAGAACAAGGCGCTGTGTGGCAAGACCATTCTGCAGGTTCGCGACTTCTTGGGCCGTGACTTTGTTTGCTCTCGCATCGAGAAAGATGGTCACGTATCTATCCCGACAAAGGAAACAACACTGGACGAAGGTGATGAAATTTACATCACTTGTGCCGAAGATGAGTACGAGGCTGTTACGGCGTTCATCGGTCCGGTTGTAGAGGACAAGGACTGGGAGGCTACGGATATGCCTATGGTTTCCAAGCGTATCGTGGTAACGAATCCTAAGATTAATGGTAAGACACTGGGTAAGATGCATTTCTCTTCCGTACACGGTGTGAACGTAACACGCGTTACTCGTTCCGGCATGGATTTGTTTGCCAACACCAACTTGCGCCTTCAGGTGGGTGATAAGTTGATGGTAGTTGGTCCCGAGGATGCCGTTGACCGTGTAGCAGGCTTGCTGGGTAACTCCATCAAGCGTTTGGATCACCCGAACTTGGCTACCATCTTTATCGGTATCTTCATCGGTTTGATCTTCGGTAGTCTGCCCATCGCTATCCCGGGTGTTCCTACTCCGGTGAAGTTGGGTCTGGCCGGTGGTCCACTGATTATCGCTATTTTGATTGGTCGTTTCGGCTACAAGATGCACTTGGTTACGTACACCACCACGAGTGCCAACCTCATGGTTCGTGAGATTGGTTTGGTATTGTTCTTGGCGAGTGTAGGTATCAAAGCAGGTGCCAACTTCGTGGATACGGTAGTTGCCGGCGATGGTATTAAGTATGTGTGGACAGGTTTCTTGATTACCATCATACCTATTTTAATAATAGGTGTATTTGCACGTCTTAAATACAAGTGCAATTACTACACGTTGATGGGATTCATTGCGGGTTGTACTACCGACCCTCCTGCCCTGGCTTTTGCCAACCAGACAGCGAACAACGACCTTCCGGCGGTAGGTTACTCCACCGTATATCCGTTGGCCATGTTCCTGCGTATCCTCACAGCGCAAGTCATCATCTTGCTGATGTGCGGATCGTTCTAAAAGAGATTTTATCAGAACTATTTATAAAGAAAGCTCCCCGATTGGGGAGCTTTTATTTTATCTATTCTACTTATTCGCCAATTCTATGACTTCCAAATCCTTGAAGCCTCCATTTTCCACGGTAAAGCGAACCAACGTCCTTACTTTGTGCCAACCGAACTGACCGGCAGCTCCGGGGTTTATGTGGAGTACACCCAAGGTCTTGTCGTACTTCACCTTGAGAATATGGCTATGCCCCGAAATAAAGAGTTTGGGCGGTTTGGTGTAGATGGTTCCGGCGATGCTCTTATCGTAATTCCCCGGGTAACCACCTATATGCTTCATCAAAACATCCGCCCCCTCACACGTCCAGCGCAGACGCTCCGGAAAGAACCTACGCAAGTCGGCTCCATCCACATTGCCATACACGGCACGCAACGGACGAATGGCAGCCAACTTGTCCGCCACCTCCAACGTACCGATATCTCCGGCGTGCCATATCTCATCGCACTCCTCAAAGTACTTCTCAAACTTGGGATCCCAATACGCATGGGTATCCGACAGCAATCCTATACGCTTCATATCACCGTAGACCTATCCACGAAATCTATTCACGAAGTCTATGATATACTGCGTAGTAGCCTCTATACCCAGTCGTGAAGAGTTGATACAGAGATCGTAAGACGCCGCAGCCCCCCACGTCTTGCCCGTATAGTAATTGTAGTAAGCGGCACGCTTCTCGTCGCCACTCTCTATCTTACGCTTCGCCTCCTCCGGAGTGATACCATCGTAGTGACACACACGCTTTATACGATCCGTCTTATTGGCCGTGATAAAGATGTTGACACACCCCCGGTAATCACGCAAGATGTAATCCGCACATCGACCCACAATCACACAGCTCCCCTCCTCGGCAGCCGAGCGAATGGCATCGCTTTGTATTTTAAAGAGCGACTCCTCGCTCAACTGATTGTCATAGAGGTCGGTAGAGAAATGCGACGTACGCAGGTTGTCCAAAAATTTGAAGAACCCCTTCTTCTCATCACTACGTTCAAAGAACTTAAGGTCGAACCCACTCTCCTGAGCCGCCAAGTTCAACAACTCACGATCCAAGAAACGCATATTCAACTTATCCGCAAGCTCCTTGCCTATCACACGTCCGCCGCTACCCAATTGGCGACCTATGTTGA
>CAZUTW010000081.1:0-5367 GCA_964623295.1 uncultured Bacteroidaceae bacterium | reverse complement strand
AAAAGTTTTATTGTTTTTAGGTTTTGGATGCAAAATTGCAGAAAAATATCGACACAAGCAAGGATTATACGGAAGAAATATGGGACAATATCGACATACAAAAGGAATGTTGCCTGCCAACCAAGTAAAGTCAACAGGCAACATTTCTTTATAAATCTCACCTTATCTCTTAAAACACTTATAACTCTTGTTTCCCACACGTACTATAAAGAACCCTTGATTGGGCATTCTCTGTAAGCGTACTCCGGAAAGATTATAATAAACAGGTGTTCCGCTCGTTACATCAGCCTCAACCATTTCTACCGCGGTTTGAGTAGTGTATCGAATAAGGGATACCTCACTTGCTCTAAACTCCTGTTCACCTGTCCCGTTCGCCAAATCTGCCTGGAATCCGAGTATCACCTTCTGCGGTTCCTCCAAGGTGAAGAAGACACCATGAAGCAATCCATCGTTGTCCGATGCCTTGTTGATGGGATAGTATGCAATGGACAGATTCGGAATATCCTCGGTCTCGAGCGTACTCTCGGCAGCAAAGATATAAGCATTCGACGTCAACGCATAAGTGGTATTATAGGATGCACCAAAATAGTAACGACCGGCTGGTAGTTCTACCTCTCGATAAATACGAGCATCCTTCAAATCACCATCGCTGTTGTTGTCGCGATCGTCCCACAAGCCCAAAGACAAGCAAGAGTAACCCGGATACTTATCGATACCATTCTTAACACCACTGCTACCATTATCAATCATGAAATTCTCTACCGTCCAGTATGCAGGTGTAGCAAAACGCGTTGTCACACTATTATCGGCACGACTAAAGCCGGATGCTTCCACCAGATACTCCTCGGTGACATCGACAGCATTCATCTTCTCCGGCTGCCCTCCGTCATTCTTACCATTGACCTGGAAATCGGTATAAGCCTCGTTCAGTGCATTATAATAGGTTTCAATGATCTCATAATCGGAAGAAGGACCGAGCGCACGTGCTTCGTCAATAACCGCCTGCAACTTAGAGAGAGCATCCTTTGAATAAAAACCGGTATTTTCGTTCACCTTCACCTTGGCTACAGCGTCCTCAATGGTTTCAATCAGCGTTGTAAGTTTCTCGTAAGTCATCTGTCCGTAGTAGACCAACTTAACCGACTTGGCACGCAGGTTGTTCGTAACGGAACCGCTAAAATCGCTCTGGAAGCCCAGATAAACCTCCTGTTCGGTATTCAATGTAAAGTAGATACCCCGGAAAGAACCATCCGTCGGAGCTACATTAACCTTTTCATAAGCGATTGTTTGGGTAGAGATATCCGAGGTGTTTACCAATTTGGATGATGCAAAGATGTAGAGTTCATCGTTTGCCTCGGCCGTAGGATAAGCAGCCCCAAAGAAGTAACGTCCCTCCGGAAGGGTTACTCGTTGATACAAGCGTACATTCTTTATATCGTAACCATTCTCGGCATAGGCGGAGTTGTTCCACCACACCTCCAAGTGCAAACAGTCGTATCCCGGATGATTATCTATTCCGGCCTGGTCACCAAATCCATAGTTTTCCACCGTCCAGTATTTAGGTGCACCAAAACGATCACCATCATCTGTTTCAGGAGTCCGGGCAAAATTGTCGCACTCGTGCAGTTTCTCTATGGTGATATCCTCTCCCAAACCTTCGAGCGGTGCACCGCCCACGTTCTTACCGTTTTCCTGGAAATTCTTAATAGCTTCGTTCAGCGTATTGTAAGCCTCGGTAAATTCCTCTTGCGTAGCTTCGTAATCCATCGCCTCGGCTGCATCGTGAGCCGCCTGCAACGCATCTACGGCATCTTGTTTATAATAGCCTGTATTGGAGTTGACCGTAGCATTTGCTATGACATCCTCAGCGGAATAAATCAACGTTTCCAGCGCCGTAAAATCCATATTGCCATAGTACAGAAGGGTCACGCCCTGAATTCGAGTTTCCTGTTCCGTACTGCCGTTCGCCATATCAGCCTGGAATCCGAGATATACATCTGCATCCTCTTTCAAGGTAAAGTAGACACCGTAATAATCGCTCATATTGGAGACTTTGTTTATTTGAGCAAAAGCAATAGAACCATCCGGAATCTCCTCGGTATTGAGCAACGATTCCGCTGCAAAGATGTAAGCATTGTCCGTTAAGTTATAGTAACTTTGGAGCTGAGCGCCAAAAAAGTAGCGACCGGCAGCCAAATGCACCTTATTATATATACGCGCATTGGAAAGATCGCAGGTATAGGGAGTAGCGTCCTCGCTTCCCCAGATGCCGAGAGCCAAACAGGGAAATCCGGGGTAGTTATCGATACCGTTCTTTACTCCCTTCGAGGTATCCTTCATGGGTACGTAATAGTTTTCTACCGTCCAATATTGTGGGGTACCGAAACGACTTCCCTGCTCCGACGCACTAAAGTTCGAGGCTTCGGTTAAGTACTCTTCCGTAGCATCCTCGGCCCCATCGAGCGATGGAGCACCGGCAGCATTGCGTCCATTTTCTTTCAAAGCCTTATAGGCTGCAAGTAATTCATCCTTTACAACCTGTTGATTAGCTTCCGATTCATGTGTATATTGTTTGGCATTCTCCAACTTTTCGCGGAACTCGAGCAGGGCTTGCTTACTAAACTTTCCTGTATTGTAACTTGTTTCCGTAAGCATACTTGCCACTTTCGTTTCGTAAGATGCTATAACCTCCTCCAAGGAAGCCTGTTGTGCATCGCCCTCCTCGAAGGTTATGCAAAATACCGGTGCAATCTCGTTCGGATGCTTCTCCGGGAGAGTAACAGTGAGTCCATCTATAGCCTCTTCATAGTCCACCTTACCATAGCCCAAAAGTTCTACACTCTTCACGTGTCCACTGTAGTAAGTAGAAGATGCGCCCAAGGATTCGAACGTAAAACGTTTTGCCGATGGCCAACGCATGATGGTAGCAAAGAGGGAGTCGTTGCGCTGGGCATAACGAACATCCTTCGAAGAATAATTGTTGCTTTCATTAAATCCTTGTGAGGTAAGAGGGTTCGATGCATCCGCCAACGGACCTTCACCAAAGGTCTTCCAGGGGCGGGTTCCATAAATTGACAGAGCATTTACATCCATCCAAGCTTTTATTCCCTCAAGGATAGCTCGTTCCTTCTCGTCTATCGTTCCGTTACCCTTTATAGGGACGCTCAACAAAAGATTTCCGTTTTTGCTGACGATATCCACCAACATATCTACCACTTGTTGGGCACTCTTGTAACTTCCGTTCTTATACGTATTCGTATCGTAGTGCCAAGAGCCAAGACAGGTACACGTCTGCCAATACTCCGTTTGTATTCTATCGGGAACACCTCGTTCTACATCCCAGAGAAGAGCCTGTTTATGATTGGTCTCCAACTTCTTTCCCATAACCACCACCTGCGGATCGCCGTTGTTTTGATTGGCACTGTGATTGTAATAGTGCGATACAATATCCAGTCCTACATTGTCATCGCAACCATAGAAGGGAAGCACGGTGTCGTCAAAATACAGCATATCTGGGTTGTAATCGTTGATACACTCCAACACACGATTCTTGAACTTTGTCTTGAACGCCTCGGACGGAAGTGAAGCGCCTTCGCCCCAATCCCACTGTGAGTTGATGGTTCCGGACTCATCGTAGCCTATGCTCGGTGTGTGGCGCTGGGCATACAAATCTTGGGGATCGTACCCCTCCCACCATTTACCATTACCATCCTCCTTGGTTAGGTTGCCGTCGTAATCCTGCGACACCTCAAACCACGTCCATGTGTGGCTACCATGCATACTGATACCAAGGGGCAATCCGTTCTTCTTACAAGCATCGCTCCATCCCTTTACAATATCCTTTTTAGGACCTATATTCACGGAGTTCCACGGTTGATAAGGACTATTCCACAAGTCGAAATTGTCATGGTGCTGCCCCAATGTAAAGAAGTAGCGTGCGCCCACACTCTTGTAGAGTTCCACGAGAGATTCGGGATCCCATTCATCTGCTTTCCACGCATTACATAGGTCTTTGAATCCGAACTCCTCGGGTTCGCCATAGTGACTTACGTGCCAGTTGTACTGTCCACTCCCGGCAAAGTACATGCCGCGAGCATACCAATCGCCATCTTCGGCCTCACACTGCGGTCCCCAATGTGCCCAAATACCAAACTTTGCATCCTTAAACCATTCTGGACATTGCCATGCCGACAAACTGTTCCAATCCGGAGAAAAGTTACCTGTTTCTACCGGAACATCCTGCGCTTGCACTCCGAGTGCTACGGAGAGTAGAGCAGCACATGCCACTGTACGTTTCTTTCTGAATTTCATATATCTATAAAGGTTATATTTGTTGTACTGTTTTCTATTAGTGTTGCAAAGTTCTTGCTTTTGATACAATATCGAGCAAAATAAAACGATAAAGAATAGGACTTTATCGACTACTTCCCCAGCTATTTTACTCTATAAAAAGCACAAAAGAGTACTTCTTAGTCTCTTTTTTACCTTACAAACCGCTTTTATGTTCTCCTTTTTTGTAACTTTGCAAAGACATTAAACTTAAAGGATGAAAACATCGTACCAGAATTACCCCATAACAATCCTAAACGTAGGATTCTCCATACACAATGCCAATTGGAACTGGCAAAACGTGCGCAGTCCGTTTGCCCGGCTCTACTATGTTACGGAGGGATATGCAGAGGTGGAGATTCACTCCATCCACAAGGGCGCCCCCAACCGAATTATGAAACTTTACCCGGAGCATCTTTATTTCATACCCTCCTTCACCACCCATTCCTACCACTGCAAGGGACATTTTGCTCACTACTATATCCATATATACGAACAACCGGACTGCGAAAACACACTATTGGAAGCATACGACTTTCCTTCGGAAATGCAAGGAGACGACTCCGATTTGACCTTGTTTCAGCGCTTGTGCAGCATAAATCCGTTCATGAAACTTCCCGGAAGCGACCCTTTGTGCTACGACAACAATTCCATGCTAATACAGAACATCACGCGTAACAGTCTCAGGCCATTGGCCGATATTCTGGAGACTCATGGTATTCTTTATCAACTAATAAGTAAACTGTTACGTCGTGCCACCCCTCGTTCGGTAATAGAAGATACACGTATAGGTGCGGCCATAAAATACATAAGGAAGCACATCGGTGATACACTCGACATATCGGAGTTGGCTCGCACGGCATGCATGTCGAAAGATTATTTTATCCGTCGTTTCAAAGCCGAAACGGGAAGCACTCCGGTTGTGTACATCACGCAACGGCGCATAGAACGTGCCGAACTGCTACTCAACACCACCACGCATCCTGTGAAGAATATTTCCCTCATGTTAGGATACGAGGACTTTTCCTATTTTAATCG
>CAZUTW010000080.1:0-5392 GCA_964623295.1 uncultured Bacteroidaceae bacterium | reverse complement strand
CGCGCCCTATAGGATATCAGTGGGCAAAGTTTTTTGCCAAATGCGGGGTGCATCCTAACACGGTAACGGTGCTTTCCATGATCTTGGGAGCATCTTCTGCTTACTTCTTTGCACAAGGTTCTTTTTATTACGAGGGAGTTCATGGTTTTATCCTGAACGTCATCGGTGTGCTCTTGTTGGCGTGGGCCAATTTCTACGATAGTGCCGATGGACAGTTGGCACGTATGACCAATCAAAAGACGCGGTTGGGACGTATTCTGGACGGAGCATCGAGCGATATATGGTTCATACCCATCTATGTAGGAATGGTGGTTCGCGTGTACGAGCATCACGATGTGTTGTTCTCCTTGTTCCGCATAGCCGATACGGAGCGGAATGCTCTTATCCTGGCGGTGGTTACGTTCTTCGTAGCCCTTTATTCCGGCTTTGGTTGTCATGCCCGTCAGTGTGCTTTGGCCGATTACTATCGCCAGATTCACCTCTTCTTCTTGAAGGGTGTGGAGGGCAGTGAGTTGGACAACTACAAGCAACAGAAGAAACTCTACGAGGAAACCCCGTGGAAGGGTAATTTTATATGGAAGGCTTTCCTGAAGACCTATGTGAACTATACAAAGAACCAGGAGGCTCGCACGCCTGCATTCCAGCAGTTGCGCGAGGCGTTGGTGCTTAAGTATGGCGGAATGGACAAGGCCCCCGAGGCGTTCCGTACCCGTTTTCGCGAGGGGTCGCTGCCCCTGATGCCGTTCACCAATATCCTCACATTCAACACACGAGCCATTGTACTTTACCTGAGCTGTTTGGGTGATATGCCCTGGTTCTATTTCGTGTTCGAGATTGTGTTCATGGGCCTACTTTGCCACTACATGTGGTATCGTCACGAACGATTCTGTAAAGAGTTGCTTAGGGAGTTGTAAAGAGACTCCCGACGCAAGTCTTGAGTATTAATTTTACACGCAAAAATACAAATGAAAAGAAGCTTGTTTTTTCTCTTTTTACTCGTGGTGTGTCTGCATGTGAAGGCACAGTTGAGAGGCGTGGTGCTGGACGATACCGGTGCCCCCATCCCCCATGCTACCGTGCAGTATAAAGACCAAAAGGTGATTACCGTAGCCGACGAGGACGGTGTCTTTTCCATAGCCCGTCACGAAGGTTGGACGCTGAGCATCTCCTTTGTAGGTATGAAAACACAGCAGATACCGGTAACTTCCAAGACCTCTTCGTGGTTGAAAATCGTCATGAAGGAGGAGGGTAGCATGCTCAACGAGGTGCAGGTGAAGGCCAAACGTGTAAAATACTCCCGCAAGAACAACCCCGCGTACGACCTCATGAAGCGGGTGATTGAAGCAAAAAAGAAAACCAACTTAGAAAATCACGATTACGTCCAGTACAATAAGTATCAGAAAATATCCTTTGCCCGTAACGACTACAAGATAAAAGAGGATACGACCGGACAGAAGAAGTCCAAATGGGCGGAACACACGGAGATAAGTCCGTACAACAACAAAGTGATTCTCCCCATCTCGGTGGACGAAACGGTAACAAAACACCTCTATCGCAAGGAGCCGCGCAAGGAGAAGGATATCATAGAAGGTGAACAAAGTACCGGTTTGAACCAGCTCTTTGCTACCGGTGATATGTTGAACACCATCCTCAAGGAGTTGTTCCAGGATGTGGATATCTACGAAGACTATATCCGTTTGGTGCAGTTTCCCTTTGTTAGCCCCATCGGTAACACGGCACTTTCCTTCTACCGCTATTATATAGTGGATACCCTCATGGTGGATAAGGACCTTTGTTACCATCTCAATTTCCTGCCCAACAACCAACAGGACTTTGGCTTTAGAGGCGATTTGTACGTCTTGGCCGATAGTTCCCTGCACGTTCGCAAAGTGTCGCTCACCATTCCGCAGAAGAGCGATGTGAACTATGTGGACGAGATGCACATAGAACAAGAGTACACCAAGCTCGACAACGGCGATTGGGTGCTGACCGAGGACGATATGTGGGCCGAGTTGAAGATATTATCGCTCCCCATGTTGGTGGTGCGCAACACGCGCCTGAGCGATTACGCCTTCGATGAACTCCCCGACAAACTCTTCAAAGGAAAGGCGAAAACCGTGCACACGGCCGATGCTCGTACCAAGGACGAAGACTATTGGAACACCTACCGCAAGGTGGAACTAACGGAAAACGAGTCGGGTTTTGACGGGTTCATGAAGATATTGCAGAACTCCACCGGAGGTAAGGTTGTACTCTTTGTCCTGAAACCGCTCGTGGAGAACTTTATAGAAACCACTACGGGCGAGAAGAAGAGTAAGTTCGATATAGGTCCCGTGGCCTCCTTCATCTCCACCAACTATGTGGACGGTTTCCGTACCACATTGGGCGGTAGAACCATGGGTGCGCTGAACCCTCACTTCTTCTGGAAGGGTTATGTGGCACACGGATTCAAGTCGGACAAGAACTATTATAGCAGCGAGTTTACGTATGCTATCAACAAGAAGCAGAACTCCCCCTTTGAGTTCCCGCAGCGCAACATCACCTTTGAGTCGGAGAACGATGTCATGTCCGCCTCCGATAAGTTCCTTGTCAACAACAAGGACAATATTTTTATGGGGCTGCGCACGCAGAAAGTCACGGAGATGTACTTCTACAACAAGCAGCGCCTGTCGTTCATCTACGAAACACTCTATGGTTTCAGCATCAATGCAGCCCTGAAGGCCGAGAGCAACCGTGTGGCAGGAACGTTGGAGTACAAACGTATGGGAACCGACGAACCGGTAAAGAAGATACGTACCACCGAATTGACAGCAGGTATTAAATACTGTCCGGGACAGACCTTTATAAACACCAAGCAACGCCGTTGGCCGTTGAACCTGGATAGTCCGGAGTTTACGTTGACCCACACCACCGGTTTCAAGAACTTCCTGGGCGGTCAGTACAATACGCAGCTCACCGAGATAGGCATATACAAGCGCCAGTGGTTGGGCAGTTGGGGCTTCTTTGATACGCACATCAACGCAGCCGCGCAGTGGAACAAAGTACCTTACCCCATGTTGATTCTTCCGCCTACCGATGTGTCCTACCTGCAGCAGGAGGAAACCTTTAGCATGTTGCGCAACATGGAGTTCTTCATGGACCGCAAATTGTACCTCTCTTTGGCATGGAATATGAACGGAAAGATACTGAACCGCATCCCCCTGATAAAGCGTCTTAAATGGCGTGAAATCGTTGCCTTTAAGGCTATTTGGGGCGACTTAACGTGCAAGAACAATCCTTTCCTGGAGAAGAACCAAAACGACAGTGAACTCTTCTACTTCCCGGAGAGCGGTCATGTGTTGACCCCCAAGAACCCCTACATGGAGTTTGCTGTGGGTGTAACCAATGTCTTCAAGGTATTTTCCGTACAGTGGGTGCGTCGCCTCAACTACTTGGACAATCCCCACGTAAAACGCGACGGCATCCGTTTCGCTCTGGTAATGACTTTCTAAGGAATTACGAAATAATCTTTGAACGCCCCGGTTTCCGGGGCTTTTCTTTTGGATAGTCGGTTTCGCAATAACCCAGGATGACGAAACAGCGAGCCACCATATTTTCGGGAATCTCCCATTCCTTTAAGTAGGAAGCACCCTCCGGGTTGGCAAAAGTCTCCTCCCCCCGCGCTATAATGCAACTGGAGATGCCCAGTTCCGTAGCCATGAGCACCATATTTTCGGCCGCACAGAAAGCATCCGGAATGCTGTAAAGAAAGTTCTTCTGTGCAAAGACAATCGCTAAAGACGGAGCACCATAAAAGCCGCTTTTTATTGTTGGATCGTCGATGATAGAAGGCTGCTCCGCCGATACATGGCTGCCCGCCAAACGAGAACGATCCATGCACCCTACGTTGAGCTTTCCGAGCTTCTCCACCAAGTCGGCATTGTGAATCCCCACAATCATGGAACGCTGTCCACCGCCCGCATTGGGCGCAAAGAGCCCCGCATCTATTATTCTACGAAGATCCTCCTCCGTAATCTGTTCCCCCGTATACTTGCGGATGGAACGTCTATGCTTCATCAATTCCAATAAATCCATAGTATGTTGTCTTTTAAATGCTTCTATACCTCCTTCCAACACTGCGGGTCGGGCGCAAAGAAAGAGTGGTGATAACCATATGCCACAGCCGGACATCCTCTACAGAAACGCAGGAGTTCGCATTTGGAACACTTCTCCATGCGCTCGCACTGACGGTACTGTTCCTCCGCATCGCCGGTAAAGATATCGTAGAGCGGCGTCACTACCGCATGTCCCTTGTCGCCAAACAAGTCTCCTACGGGCGATTCAAAGCGTCGACAAGCCATCACCTTACCCGTAGGAAGTATCGTGATGTGGCAGTTGGCGCAGTTGCATCCATCGTAGATGGTATCCTCATCCAGTCCCTCCGGAATCTTGAACAATCCCTTTTCGTAGAGGAAGAGCGTCCAGAGATGGTCCTTAAGGTTGAACGTAGTATCGCTATCCTTGTAACGTTCGTATCGCTCCCAAAGCGTCTCCAATAGTGCCTTGTACTCCAACGGCTCTATGTGTGTACGCTCGCTGATAGCCTTTTCCAACGAAGTGGGGCAGTAGCGACCGAAAGCAAAGATATCCACATGGTGTTCCACCACCAAATCTACAATCTCCGGAATCTCGTGCAGGTTGGTACCGCTCACCGTCGTCATGATAGCACAATGCAAACCGGCCCCCCGTATGATGGGGATAGCGCGCAAGGTAGCATCGAAAGACCCCGGCTTACGTATGCTGTCGTGTGTCTCGCGCAGTCCGTCGATACTGAGTTGATACTTACGGCAGCCCAACGACTTGAGACGCGCGCACACCTCCGGCGTCAAGTGGAACGGATTTCCCATAAGAGTAAATGGAATACCCTGCTCATGTAGCTCCTCCAGAATCTCCCAAAAGTGTGTGTGCAGGATGGGGTCGCCTCCCGTGATGTAGAAATACGGAAGACGGTTCATGCGCGCACACATCTCCCGGCAGGTCTTTATTACTGCCAGACAACGTGTCATGGGCATCTCCACCAAACGCGGATGCCCCTCGCTAAAGATATAACAATGTTCGCAACGTTGGTCGCAGGCATCGGTTATGTGCCACTGAAAAGCAAAGTACTCCATCTACTTAGAAACAAGTTTTTCTTACTTCTCACCTGCACCGCAAGCGCTACCGCAAGCAGCAGGTTTTTCCTCCTTGTCACCCGCACCGCATGCGCTACCGCAAGCAGCAGGCTTCTCTTCCTTATCACCGGAACCGCAAGCACTACCACAAGCAGCGGGTGCACCTGCCTCGGCACTCAAGATGCGTTGAGCACTGTGACCGAATACAAATTCATTTGAACGCTTCATAATCGTTGAATTTA
>CAZUTW010000079.1:0-5452 GCA_964623295.1 uncultured Bacteroidaceae bacterium | reverse complement strand
TAAAAAAGAGTGATTATGATTAATGCAAAGACAATGATAACCGCAGCACTTATGCTCACCTCGGCAGCTACTACTCATGTGGCTGCTGCGGGTGACCAGGAGCTTCCCGTCATAGGAAAAAACCAGTGTGAACTGAAGAGCGACTTGATGACGCCGGAGGCTCTTTGGGCAATGGGACGCGTGGGGTCGTATCGGGTTTCTCCGGACGGCAAACGTATCGTGTATGGTGTGAGCTACTATAGTGTGAAGCAGAACAAGAGTCACCATACCGTGAACGTGATGAACGCGGACGGTACGGGCAATACGCTGCTTACCACCGACAGCGAGAACGAGATGGAGCCTGTTTGGTACAAAAACGGTTCCAAGATTGCGTTCTTGCGCAAGGGACAGGTGTGGACCATGAACCCGGACGGTAGCGATAAGAAACAGATTTCCAAGAGCGATAAGGAGGTGGAAGGTTTCATCTTCTCTCCGGACGAGAGCCGGGTGATCCTGATTCATTCGGTGCCTACGTATGAGTCTATCCGGAAGCCGGAGGAGGACCTTCCGTTGGCTTCGGGTATGGTGATTACGGATATGAACTACAAGCACTGGGATCACTATGTAAAGGAGATTCCGCATCCGTTTGTGGCGGAGGTGAAGAATGGTGAGATTGCTACCGATGAGAAGGATATCTTGGAGGGGGAACCGTTTGAGTGTCCTACGCTGCCGTTTGGTGGTACGGAGCAGTTGTGCTGGAACCCTGCGGGCAACAAGATTGCGTACACGTGCCGTAAACTTACGGGTAAGGAGTATGCGTTGAGCACCGATACGGATATCTATCTCTACGATGTGGAGAAGGGTACCACGACGAATTTATGCAAGAGTGACGGTTACAAGCGTCCGGAAACAAATGCGGTGAAGTCTTTCCAACACCAGGCCGTGAACCAAAACGCGCAGGATGAGAACATGGGTTACGATGTGAACCCGTCCTTCTCGCCCGATGGTAAACTGATAGCTTGGCAGAGCATGGAGCGCGAGGGCTACGAGAGTGACCGCAACCGTCTGTGTGTCCTGAACTTGGCTACGGGTAAGAAGACCTACGTAACGGAGGCTTTCGAGAGCAGCGTGGAGGAGTTCTGTTGGGGCGCCGACAGCAAGACACTGTACTTTAGCGGTGTGTGGAAGGCGCGTTGCATGGTATACTCTACCAATCTGAAGGGCGAGGTGAAGGCTATTACAACCGGTGATTACGATTACAACGGTATCTCCTTGGTGGGTAAGACGCTCTATACCAAGCGTCACAGCATCAGTGCGCCGGACGATATCTATGCCATCCAATTGAACAAGAAGAATGCCGTAACGCAGCTCACACACGAGAATGCTTACTTTATGGATAAATTGACCATGGGCGAGGTGAAGGAGCGCATGGTGAAGACGACCGATGGCAAGGAGGAGTTGTGCTGGGTAATCTATCCGCCTCACTTCGATGCCAACAAGAAGTATCCTACCCTGCTCTTCTGCGAGGGTGGACCGCAGAGTCCGGTGAGTCAGTTCTGGAGTGTTCGTTGGAACTTCCAAATTATGGCGGCCAACGGATACATCGTTATCGCTCCGAACCGTCGTGGATTGCCGGGATTCGGCATGGAGTGGCTGGAGGAGATCAGCGGTGACTATACGGGTCAGTGCATGAAGGATTATCTGTCGGCTATCGATGATATCTGCAACGAACCGTATGTGGACAAGGATCGTTTGGGTTGCGTGGGTGCAAGCTTCGGTGGTTTCTCCGTGTACTATCTGGCGGGACATCACGACAAGCGCTTTAAGTGCTTCATTGCGCACGATGGTATCTACAATACGCAACAGCAATATGTGGAGACGGAGGAGATGTGGTTTGCCAACTGGGATTTGGGAGGTGCTCCCTGGCTCAAGGAGAACCAAAACAACAAGAGTTTTACCGATTCTCCACACTTGTCTGTGGATAAGTGGGATGCGCCTATCCTCTGCATACATGGTGAGAAGGATTACAGAATTCTGTCTAGCCAGGGCGAAAGTGCCTTCAACGCGGCTACGCTGCGTGGCATTCCGGCGGAGTTGTTGCTCTACCCGGACGAGAACCACTGGGTGCTGAAACCACAGAACGGTATTTTGTGGCAGCGCACCTTCTTCCGCTGGTTGGATAAGTGGCTTAAATAAGAACCTAAACAGCAGTACGATGGAAGAGGCAGCTTCCCCCAAGATGATAAAATGGGGGTTTATAGGATGCGGTGAGGTAACCGAAAAGAAGAGCGGTCCGGCGTTCAATATGATTCCGGGCAGCAAGGTGGTGGCGGTGATGAGTAGGGACGCCCGGAAGGCGGAAAGCTATGCCAAGCGCCACAAGATAGAGAAGTGGTACACGGATCCTATCGACTTGATTGAGGACCCGGATGTGAATGCTATCTATGTTGCCACGCCTCCCTCTTCGCACGCGACTTTTGCCATACTCTCCATGAAAATGGGTAAACCGGTGTATGTGGAGAAGCCGTTGGCTGCCAACTACGAGGACTGCTGTAGAGTGAATCGCATATCGGAACAGACGGGTATTCCGTGCTTTGTGGCCTACTATCGGAAATACCTGCCTTACTTCCAAAAGGTAAAGGAGCTGGTGAAGAATGGCAGCGTGGGAAATGTGATCAACATTCAGGTGCGCTTTGCCGTTCCGCCACGCGACTTGGATTACAATGCAAAAAACTTGCCGTGGCGTGTACAGAGCGATATTGCGGGCGGTGGTTATTTCTACGACTTGGCTCCGCACCAGATTGACTTGTTGCAGGACTTGTTCGGACCTATCGTTGAGGCGAAGGGGTTTAGCAGCAACAAGGGGGGACTCTACGAATCGGAGGATACGGTGAGTGCTTGTTTCCGGTTCATGAACGGGTTGCCGGGCTCCGGATCGTGGTGCTTTGTGTCGTACGACTCGGCAAAGGTGGATCGCATAGAGATTATCGGGGATAAGGGACAGATTTGTTTCTCTGTCTTTACATATGAACCGATAGCCCTACACACGGATAAGGGACGCGAGGAGTTTGTGATTCCCAATCCGGAATTGGTGCAGTTGCCGCTCATTAAGAATGTGGTGGAGCATCTGCAAAAGATAGGTACTTGTACGTGCGATAGCGTGCATGCTACTTCGGTCAACTATGTCATGGATAAGATTCTGGGCAAACTTTAAAGAACAATGAAAAGTCTTCTACGAACATTTTGTGGACTGTGCATATTACTATCCACTCCTTTAGCGGCTAAAGGGGTGGATTGTGCGTTTGTGGAGGACGATACGGTGGTGCCGGTGGTCGATTCTACGCACGTAGACAGTACGGCAAACCACGAGAAGATGTTGACACGTATCGGTAAGGAGATTAAGCACAAGGGGAATCTATTGCTCCGTTTTATACGGGCGTTCAACGATTTCGATACGACGTATATCACGCCCTATAAATACCAATTCTGTGCCATGCTTATGGAGAAGAGCAACTATGAGCACTTTACCATTAAGAGTACGCAGAACAACCAGAGCATGAGTCTTTCGCCCAATTTTACCAATAAGGTGGGACCCTACGTGGGATGGAGTTGGTTGTTCTTGGGATATACATACGATATAGGAAAGAGTGGTAGTTCGAGCAATTCGCGACGGGAGCTCGATTTGTCGGTGTACAGTTCGCTCATCGGTGTCGACTTTATATGGCGCAAGACGGGGAACGATTTCTACATACGCAATATTGAGGGGTTCGAGAACAAGACGTACGATGCGATCCCCTTCTCGGGAATCAACATAAATACCTTTTCAATCAACTCTTACTACATCTTCAACAACAAGCACTTCTCCTACCCTGCTGCTTTCTCGCAGAGTACAGTGCAGCGTAAGAGTTGCGGTTCGTTGATTGCGGGATTTACCTACAGCAAGCACAACATGACGTTCGACTATTCGGAACTGCCGAGCGACCTGTCCGGTCAACTGGTGAGCGACTTGCGTTTGAGCAGTCTGCAATATTACAGCTACAGCATAAACGTAGGCTATGCCTACAACTGGGTATTTGCCAAGAATTGGCTATTCTGCGTCTCCTTGACGCCTGCCATAGGGTTTAAGCACAACGACATAACCACCTACAGCGAAAACATAGCTCCCCTGAGCAATTCGGGAACAGCGGAGAAGGAACCGTTCTACAAGATGTTTAAGATAAGCAATATGAACATAGACTTCTTGGGACGCATGTCGCTTGTGTGGAACAACACCCGCTATTTTGGCGGCGTGTACGTGGTGGCCCACACCTATACCTACCGCAAGGAACACTTCTCCTTTATCGACACCTTTGGAAGTATCAATGCCTACATAGGCCTCAACTTCATCCGTAAAAAAGAGAAGAAATAAGGAAACAAAAAAACGGGCACCCCACACAGAGTGTCCGTTTACGGATTCAACCAATTTTCCTTCACTTTATTCCACAATGGGTTTTTCGGTACCCAAGTAATTGAAATAAAAGTTTTTTCCTTTAGCCGACGGGAACTGGCTACGAGCATCTACGTCCTGACGACTCTTGAGATGGTCTATGATACGCAAATAGCAATCCATACCACTCTCGGCCTTCACCAGCGCACGGAAAGAAGTATCCTTGTACTGGAATTTACCTGTACCCGGTACAATAACAACACGCTTAAAAAGAATGCCTCCCTCGTACCAACCGGACTGACGCTCGACCAATCTGTTCAGCGGTGCCTGATGTGCATTTGCTCCTTCTGTTCCCATATCTTGTTTGTCTTTGTTTGCTTTAAATTCTTCTATAGTTTCTGCATCCGTCTTAATAAGGATGAAGTAGACACGCGGTCTTACCTTATATCTTTTAGGGTACGGATTATTACTTTCGAAATACTGCTCAATATCTTGCTGCAACTCTTCGTTCATCTCCACCTCCGGAATACCGGCCAAGAACTCAATAGCGTCCTCTACCGTCTTCACCACACACTCTTCATCAAAAAAACGAATGTATAAATTCATGATAGTTTCTATAAAAAAAGGCACAAACAAGTTGTGCACAGTTGACATTACTTAATCTTGTTAACGAAGAGCGGAAAACGAGACTCGAACTCGCGACCCCAACCTTGGCAAGGTTGTGCTCTACCAACTGAGCTATTTCCGCAATGGAAAGTGAAGAGAAGGAGACTCGAACTCCCACGTCACAATTGACACTACCCCCTCAAAGTAGCGCGTCTACCAATTCCGCCATCTCTCCAAGCCTTGTTAGATGGTGCCCAGAACAGGACTCGAACCTGCACGCCTCGCAGCACTCGCACCTGAAACGAGCGCGTCTACCATTCCGCCACCTGGGCTTCTAACTGCTGAGCGGAAAACGAGACTCGAACTCGCGACCCCAACCTTGGCAAGGTTGTGCTCTACCAACTGAGCTATTTCCGCAAATAATGTTCAACAAATCTTTTT
>CAZUTW010000078.1:0-5559 GCA_964623295.1 uncultured Bacteroidaceae bacterium | reverse complement strand
AACCTGGAGGTCGCCCGTTCGAGTCGGACCCCCGCAACCAAGTAAGAGGATAAGCACATTGCTTATCCTCTTTTGCTTTTCCCACACAAACGTTTGTTTTATGTTATAAAACATCTACTTTCCACAAACCACAATAATATTCCTATATTTCATCATTTTTCCACAAAAACACGCCAAACATACGGATTTTTTTAGTAAGTTTGCAAGACAAAACAGTAAACCATACATATGCAACGATGAAGATAAAATCTATTCCTGTAATATGCATGTCCCTGGCGCTCTGCGGACCCACTACTTCCGCACAGGAAAAGGAGGTATATATTCCCAACGACCTGCGGAATATCGACTTTACATGCGATACGGCTCGTTACTGTTACGCGCACTCCGTGAAGACGCCCAATGTGGCGGTCTTTTGGGAAAAAGGATTTGGCGATGACGTAGCGACTGCGCCCAACTTAGAAGGACAAAACATGAAGGTAAATCTTAACAACCTGACAGAACGGTTGGAGGATTTTTACCATTTCTTTAAAGATACCTTACAATTTATCCGACCGGGGAGCAAGGCCGATAAATACCGCATGATGGTGATGCTGAACTATTCGCTCGAGGGCACTGCCTACGGTGGCGACTACGACAATACCATAGGTGCCTTGTGGATTACTCCCCAACGTGTACAGGACCGCAAGCTAAACTGTATAGCCCACGAATTGGGACACTCCTTCCAGAGCCAGATTTCCTGCGACGGCGATGGCGAGTGTTGGGGCGGTGGCGGCATCTTCGAGATGGCCAGCCAGTGGATGCTGTGGCAGGTAAACCCGGAGTGGGTGTTCGATGAGAACTATCATTTCAAGGCTTGGACAGAACTTACCTATAAGCATTTTCTTGCCATGGACAACATATACCACTCTCCTTATGTGCTCGAATATTGGGGGACCAAGCATGGGAAAGACTTTATCGCAAAACTCTTCCGCAACGGCAAACGGGGGGAGGACCCGGTTACGACCTATCAGCGCTTGACAAACATCACGCAAGAACAATGGAACGATGAGGTGTTCGACTGCTACCGCAAACTCATGGCGTTCGATAATCCGCGCATCCACCAAGTCTGCAAACCGTTGATAGGAAGCTACGACACGCCGCTACAAACAAAGAACGAGGAGCAACGCCCTGTCTACGCACCGGAGGAATATGGATTCAATGCCATAAAGCTCCATGTACCGGAGCCCGGCAAGACCGTTACCGTTCGCTTCCGCGGTGAGGAGGGCGAGGACGCCGGGTGGCACTACGGGTTCGTGGGCATCACTCCGGAGGGTGACCCTATCTACGGGGAGTATGCTTCCAAGACGAAGGCGAAAATCTCTTTTAAGGCTCCGGCCAACAAGGAACTGAAGTACTTGTATCTGGTAGTCACCGCTACCCCTACGAAGCATACATCGGTGGCCGATGAGAACCCCTACGAACCGTCCAACCGTAAGATGCGCAATTATCCCTACAGTTTCACCGTGAAATAAACACCTAAAAATATGAAAAGAATACTATGGACACTTGCCCTCTTGTTGAGCCTATCGACCTATGCTGCCGATAGGTTGACAAGTCCGAACGGCAAATTGAGCGTGCGGTTTACCGGCGACACGTCTACCGGAAAGACGTCTGCCATCACCCTACATCTCTACTTGGGAGATAAAGAATTGGCGAGCGTACAACCTTCCATGCAACTGGAGAAGGGGGGCAAAAGCTTCTCTCTGGGTATGGTTGCTGCTGCAAAGGTGGACAAGGAGGGTAACATCGCCACCGGAAAATCCACACAACAGACCGAGAAGATAGAGGCGCCGTTCTTCCACACGCCGAGTTTCGAGCTGACATACAACCAAGTATCCATCCCCTGCGGACAGGGTGCGCTCGTGGTAAGACTCTACGACAGCGGATTGGCGTATCGTTTCCACAGCACAGCGGGTAAGGGTACGGTTCTGGTAAACGACGAAGCACTGAACCTGCAGTTCCCCAAGGAGCCGTTCGCGTGGTTCTCCTACTCTACCAACGAGAAGGAGCCCATGAAGATGGCTTTCCAGAACTACTATACCGAAGCGATGCTCTCGCAACAGCCCAAGGATAAACTGGCCTTTCTCCCGGCCACCTTTGCCGTAGACGAGGCTACTGCCACCGGGCAGTGTAAGGTGACGCTCATGGAGAGCAACGTAGAGGAGTATCCTTGCATGTATCTATCGAGCCGGCTGACGGCCGTCTTTGCTCACTATCCCAAGAGTTTCGATAAGTATGCATGGCGTCAACAAAAGTACGTCACTGCCGAGGAATCGTACATAGCCAAGACGCAAGGTACGCGCAACTTCCCATGGCGCATTCTGGCGGTAACGGAGAAGGATACCGACATGCCGCAAAACCCGTTGGTCTATGCTCTTGCCGACAAGAACCGCATAGGCAATACCGACTGGATAAAACCGGGCAAGGTGGCATGGGACTGGTGGAACGACTGGGGCTTGGAGCAGGTGGACTTCGAAGCGGGCATCAACACTCGTACCTATAAATACTATATAGACTTTGCTGCAAAACACGGGTTGGAGTATATTGTACTCGACGAGGGATGGTATGTTCCGAGTAAGGGCGATATGCTTACCGTGAATCCGGAGATAGACCTGCCGGAACTTGTGCGATACGGCAAAGAGAAGGGCGTGGGCGTTGTGCTCTGGACGGTGTTCAACGTGCTCGACGAACAATTGGAGGAGGCCTGCAAACGATACAGTGCCTTGGGCATAAAAGGATTTAAGGTCGACTTTATGGATCGCAACGATCAGGAGGCGGTAGACATGACCTATCGTATCGCTGCCAAGTGTGCAGAGTACCACCTTTTCTTGGACTATCACGGCATCTTCCCTCCCACCGGCATACAGCGCACCTACCCCAACGTCGTCAACTTCGAGGCTTGTTTCGGCATGGAGGAGACCAAATGGGAACCGGTAAAGAAGGATATGCCTAAGTACGATGTCACCATGCCTTATATGCGCGGCATGACGGGACCGGTGGACTTTACACAAGGAGCCATGCGCAACGCGAGCAAGAAGGATTGGCAACCCATGTACTATCATCCGCAGAGCCAGGGAACTCGCTGCCACCAGGCGGCCATGTATGTATGCTACGATGCTCCGTTCAGCATGTTGGCAGACTCTCCTACGGCCTACGAGAAGGAGGAGGAGTATACCTCCCTCATTGCTTCCATACCGGTTACGTGGGAGGAGAGCAAAACTCTGGACGGCGTCATGGCGCAGTACATCATCACCGCTCGCAAGGATAAAGAGGGCAATTGGTATATCGCCGGCATGAACAACTGGGATGCGCCACGCACCGTTGCTTTGTCGCTCGGCGAACTGCCGTTCGATATCCGCAGCATCGAGAGTGTCACGCTCCTCTCCGACGGAAAGAATGCCGAGAAGAGTGCTTCCGATTATCGCATAGAACGAGAGCCTCAACAACTCAGGGAGTATCTATCGGGCGATAAAGTAAACATCTCCATGGCAAGCGGCGGCGGTTTCCTTGCCATTGTAAAGTGTAAATAATAATAGTATCAATTTTATAAACTGCAATTTTAATGAAAAGAATCTTCGGATTGTGCATACTTGCCGCAACCATAGGAACGGCACAGGCACAAAAGGTTAAGTCGGGCGGATACCCAACAGATCCGGTTCCATTCACTTCGGTTAAGGTTACTCCCAACACGTTCTGGGGACAGCGCCTCAAGGCGAGCCGCGAGGTGACCATCCCGTTGGCGTTTTCCAAGTGCGAGGAGACGGGACGCTACAAGAACTTCGAGAATGCTGCCGAGCACTTGAAGGATCCGAGCAAGGTGTTTAAGGTAAACGGCGTGGGATACTCCTTCGACGATACCGACCCGTACAAGACCATAGAGGGTGCGAGCTATCTGCTACAGACCTATCCCGACGCTAAATTGGCGGCGTATGTAGACAGTGTTATTGCTATCATCGCTTCCGGGCAGGAACCGGATGGTTATCTTTATACGGCTCGTACACAGAATCCCGATAATCCGCACCACTGGGCGGGTCCTACGCGTTGGAGCAAGGTGGAGGATTTGAGCCACGAGTTCTATAACTTGGGACACTTGTGCGAGGCGGCGGTGGCTCACTATCAGGCTACGGGCAAGCGCAACTTCCTGGACATCGCTATTAAGTATGCCGATGTGGTTTGCAAAGAGGTTGGCAACGGTGAGGGACAGGCTCGTGTGGTTCCGGGTCACCAGATTGCGGAGATGGGTTTGGCAAAGCTTTACTTGGCTACGGGCGATAAGAAATACCTGGAGCAGGCGAAATTCTTCTTGGATGAGCGTGGTAAGACCACCATCCGCACGGAATATAGCCAGAGTCACAAACCGGTAGTGGACCAGACGGAGGCCGTGGGTCATGCGGTTCGTGCGGGATACATGTATGCGGGTATGGCGGATGTGGCTGCGCTTACGGGCGATCAGAGCTACATAAAGGCTATCGATGCTATTTGGGAGAACATTGTGGGTAAGAAGTACTACATCACGGGTGGTGTGGGTGCTACCAGCAGTGGCGAGGCGTTCGGTGCGAACTATGAGTTGCCGAACATGAGTGCTTACTGCGAGACGTGTGCGGCTATTGCGCAGGTGTACATGAACTACCGCCTTTTCTTGCTGCACGGTGAGAGCAAGTACTACGATGTATTGGAGCGTACGCTTTACAACGGTGTTATCAGCGGTATTTCTATAGATGGTGGACGTTTCTTCTACCCGAATCCTTTGCAGAGCATGGGGCAGCACCAGCGTCAACCGTGGTTCGGTTGTGCTTGTTGTCCGAGCAATGCGGCGCGTTTCATTCCGTCTCTTCCGCAGTATGTGTATGCGGTGAAGGATAAGAACCTTTACGTAAACCTCTTCATGGGCAATACGGCCGATGTTAAGGTGAATGGCAACAAGGTGACACTGGAGCAGGTTACCAACTATCCTTGGGATGGTGACATCACCATGAATCTGAAGAAGGCGAGCGGTAGGTGGAACCTTATGATTCGTATCCCGGGATGGGTGCGTGGACAGGTGGTTCCGAGCGACTTGTACACGTATAGCGACGGTAAGCGCTTGGGCTATACCGTCAAGGTGAACGGCAAGGTGGTGGAGAGTACTCTGCAGGATGGTTACTTTGTGATAAACCGTAGTTGGAAGAAGGGCGACAAGGTGAGTGTACACTTCGACATGGAGCCGCGTACCGTTCGTGCCAATGGCAAGGTGGCTGCCGACAAGGGTCGTGTGGCGATAGAGCGTGGTCCGTTGGTATACTGTGCCGAGTTCCCCGACAACGATTGCGATGTTCTGAACGTGCTTTGCAACCAGGAGCCTAAATTTACCTTGGGCAACAAGACCATCGCCGATACCGAGGTGCAAACCTTGGTGACCGATGCGCAGACGCTGAACTTCGATACAAACGGTAAGTTGGTGGCAAAGGATGTTACCCTGACGCTTATTCCGTACTATGCATGGAACCATCGTGGTCCGGGCAACATGACGGTTTGGATTCC
>CAZUTW010000077.1:0-5617 GCA_964623295.1 uncultured Bacteroidaceae bacterium | reverse complement strand
AAGAATAATTCCCCCCGTCTTCCCTCCGGAGAGGACGGGGGATTTATTATAACAACAGTATTAACTTTAAAACTTAAAATCATGAGAAGGGAAGCCTTTAAAATGTTTTTGAAGCCGGGCTGCGAGGAGGAGTACAAGAAACGACACGCCGCGCTATGGCCCGAGATGAAAGAGCTGCTCCGCAATCAGGGAGTACGCAATTATTCCATTTATTGGGATAAAGATACCAATATCCTCTTTGCTTACCAAGAGGCAGAGGGTGACGCCGGTTCACAGGACCTTGGTGACAACCCGTGGGTACAAAAGTGGTGGGCATACATGGCAGATATCATGGATACGAATCCGGATAATTCGCCTATCTCCATCCCACTGGACGAACGTTTCCACATGGACTAAGTTCGGTGCTAATCTAACAATTTTACGACAAATCCCAAGCCCACTTTCCTTATCGGAAGATGGGCTTTTTTTTAACTTCTATACGCTCGCTTACTCAGTATGGCATAAGCTATCAGCACGGCACTGCCGGTAACAATCCAAGAGAGTGGATATACCGTCATGAGGATGTCGAAGGAGTGGTAGTGAGCGTCTACCGTAAAGACCCACAACAATCGCAACACGCAGGTTCCGAAGATGGTGAGTACGGCGGGGGTAAGCGAATAACCCAATCCGCGCAAACATCCGCCACTAATCTCGTAGGAGGAGGCCAACACTTGGAACAGAAGCACATGGCAAAGACGAATGGAGGCGTAGTACGCCACCTGCGGGTCGGAGGTGAAGAGCGATATCACTCCGTAGCGGAAATACACCAATAAGCATCCCAAACTACCGCAGCATACAAACGCAAGGAGCATACATAGGCGAAACACCTTCTTGCATCGTTCTATATTTCCCGCGCCGTAGTTCTGCCCCGTAAAGGTTACTGCCGCTTGTACAAAAGCTGTCATCACCAGATAGGTGTAGGATTCTCCGTTCTGCGCGGTAGCCGACCCGGCAACCGCAGCCGAGCCGTAGCTGTTTACCGCCGATTGCACAAACACGTTGGAGACTGAAAAGACAGTGGCCTGCAAACCGGCCGGAAGACCTATCTGTAGTACCTTCTTCAACTCCGGTTTGGAGATGTACAACCTACGAATATCCAATCGATAAGGGTCGCTTTCGTGACACATGAAGTAAAGGATGGCTCCCGCATTGATGATATACGACACTACTGTAGCAATGGCCACACCCGCTACACTCATGTGGAACCCAACCACAAGCAACACATTGAGCACTGTGTTCACCATGCCGGATACCAACAAGATATAAAGCGGTCGTTTGGTATCACCCATACTGCGCAGTACGGCGGCGCCAAAGTTGTATATCATCATAAAGGGGACTCCGATAAAATAGATGCGCAGATAGAGACACGCCAAGTCGATGACATCCTCCGGGGCTGCCATCATCTCGAGAATGGGACGTGCCAGAACCAACCCCACAAACATAAGGAGGACACCGCTCACCACCGATACCAACATGGAGGTGTGTATGGTGCGACGTATGCCTGTCTTATCGCGCTGACCTATATAGTTGGCCACAATCACATTGACGCCCACCGATATACCCACAAACAAGTTGATGAGCATGTTGATAACCGATGAGTTACTACCCACGGCCGCGAGAGCCTCGCGTCCGGCAAACTTACCCACTATGGCCACATCGGCCGAGTTGAAGAGCTGCTGCATCATGCTGCTTATGGCCAGTGGTATGGCAAAAAGCAGTATCTTGGTGAACAGGTTGCCTTGGAGCAGGTCTGTTCGCTTATTCTGTTTATTCTTTATTTCTTTCATCTTTTCGCGACTGCAAAATTACACAAAAAGGTCGACATTTCTCCTCAAATGCACGTTTAATTCAATTATTTTGCGTAAGTTTGCGTTCATTTAAAAGACTATTATCCGTTTATGAACGTTCGTATAGAGGAAAGTTGGAAACAACAACTGCAAGAGGAGTTCGAGAAGCCTTACTTCCGGGAGCTCATAGATTTTGTACACCGCGAATACGCGGCGGGTACGTGTTATCCACCGGGACGACAGATTTTCAATGCGTTCGAGATTTGTCCGTTCCAAAAGGTAAAGGTGGTGATTATCGGTCAGGATCCGTACCATGGTCCGGGCCAAGCCAACGGGTTGTGCTTCTCTGTAAACCCCGGGGTGCGCATTCCGCCTTCGCTGCAGAATATTTTTAAGGAGATACACAACGATATGGGTACTCCCCTGCCCGCCAACGGGGATCTAACTCGATGGGCGCAACAGGGCATTCTATTGCTCAACGCTACCCTTACGGTACGCGAGCACCAAGCGGGCAGTCACCAGAAGCATGGGTGGGAGACCTTCACGGATGCGGTGATTCGCAAACTATCGCAGGAGCGGGAACACTTGGTTTTTATACTGTGGGGCAGCAACGCCATCCGCAAGGGAAGTGTAATAGATACCTCCAAGCACTTGGTGTTGCAGTCGGTTCACCCTTCCCCCCTCTCCGCCTACGCCGGTTTCTTTGGCAACAACCATTTCAGCAAAGCCAATCAGTACCTGCGTGAACACGGGCAAACCGAGATAGAATGGTAAGGGGATGGACACATTCTTTATCCACACGCGAATTGCGGCATGGAAAGAAAAGGGGTGAAAAACTTGCATTATGCAGAAAGAAATTGTAACTTTGCAATAAATAAAAGCAGTTGACACATGGAATACAAAAGACTCCCCGGCGGAATATCCGATTTTAAGTTATTGATGAATTCGAAGTTCTACTTCGTTGACAAGACTCCTTTTATAAAAAAGATAGAAGACGCAGGGAACTTTCTCTTTCTTCTTCGTCCCAGAAGATTTGGAAAGACCTTGTTTCTTTCCATGTTGCAGACCTACTACGATATAAAGGAGCGAGATAACTTTGCTCAGTATTTCGCCGGTACGTGGATCTACGACAACCCCACGGAGGACCGAGGTAAGTACCAGGTGCTTATGTTCGATTTCTCGAAAATCGAATACTCTACGGGAGACATACGAGATTCTTTCAACGAATACTGCTGCGCCATAATAAATTGTTTCATGGATAGATACAAGGATGTCTATTCGGAAGCAGTTTACAATAGGGTCTATCATTACTCAACGGCCGCCAACAAGCTGAACACCCTTGCTCAGTATGCCAAGGATGCGGGAATACAGTTGTACCTAATCGTAGATGAATACGACAATTTCACAAACAGCATTCTTGCGAAGGAAGGACACGAAATGTACCATGCTATAACACATGCCAGCGGATTCTATAGATCCATCTTTAAGATTTTCAAAGGCTCGTTCGCTCGTATCATTATGACGGGTGTAAGTCCTATCACACTCGACGACCTAACGAGTGGATACAACATTGCCACCAACATAACGCTCGATCTTTTCTGCAACAACATTCTCGGTTTCACTACGAAAGAGGTTCTCGAGATGCTTCGTTACTACCAGCAAGCCGGTGTCCTACGGGCTGAGGATGAGCAAAGGATGATGAGCGAAATGGCTACATGGTACGACGGATACTCTTTTTCTATCGATGCACTGGAGACGGGCAATGAAATATTCAACAGTAGTATGGTGATTCGCTATATACAATACTATATAACGAATGGAATTCCCATGAAGGATTTGATTGACCCCAACACCAAGACGGATTATGAGAAGATGAAACAGCTACTAAAGCTGGATACGGAGATGGCGGAACGTGGAAGTGTACTACTGGACATAGCGCAGAAAGGATATTCTTATGGATCCGTAAAAGATTCCTTCCCCGCCGAACAACTTTTGGATCCGGACAATTTCCTGAGTTTGCTGTATTATTACGGTATGCTTACCTACACCATGATCGATGACAATTGCTTGCTCGCCATTCCTAACAACAATGTACGCAAACAATACTACAGTTATCTACAGACAGAATACAACAAGATAAACCATACCGATACGCGCGAGTTGGAAAGATGCTGTATGCTTGCAGCACGTCACGGCAATTGGCGTGAGCTCATAGAGTATATCTGCGCGTGTTACCACGAGAACGCTTCCATACGCTGCCTGATTGAAGGAGAAAAGAACTTCCAGGGATACATGATGGCGTTCCTATGGTTCAACAACTATTACCAAGCGACACCGGAGGTTGAATTGAACTACGGTTACAGCGACTTCTTTCTATTACCCAAATTGGACGCTACAAACGTAAAGCACAGTTACATCATAGAGTTGAAATACCTCAAGCTCTCCGACACGTCCGATGCTGCAGAACAACAGTGGCAAGAGGCCATAGAGCAGGTACACAAGTACGCCACGGGAACAGTTGTTCGTCGTCTGGCCGGTAGTACACAACTCCACACACTCATAGTTCAGGTAAAAGGAACGAAATTACTGCGCGCGGAGGAAGTGTAACCCCCTCTCCGCCTACGCCGGTTTCTTTGGCAACAACCATTTCAGCAAAGCCAATCAGTACCTGCGTGAACACGGGCAAACCGAGATAGAATGGTAAGGGGTGCATAGGTACCCCTTACTTATATATAATAAGGTATAAGTTCAACCCGACACATTATATTAGCACAACTTGTTACAAAAAGTTTCTTGAAAAGATTATACAACGACCACAGTATTACGCCTAAATATCGTTTTTAATGTTTCCTGGAGAACCGCCATAAAAACGACAAATAGATAGCACAATCTTGACGTTTTTCTTACACTCTCAGAACCAACGCATTTACAAGAACGTCACAAAAACCTGTTCTGATTTTTTAATTGAAGACTATTTTTTCCAGTTTCTTAAAAAAAATAGGTGAAATTCCATAATTTTACAAAGAAAACATTGACAAAAAAAAAAAAACGCTACATTTGCCTCCATAATCATAAACAAAAGTAAAAAGTCTAACAAGGTATGGAGTATACGAAGAACTTATGGCATGAAGCACTTTCCGCACTGTCGGAGGACGATAGAGATTACTCTATCGGCAAGCAAGTGTTGCACTTCCTGGAGGACGAGCACATCTATTTGGAATCAAATTTGTCGCTCACCCGGTTTTGTTCTATAATCGGTACCAATACCACCTATTGTTCGAGCGCCATCAATCACTGTTTCGGCTGCAACATGCGACACCTCATTAACTGGTACCGCATACAGCATGCCAAGATGCTGCTCAAACAGAATCCTCGTAGAACGAGCTACCTGCCCAAGGCTTGTGGCTTTACGAGCAAGAGTGCCTTCTACCTATCTTTTAAACAAATGGAAGGAATGACGCCCATCCAGTTCATTGCACTCCACTGCAAGGATTCTCCCGAAGACGACTTAGAACACACTGAGGACAAAGTTCTCTCTGTTGCTTATAGGAAATAAAAGTATTAAACAACAACCAGTATTAAAAACTAAAAAGAACAGTACGAAACAGACATCTTGAAACCCACATGCGATGTGCTACTCCAGGAGCAGCAGCGCACTAAACGACTAGCAAACAGCAATCATCAAAAAAAATATAATTTACTAACTTTATAAATTTAAGTTCCGATTTATGAAAAAGAATTTTCTTTACACAGTGCTCCTCGGTACGCTTGCGCTAACGACCGCAGGAACA
>CAZUTW010000076.1:3045-5688 GCA_964623295.1 uncultured Bacteroidaceae bacterium | reverse complement strand
AAAAGTTGAACGATTCCAAACAACTCACCGCCAAACAGCGGTATGCCTTGCGCGAGGAGATTCAGCGCGATGCCGTGGCATGGTCGGTGGGTGTGGTGACGGCACAGGAGATCGATGAGATAAACATCCTTCGGTCCAGCATTCTGGCCATGCATCGGGCAGTGGAGGGACTCGGAGTGGCTCCACAGGCGCTCATCATAGACGGAAATCGCTTTACGCCCTACAAGGACTTGCCCTATGCTACCATCGTAAAGGGGGATGGTAAGTACTTGAGCATAGCGGCAGCCAGCATCTTGGCAAAGACCTACCGCGACGATTACATGTGCCGTCTGCATGCCGAGTATCCGCAGTATGGTTGGGACCGCAACGCGGGATATCCCACCAAGGAGCACAGGGAGGCCATCCGTCGGTTTGGTATCACGCCCTATCACCGCCGCACGTTCAACTTACTGGGCGATGGACAAACAGAACTCTCGTTCGATTTTTAAACAACAACATAACAGCAAACAACAACCCACAACAAGCCAATCATGCTATGGAAATAATGTTTAACAAACAAATGGAGCTGATTACCTTCATGCTAACGCACGGAAAGGTAAGCTTGGAGCAGATGAGCGAGGCTATGCAACTTAGCACGCGTTCTATCTTTCGTTATCTCAAGATATTTTCGCTTTCGGGCATCGTAGTGCACCGCAAGGGGAGCAATATCTACTACCTGGATATAGAGAGTCCTTTCTTCAAGAGGATGAACGACATGCTATTCTTCTCCAAGGAGGAGCGTTTGCAGTTGCGTGCGTTACTGGATAAATGTTCGGCTACCGATGAGGTGGCTCCGGAACTGCGACGCAAGTTGGACCGCGTAGGGGGCTACGACATATTGGAGGAGATGAGTTTGTCTTACGATGTGGCACAATTGGCAAAAGTGGCGGAGATGTGTATAGAGGAGCAACGGCAGATGTGCATCACCAAGGGAAAGGCAAATAAGAAGCGTTCCGTGGCGGGACACTTGGTGGAGCCTTACCTTTTTATGCGCGACAAGGGGAGTATTCGTTGTTTCGATGTCACAACGAACCGCAACGTAACGCTAAAGATTGATGCCGGCATGGTATTTAAGAAGTGCGATACGTCTTGGCAGTGCAAGCCCAAGCACACGCCGTTCCACTGCGACGACTTCGGCTATGCGGCATCCACGCTTCGCAACGTCACATTGCGTCTCGATGAGTACGCCATGCATCTTCTCAAGGAGGAGTACCCCAAGACGGTGCGCCACATCACGCGCATTTCGGATAAGGAGTGGGAATACGCGGCTCAAGTGTGCAATATGGATATCTTGCATCGTTTCAACCTGGGGCTATGGACGCACATCACCATCGTCCATTCTGCCGAACTGGAGCGCCTCATGCAAAGGGAATCTCGGCTGCTCTACAAGGAATATCGAGCAAAGTAAGAGTATAAAAAGTTATTAGCTATTCAATAATAAATTTTAAGAGAATGATAAAACCGGTTATATGTCCACACTGTCATAGCGCATTGCCGCACTATAAAGCGGGAATGAAATTTCATGCAAACACGAGGAACTTTGGGGTAAAGTGTAATCACTGCCAACAGTTCATTCCTCTTTCAAGAGGAGGATTCCGACCATGGCACTATGCGCTGATTGCCGGATTGTCCGGTGTTTTCGGATGCGTAGGCGAAGATATAATGGGAACTTATAGTCATAGCACATTTACCATCTTTTATATATGTGGATTTGCGTTGCTGTGGTTAGTCATGTTCTTCATTAACTCTTATAGAATAAGGGTAAAAGAATAAATGAATAAGCGCTACGACCTTTAGTGAACCGAAACATACTGCACTCATCGCTGCGGAGGAGGTATTCTCCGCAGCGATGAGTGTTTTACCTCCATACTACTACGCGGCTACTATAGATTTATCCTTTTTATGGTTTTTTTTCTTTTTTCTGTTGCCTCTATTTAAATTTATTCATATCTTTGCCACGATTTTCAAAATGTTAAACTAAAAACGTATGAACAAGCTAAAGAAAAACGCATTACTTTTAGCAACAGCCCTTCTTACGGTTGGTTGCACAGATGAAATTTCTCTGCAGCAGATGGATGAGAATCCTACCCCTTCATCCATAAGTTCAAGTCATTTCGTCACGTATGATGCCATTAAGACTCTGACACAAGGTCAGGGTAAGTCGACCAGAGGTGTTCAAGAAACCGAAAGTATTATCGACTGCTATGTTGATAATACATCCGACACATTGCTGTATATATGCAGCAAAGCTGATTCAGGATGGGTAATGTACTCATCTGATACAAGAGTTCCTATAATACTTGCGGAGAGTGGTTCCGGGGATTTCAGCAAATCCATGGAAAATGAAGAGTTTGCTGCATGGATTGCAACAATCGCTGAAGACATGAAGGCAGTACGAGAGGCTTCGGACGAGGAACTAAACTTTTCGGAAGAAGAGATTCAGCAGAATGAGAGCTTTTGGGATGCTATCTTAGATCTTAAAGATACAACTTTTAAGAAAAAGATTTTTTACCCTAAGCCCGCAGAATGTGTAGAGAGTTTCTATGTAACGAATATAGAGTCTACTGAAACTATACCCCACTTGACGACAACAGAGTGGTCGCA
>CAZUTW010000076.1:0-2945 GCA_964623295.1 uncultured Bacteroidaceae bacterium | reverse complement strand
CCATATGGTATTAGTTGCGAATATAATGATTACAAAGAACAATACATAAGTAGCTCTTTGCTAAAGAACATGCCTGTACTTTTAGCCGCGAATGATGATAACGGGAATGGACATGTTTTTATTGCCGATGCATATAAAAAGGCCAATTACGTAACTAAATTTATACAAGTGTACGAATATCCGAACGTTTACGATTCTAATGGGAAACTAATCGTAAAACCTAATGGATGGGTAGAAGAGACCATCTGCTCTCGATACTCTAACGTGATCTCTATAGGGATGAATTGGGGATGGGGGTCTTGGCAGCAAAAAGACGATGAATGGTTTACCCTAACCGGAGATTGGATAAAAACCGTGGGGGATAACTCTATGAATTATCATAACAATCGAGAAATCATATATAACTGGGATATAAAGAACTAACATATGAATATTCAAATTAAAATTAGCGCAATCCTTCTACTAGTTACCTGCGCTTTCTTTTCGTGTAATCACGATGACGAAGATTTCATAGGTAGTCCATCCTACGAACTCTACGTTGGGGAAATGTTTTCTGCAGATGACATAAAGAACCTCGATCTCGAAAATTGGAAAATAGATGGGCACCCTGTGCTTTCAGACTACATCCACACGAGTTATGCATCATTTGCACTTCTAGCCGAATTTAGAAAGGAAGATTCATACAAACATCGATATCAGGACTACTCAAACGCTGTAAAAGTAGGAATCCATGACCTAGAAAAAGACTACTGGAATGAAAAAACAAAATTCATTCAAGAAATTTACTACGACAAGATAAATGACCCTCTTTTATGGCCTTTCCTATTCACAGCATACATAGACGATGGAGTAACCATCACTTGTGACAAGAAGTTATTTAATAAAGAACCGGGAGAAGATCTATCTCAGTACTTTCGTACTGAAGGAACATCCTTCTGTCAACCTATGGGACGAGAAAATTCATATCTACTATTCGGCTTCTCCAAGGACAGGACAAGGAACATGACAGATTACTTCCAAAAAGATGCATGGTTACAATGGAGTTACTTTATTTACTTCAGTGAAGAGCCACAAGAAAAGTACGAAGAATTGACTTTTACCCTAACAGTTCCTGTTGTAAGAGAACTCATAACGGAATCCATGGCTAATCGATATCTTGGAAAAGGTGATACCATCATCACCTCGAACGACGTATACACAGGGACGTGTACCGTCCACTTCGACTTCTCTGAATCCAAATAACCGAAGAACAAGGAACCTGAAGGACTCGTTCAATGAACCGAAACATACTGCATTCATCGCTGCGGAGAATACCTCCTCCGCAGCGATGAGTGTTTTTACTCCTACTTCACTCTACGATTAAGCTGGTTGTCCGCCTTTTCGCGTTTGGACTTACCAACCCTTGGGCCGGTGCTCTTTTTCTTCTTTTGCGACCTGTGAGCATAAGGATTCTTGCTGTTTTGCTTATTACTTGTGTGTCTCATGGCACAAAATTACACTTTTTCCATCAGAAAAACACACTTCCATGCCACAAGATATGAATTTTATACTTAATTTAGCGCACCGATTAACAATATAATTCGATACAGATATGGTTTTAATTGACAGAAACAACGATAAAATGGCAAAAATTGAAACGGAGTTTCACCGTTGGCAAGACTTGCTTAACATACACAGCGTGCACGAACTGAACCGTGCTATTGACAACGGACATGCCGATGAACTGATTCTCGTGTCCGAAGCACTACAAGAAAAAAAGATTGCAGCCATAGCCGAAGAGATTGTGGCTACACCGGGCGTTAAGTTTGTCCTCATCTCCGGACCATCGTCCAGCGGAAAAACCACTTTTAGCAAACGACTCTCCATACAACTCTTCACCTGCGGCGTACGCCCCTATCCCGTATCGCTGGACGATTACTTTGTGGATCGTGAACACACGCCACACGACGAACAGGGAGAATACGATTTCGAATCGCTCTACGCTATTAACATAGAGCTCTTTAACCGGCACCTCACCGACCTGCTGAACGGCAAGCCCGTGGAACTCCCGCGCTACAATTTTCAAACCGGAAAGAGCGAACAGAGTGGGGAAATTCTCCGCCCCACCGACAACCAAGTGATTGTTCTCGAAGGCATTCACGCGCTCAATCCGCAACTCACCCCCGGCATCCCCGAGGAGTCCAAATTTCACATCTTCGATTCCACCTTTACCTCTCTGGATTTCCCCGATGAAGAGTATGGTCTCACCCCACTGGACTACCGCCTCCTGCGCCGCATCATCCGCGACCACAAGTACCGCGGATACTCTGCCGAGGAGACCATCAAGCGCTGGGCAAGTGTTCGCCGTGGCGAGGAAAAGTGGATACTCCCCTTTAGCAAGCATGCCGATGCATTCTTCAACAGTGCGCTGATTTTCGAGCTGGCTGTCATTCGCAACCAAGCTATCAACACACTGGAGCAGGTGCCTGTGGGCAGTGACGCCTTCAACGAAGCACAACGTCTCCATAGACTGCTGAGTCGCATCCACCCCATCTCCGAGAAGGATCTTCCCAGCACCTCCCTCCTACGTGAGTTTCTGGGAGGAAGCAGCTTTAAATACTAACCTCCACGTGTTCTCCACATGGAGGACAACTTCTACTTCTTCACCACCCAGTAGCCGTTGTGCTGGTTGGTGCGTGTTCTGTTGGCAAAGGCGGGGAGAATCTTGGCATACGCATCCGACGTCATGCCCACCATCTGTACCGGGAACTGCTCGCGCAGCTCCCGGAAGATTTCTTCGGCAGACATAAACACAGCTCCCTCCGTCTTGCGATTGGCCTCATCGTACATTCTGCGAAACAACTCTTCCTCGATCAATGTCTTGTAATATACGGCGTTGGCTTCTTGGATTTCTGCCTCTTCCCGGCTGCTGAACCAATAGCGCTCGCCGTTGAGAACTTCCTGTT
>CAZUTW010000075.1:0-5702 GCA_964623295.1 uncultured Bacteroidaceae bacterium | reverse complement strand
TGGTGTGAGGTTCAGGGAACGTGAGTTAATTCCGGGGGCACGCAACAAAAAACATATTCTGTTAATCTATGACGGCCACGTCCAGTTTGGTTACTTCGCCGCCCACGATACGATAACCGTTGAGCACGGGCTCTTCGGCTGCCAACGATACGATAAAGTATAGTATGTTAGGGTCGTAGGCCAAACGGATATCCTCTTGCGACGGACGTGCCGGAGATGCCGGATGGCTGTGCCAGTTGGCTATCACCTTCTTACTCGTTTTTCGTGCATGGTTGATAGCACCAAACTGCTCTTTCGGGGCAAAAGAGAAATGCTCGGGACTGGCATCTACGTTTGTCATTCTATAGTTTTCGTCAATCACCTCACCATCGGTGCCCAAGAAGTATCCGCAGGACTCGTTGGGGAGTTCCTCGCGGGCTTGTGCCACGATTTGGTCAAAGACTTCCTTTTTTATCTCCATATTTTCGATTCCGATTAATGGTTCTTCAAATCACAAGCTGCCTGCTCGTAGTCTATAAGTTCCGTGATGGTGGGGTTCTCGCCACACAACGGACAGCGACCGTGCTTATGGGTCTTTATCTTGCGGAAGTTCATGGTCTTGGCATCGAACGTCAGCAATTGGTCGGTAAGCAGCTCGCCTACGCCGGTGAGATACTTCAACACCTCGGCTGCCTGAATGGTTCCCAACATGCCGGCGATAGCGCCTAATACGCCTGCTTGTGAACAGGTGGGAACGGCTCCTGCGGGAGGCGGTGTCTTAAACATACAACGGTAGCAAGCCGTACCGGGAAGGTGGGTAAAGGTCTGTCCCTCGAAGCGAAGGATTCCTCCGTGAGAGAAGGGCTTTCCGGCCATAACGCATGCATCGTTGATTAAGAATTTCACCGGGAAGTTATCGGTACCGTCTACTACAAAGTCGTAGTCCTTAATGATATCCAGTGCATTGTCTGCCATCAGGAAATCCTGGTACGTATTTACCTTGATACCCGGGTTAATCTTCAGCATCTTCTCCTTGGCCGACTCCACTTTCGGGCGGTTGACATCGTCGGTGAAGTGAATCACCTGACGCTGCAGATTGCTGATATCCACTACATCGCCGTCTATAATACCGATGGTACCAACACCGGCTGCCGCCAAGTAGAGTGCTACGGGAGAGCCCAGTCCGCCGGCGCCCACAATGAGCACCTTTCCGTTACGGATCTTCTCCTGCCCCTCTACGCCCACATCCGCCAAAAGGATGTGTCGGCTATATCTGTTTAAATCTTCTTCCGTGAAATCAAACATGCTCCTGTCCTCCTCCCATGAAATAAAGAAAATCTATGCTGTCACCATCCTTCAAGATAGTCTTCTCATAGTCGGGACGGTCTATAAACTCCTCGTTCACCTGTACGGAAACCATTTCCGGTTGCAACACCTTGTTCAGTACTATCAGTTCTGCCACGCTCAGAGGCTTCTCTATTTCTTGAGCCTCACCATTTACTGTAATCTTAGACATATTCTTTTCTGTTTTTTGTGCGATGTTATCGCTGTTTTTTGTTACGGTGCAAAGGTACGGCGATTTTCGCGCTCCCACAATCCTATTATAGTGGTATTTGATATACCATAGATGTGGTATAAACGCATAAAGGATGCCCCCGGAGAGGCATCCTTTATTATATTAATAAGGTGTAACGCTTATTTTCGAATCTTAAAGACCGGCATGATGGTATTGCAGTCGTTCGCCGGCAGCTCTATGGTGAGTCCTTCTGTGGTACGGGTGAAGTTCACCTTTCCATAGCCCAACAGTTCGATACTCTTGATGGCGGCAGGGTAAAGTTCGTTTCCTTTGGCCAGAGCTTTAACGGTTACTTTGCGGTCGGCCGGCCAACCGAGTGCGGTTACATAAAGCGCCTTGTCGGTCTGGGTGAAACGTATCTCGCGGGCATCGGCCTTGGTGTACTGTCCGTCGTTGAATCCCTGTGCATTGATGGCTATATCGGCATCGGCTATCGGACCTTCACCAAAGATCTTCCAGGGGCGGGTCTTCACAATGCTCTCCTTGTTGACTTTCATCCAGGCGCCAAACTCCTTGAGGATGGCTATCTCCTTTTCATCGGGAGTACCATCGGCACGCAAGGGGACGCTCAGCAACATGTTGCCGTTCTTGCTGACGATATCGACCAACAACTTAGCCACGGCCTTGGCATTCTTGTACCAGCCATTGGTGTAGAAAGCGGTGTTGTAGTGCCAGTCGCCCAAGCAGTTGCAGCACTGCCAGGGGCGTTCCATTATCCGGTTGGGGGCACCACGTTCCACATCCCATACCATCGCTTTCTTCTGTTCGTCGCTCAGTATTTTGCCGAAGAGTACAGCCTGGTTCTTTCCCTTGTGGGTAGCCATGTTGTGGTTATAGAAGTGGGTTGCAATCTTAAGTCCGGCATCGCTCAGGGGATAGAACGGAAGGACGGTGACATCGAAATAGACGAGGTCGGGATTGTAGCGATTGATGGCATCGAGTGTGCGATTGTAGAAGTTGGTGACGTACTCCGTACTGGGCGGACATACTCCGTTTTCCCATCCCCACTGGTTGTGGATACCACCGTTATCCCATGTACGTTCACTAAAATCGTGATCCTGTGCATAGAGTTTCTGTGGGTCGAGTCCCTTCCACCACTTTTCACTACCATCGGCATTGGGGGTGTAACCATCCTCTTTGGTCAACCAACCATCGTACTTCACACCCCGTTTATCCCCCTTCAGGTCGAAACGACGGCTCGGTTCGTACCACACCCACGCATGGTCGGCATGGAAACTGATACCAAGAGGCAGCCCCACCTTCTTGGCAGCCTTGGACCATTCGCCCAAGATATCGCGCTTAGGACCTATATTTTGCGAATTCCATTCTTGATATTGACTATCCCATAGGTCAAAATTATCGTGATGATTGCCAAGAGCAAAGAAATATTCTGCACCAACCTCCTCCTTATAGAATTTCAGCAAAGCCTCCGGATTCCAGTTCTCCGCCTTAAAGAGCGGCAAGATATCCTTGAACCCCACCTCGCTTGGGTGCCCGTAGTGTTCCCGGTGATAGTTGGCTTTCCCGGACCCCTCCATATAGAGTTCGCGCGCCATCCAGTCGCCGGACCCCTCTACACACTGCGGTCCCCAATGCGCCCAGATACCGAACTTGGCATCGCGGAACCACTCCGGAACTTGATACGTCTCCAAAGATTCCCACGTCGGTTGAAACTTTCCCGTAGCCATAGGCTCCTGCGCCTCGGATACAGGAATTTGATACGTTGTCTGTGCCCCCACCGTTGTAGCAGCGAGCAAAAGCGATAAAGCCAGATACTTTCCCATTTTCTTCATGTTGATATATTGATTGTTATACGACTACTTTTTCTCCACCACCATCACAAAACCGCCTCGGGGCCGGCAGGAGACGGAGATATTTCCTTTGAGCTTACGTGTTCCTATCTTCCATTCCCCGTTCGCATCCTCCTCGAAGGATGTTACCCGCTTCACCTTTCCCTGCACAAAGGAAGCAGAGAAGGATAGATCACAAGCCTCATCCTTACCGTTCAGTCCGGCCACATACCAAGTGTTTCCCTTTCGCCGAGCCAACACGATGCTCTCTCCGGGATATCCACTCAAGAAACGAGTTTCATCCCACGTAGTAGGTAACTTTCCAAAGAACTCCTGCACCTCCCGGGGTTGCGCCAGATAACCGGAAGGTTTATCCGCCAGATGTTGCAACGCCGATTCATATACCACCGTCAGCGCCAGTTCGTGCGCTTTGCCTGTAGTGTGAGGATACGCCGCATCCGAGAACGTACAAGGTGTATAGTCCATCGGTCCCACCACATTGCGTGTATAGGGAAGCATACAATTATGCCAAGCACCATGGTCGGTTAAATCACGGCTGTAAGCATACCACTCCGCACCATACACACCCTCGGTTGTCATTAAGTTGGGATACGTGCGTTGCCAACCGCGAGGAAGGGTCGCACCATGGAAGTTGACCAACAGATGATGGCGTGCCGCACTCTCCAACAAGGCTCTACAATAATCCATAGTCTCCTGCTTGTCGCCACTAAAGAAATCAATCTTCACACCGGCCACCCCCATCTTCTCCAACTTAGAGAATTCCTTCTCTCGTGCTTCGAGTGTGTTCAAGCGAAAGAGCGGACCGGCAGCATCCGGAGTAGCCCACTCCGTAGACGAGTTGTACCACAACAGCACCTTCACGCCCTTTTCCTTTGCATAACGCAATGCATCCTCCAAGTTACCACCATTGCCCATCTGGTCCCACTCCCAATCTATAAGCACATAAGGCAGATGCAGCGAAGCACCCATGTCTATATACTCCTTTACTATCTGATAATCCTTAGAGCCATGGTTGTATGCCCAGTAAATCCACGATACCACACCCGGTTGTATCCATTCAGTATTGCTCTGAGCACTCGGCTCGCTCACATCGTTTACCAAGGTAGATTCCACCAATTGTGCCAACGTACCGGCTATCACCACACGCCAAGGAGACGTCCAAGTGCCACTCACCCGTTCGTAAAGCGGTTCGGGCGTCACACGATAATCCCCGTTATCCTTCGTAGTCCGCAACGATGAAGCACTATTGTGCTCACGGATATTGGCTTCGGATATCAACGTAAAGAGTCCCTCTGCCGGTTGATAAAGAGAAGGATACACCCAATGCCCCGCAGTTCCTGTTGTCGTGAGAGGAAAGAACTCCTCGTAATCGACCTTCCATTTAGCTATCCAGCGAGGTCTCCCCTCCTCCAAGCGATACATAGTGCGCTCTTGAATAAGGCTATCCGCGTCCAAACCATCCAGTTCGTAGCGAAAAGCCAGTCCGTCCTCATAGGCACGCACCACCAATCGAGCCTCATGATTACTCTTTGTTTCAAAGGAATAAACCACCTCTGTAGCCTCGTTGGTACAGTGGCTTCGCTTTCCCGTCTGCATAGAATAGTCCACTTTCACATTCGGGCGACGAGTGGCTGAAAGATAGTGCCAATCTCCACCCTTTTCCGTAACAATCCCCACTTGTGGTATGCTCATCAGGAGCGTCCTTTGAGCATCGTTTCGGTACAATTTGAGACCAAATTCACCATGCGCATCAACACCCGATTGCACCATCAGCTGTCCATTGGGAGAGTTCCACTCCATCGTCTCCGCAGCCGCTTGCACCGAAACAATTCCTGTAGAAAACAATCCTACCAATACCACCGTAAATATCTTTTTCATAAGGATAACTTGCATTAAAAGTTTTATTGTTTTTAGGTTTTGGATGCAAAATTGCAGAAAAATATCGACACGAGCAAGGAATATACGGAAGAAATATGGGACAATATCGACAAACAAAAGAAAGTTATAGTAACTTTGGAGCTGAGCGCCAAAGAAGTAGCGACCGGCAGTCAAATGTACCTTATTATATATACGCGCATTTGAAAGATTGCATGTATAGGGAGTAGCATCCTCGCTTCCCCAGATGCCGAGAGCCAAACAGGGAAATCCGGGGTAGTTATCGATACCGTTCTTTACTCCCTTCGAGGTATCCTTCATGGGTACGTAATAGTATTATATACGGAAATACCGAAACCATTTAATAATCACACATCTTTAACGCACAAAAGTGTGTTTTTACATAAAAAACAACAAAAAATGCAAGAAAAATTTGGAGGGGGGGGGGGATTTTTTGTACA
>CAZUTW010000074.1:0-5905 GCA_964623295.1 uncultured Bacteroidaceae bacterium | reverse complement strand
GTGTAGAAAGGATTGCTTTTCCTCTACAGCGGTGCAAAGGTATAAATTTTATTTGAACTGTACAAATTTTGGTGCAGAAAAATGAAAAAAAGTCCACAATCCCCCCATCTTTGCCACTTTTGGGAACGGGAAATTGTTACTAAGAAATAAATTAGTTACCTTTGCATCGTGATTTACACAGACTTTACCCAACCGGTGCCGCAGGGCTCCTACGTAGCTACCATCGGCTTCTTCGATGGCGTGCACCGTGGACATCGCTTCCTCCTGGAGAAAGTGATGGAGGTGGCTCGTGCCCGTGGTCTACGTACCATGGCGGTTACCTTCCCCGAACATCCGGCACAGGTACTACATCCGGGAGCCTCCCTCAAGCAACTCACCTCCTTCACCGAGAAGGCGGAATTGCTCTCTGCCGCAGGCATCGACGTGGTGGTGGGGCTGAACTTCACCCCGGCACTGGCGGAGATGTCGGCACAACGCTTCATGGACGAGGTGCTGGCACGGCAGTTGCACGTAAAGACACTCCTCACGGGGTGGGACCATAAGTTCGGTCACAACCGCAGCGAAGGGTTCAACGATTACGTGCGTTACGGTCGACAGCTGGGGATAGAGGTGCTCCAACAGGAAGCTTGGCAGATGAACGGCATACAGGTGAGCTCATCGGTGGTGCGACAGCTCCTTGCCGACGGCTCGCTGGACGAGGCCAACCGCTGCCTGGGATATGCTTACTTGCTGCAAGGCGAGGTGGTTGCAGGTCGACAAGTGGGCAGAACCCTGGGGTTCCCCACCGCCAATCTGCGGGTGGAGCCTACCAAGATGGTGCCCGCCAACGGCGTCTATGCCGTACGTGTGGAGTGCCCGGAACACCCGGAGATGCGATACTTCGGCATGTTGAACATAGGGCATCGCCCCACACTCGACAACGGAGCGGATCGCACCATCGAAGTACACATCTTCGAATTCGACGGCAACCTCTACGGTAAAACCCTTCGACTGCACCTGGACAAAAAAATACGTCACGAAAGAATGTTCGACTCGCTCGACACCCTGCGCGAGCAGTTGACACACGACAAAGAAACCATACAACAGTGTTACACAAATAAAGAATAAATCTTAAACAATACAGTATATACGACAAATGAAGGAATTTCATAGATTCAGTACTTGGCGCCCGGCCTTAGGTTGGTTGTGCCTGTTTATTATTGCTCAACTATTCGTAAACATCTTTGCCCTTATCTTAGTGGCCCTGCGCGGTGTGGGGGTAGAAGTATCACCCTCCATGATGATTACCCTGCCTACCACCATGAACTACCTCTTTTTCATGTTGTACATCTATAAGTACAGAAACGCCGCCTTCCGCAAGGTATTTTACTACTCCCCCTGGAAGGAACACAACATAAAAGACACCCTCCTGTTTCCGTTCCTGGGCATGCTCTTCCTCATCTTCCCCGTGAATATGCTCAACGACTGCCTGCAACTGGAAGATGTCATGGAGATGCAGTTCAATGCACTCATGCAAAACCCTATAGGCATCATGGTGCTGGCACTGCTGGCTCCCGTTTTCGAGGAGACGGTTTTCCGTGTAGGTATCCAGGGCTCGTTGGTGCGCAGCGGCATGCGTCCCCGGTTGGCCATTCTGGTGAGCTCCACGCTCTTTGCACTGGTGCACATGAATCCCGCGCAGATGCCCGGCGCACTCTTGTTGGGCGCCTACCTGGGATGGATGTACCACCGCACAGGCACCGGTATCCCTTGCATACTGACACATATCTTCAATAACTATTTCGCCATTGTCTGCACGTTGGTGTTGGGCACCGATATCACCACGACCCAACTGCTGGGTGGCCCCGACAAAGCATGGGGCATTTCGGGCCTCTGTCTGTTGCTCTTTGCCGCAGTCGCCTTCATCATGGCAAAGTCGGGAAAAAAGACAACGAACGAAACCCTTTGAAAAAAATATACAGGCTGTGTGAACAAACGATAGCGAGCGTTGTTGTATTATCATAAAGTGGCTGATACTTTTTGATAATAAACTCTCTCTAATATTCTAATTTCATTTATAAACAGCCTAAGTTCAAGAGAAGAACCTGCACGTGAGTGTCGGTTCTTTTTTTTAAAAAATAGGACATACATGGTGGCTATGTCGGAAAAAAGTGGTAAGTTTGCATTCTCAAAACATGCGTAACAAAAAATCGGAATGCGAAAAGTAATAGGAATAGGAGAAACCATACTGGATATTATTTTTAAGGAAGATGTGCCTACAGCGGCATCTCCCGGTGGTTCCACGTTCAACAGTCTCATCTCTCTGGGGCGTGTGGGCGTGCCGGCTTGTTTCATCTCTGAAACGGGCGACGACCATGTGGGAGAGATTATTATCAATTTCCTGAAAAAGAACCGTGTAGACAGTCGGTATGTACGCATTCATCCCGACACCAAGAGTCCGGTCTCCTTGGCGTTTCTCGACCACCGGAACGATGCTCAATACATCTTCTTCAAGGATCATCCGCACGACACCCTGGCGGCGCAGTTCCCCGAGGTGTGTGCCGACGATATAGTGCTTTTCGGCTCTTTCTATGCCATCAATCCGGTGATTCGTGAGGGCTTCTTCTCTTTCCTGCGCCGGGCGCACGAGGCGGGAGCGATTCTTTATTACGATGTCAACTTCCGCAGTTCCCACATAAAGGACCTGCCCGATACGTTGGGAAACATTCTGGAGAATTTTTCTATTTGCGATATTGTGCGCGGTTCTACCGAGGATTTCAACCACATGTTCGGCATTTCGGAGCCGGAGCGCATTTTCGAGGAAAAGATGTCTGCCTATCCCTTCCCGTTTATCTGTACGGACGGTGCCCGGGAGATAACGCTCTTTGCACCGCAGTTCCGTGAGCGCTACGGGGTTACGCCGATAGAGACGGTGAGTACGATAGGGGCGGGCGACAACTTCAATGCGGGTATCGCTTTCGGCCTCTTGAAGTTGGGCATCACCAAGGCCGATATTCCGCATCTTGCTCCTGCACAGTGGGCAGAGCTCATAGAGTGCGGACAGCGTTTCTCGCGCGAGGTGTGTCGTAGTTTCGAGAACTACGTGAGCGAGGAACATGCCCGGGAGTTGGCCAAGGAACTTGCTATGAATCTGTAAAAAACTATAATAATAGCACGTTTTTTATGGTTGTTCGGGCAACTTGTTGTAACTTTGTACCGAAATTATAGAACAAAAAGATCGTTCACTTGAAAACTTTCGAAGAATTAGGTGTCGCGGCCGAGATAGTACGTGCCGTTACAGAGATGGGGTTTGAGCATCCCATGCCCGTGCAGGAGGCGGTTATTCCTTATCTCCTGGGAGAGAACAACGATGTAGTGGCTCTGGCTCAAACCGGTACCGGTAAGACGGCGGCTTTCGGCTTGCCTACACTCCAAAAAGTAAATCCCGATAGTCGTGTGACTCAGGCGCTTGTCCTTTGTCCCACCCGAGAACTGTGTTTGCAAATTGCGGGCGACTTGGACGATTTCTCCAAGTATCTCCCGGGGGTGCATATCGTGCCTGTATATGGGGGTACGAACATAGAACCGCAGATACGTACGCTGAAGCAGGGGGTGCAGATTATTGTGGCTACGCCGGGTAGACTTATCGACTTGATGGAGCGTGGGGCGGCGCATCTGGACCATGTGAATACGGTGATTCTGGACGAGGCGGACGAGATGCTTTCCATGGGTTTCACGGATAGCCTGAACACCATCCTGGAGCAGGTGCCGGAGAATCGTAACATCTTGCTCTTCTCGGCTACCATGAGTAAGGAGATAGAGCGTATTTCTCGCAACTATCTGCACGATGCCAAGGAGATTGTGGTGGGTAGTCGCAACGAGGGTTCGGAGAATGTGAACCATGTTTACTATATGGTGCAGGCAAAGGATAAGTACTTTGCGCTGAAACGTATCGTAGATTATTATCCCAAAATATACGGTATCATCTTTTGTCGTACCAAGCGTGAAACGCAGGAGGTGGCAGATAAGTTGATACAGGATGGCTACAATGCCGATTCTTTGCACGGTGACTTGAGCCAGCAGCAGCGCGATCTTACCATGCAGAAGTTCCGCCAGCACAATACGCAGCTCTTGGTGGCTACGGATGTGGCGGCGCGTGGACTGGATGTGGACGACTTGACGCACGTTATCAACTATGGCATGCCGGACGATATAGAGAACTATACGCATCGTAGCGGTCGTACGGGGCGTGCGGGCAAGAAGGGTACGAGCATTTGTATCGTTCATGTGCGCGAACGGAGTAAGATTCGCGAGATAGAGAAGGTTATCGGCAAGGAGTTTGTCGAGGGGGATATACCGAGTGGTAAGGATATTTGTGCAAAACAATTATATAAGGTAATAGACGACATAGAGCGTGTGGAGGTAGACGAGGAGGAGATAGCCGATTTCCTGCCGGAGGTGTACCGCAAACTGGAGTGGCTCGACAAGGAGGAGCTCATAAAGCGCGTGGTGAGCAGTGAGTTCGGCCGTTTCTTGCGTTACTATGCCAATGCACCGGAGATAGAAAAGCCGCTGACGAGCGAACAGCGTAAGTCGCGCAAGAAGGGGGCGAACGGTGCCGAGGAGGGTTACACGCGTATCTTCCTCAATGTGGGTAAGTTCGATGGCTTCTATGCGCGCGAGATTATGGCGCTCATCAACCGCTATGCGGGCGATGTGGAGGTGGGTAGAATAGACTTGATGCGTAGTTTCTCTTTCTTCGAGGTGCCGGAGGCGGATGCACAGCATGTGCTGCAGGCGCTTGCGGGGGCGAACATAAAGGGGCGTACCGTCAACGTGGAGATTGCGGGGGACAGACCTGCGGCTTCCGAGAAGCGTGCCGGTAAGGCGTCTGCCAAGGGGGGTGCCAAAGCTCGCGGTGAGCGTTCCGGTAAGCGGGGCGACGATGGTCGTGTGTCGGAATCTCGTCCGGCAAACCGTGCGGAGCGTCGCAAGGAGGCGCGTGCGGAGCGCAAGGCAGACAATCGTGGTGTGCGTGGAGCGAGCCGTAAGGAGGGTCGCACACGCTATGGTCAGGATCCGTTTGTAGAGGAGGCGCGTCGCCAAGAGCGTGAGGATGAGTTCCTTTCGGGCAAGCGAAAGGCGAAGAAGGACGATTGGAAGCAGTTCTTTATGCCGGGCAATGGCAAGAAGAAGGGTAAGAAAACGGAGGCTCCCTTCGAGTTGCGGGGCGAGGAACCCGATTTTGCGGAAGAGGGTTGGGCTCGTCGTAAACCTAAGAAGAAGTAATAGGCGGAGGAAAAACTTTCGCGAACAGACAATAGGGCGCTGTAGGGTTGTGAATACTTTGCAGCGCTTCTTTTTATGTTGTAAAGCATAATTGTAGTAACTTGTTGTTCGTTTTTATAAAAAATACAGCAATTTTTTGTGTTTTTATTTGGTACAATGCAAGTTTAGTTTTACTTTTGCGAGTGTATAACCAATCTAATAAAGAATAGGCTGTAATAGAATAAATGGAACAAACTTGGCAATACATACGGCTACAAACGGTGCTTACGCATCGTGCCTTGCGCTCTCTCGGCATCGTTACAACGAGAGGGGCGAGGACTCGTAGTGCACAGATACTAAGTGTATTGCAGGGAATTACCCCCCCATTTATTTAAGAAATTTAACAATACAAGGAATCCTATTACATTTCTCGATGGGTGATGAAGTAAGTTCATCACCTCCATGGTCGTGTCTGTCTTCATAACACAGCACACGCATTTGACTTGAAAATTTACATTATATTTTTTTACTAACTAATTTTTACTTACTATGAATTTAAAAAGACTTATTGTCGCCTCGGTGGCGCTAGCTGCGCTCTCACCGGGGGCATGGGCGGATGATGTGACGAGCACCTATCTCGTCAACCCGTCCTTTGAGA
>CAZUTW010000073.1:0-5939 GCA_964623295.1 uncultured Bacteroidaceae bacterium | reverse complement strand
TTGGCCAAGAAAGCCGGAAAGATATGTGTAGCCTACGAAGGCATGGAACGCTTCTTCCCCGCAGATAAAATCGTAATGACCGGCAACCCCGTTCGTCAGAACCTTCTGGACACAACCGCGACACACGAAGAAGCACTGGCAACCTTCGGCTTCTCTCCCGAAAAGAGAACCCTCTTGATTGTAGGAGGCAGCCTGGGTGCCCGCACCATGAACGAAAGCGTGCTCACCCATCTGGACGAAATAAAGAACAGCGGACTGCAAGTCATCTGGCAGACCGGAAAGTACTACTCCAAGCAGATACAGGAAAGTCTGGCACAGTCCGGCAAGCCCGACAATCTTTATGTCACCGATTTCATCTCGGATATGGGCGTAGCCTATAAAGCAGCCGACCTCGTTATATCACGTGCCGGTGCCGGCAGTATCTCCGAGTTCTGTCTGTTGGGAAAACCCGTTATTCTGGTACCCTCTCCCAATGTGGCCGAAGACCATCAAACCAAGAACGCCCTGGCCCTGGTCAACAAAAACGCAGCCCTCTACGTACGCGACGTAGAAGCCAAGGACAAACTCATGGAGCTCGCTATGGATACCGTACGCAACACCAATGCACTCCAGCTGCTCAGCGACAACATCCGTAAGATGGCCTTCGAAAACTCCGCCGACATCATCGCCGACGAAGTATACAAGCTGGCCATCCAATACAGAGACAAAAAGAAGTAAGAAAGAAACATGGAATTGAACGAAGTAAAAGCAGTCTATTTCGTAGGAATCGGCGGCATTGGCATGAGCGCCATAGCACGCTATTTCCTAAACTTGAATATACCGGTCGGTGGATACGATAAGACACCGTCCGACCTAACGCGCAAACTGGAAACGGAAGGCGCGCAGATACACTATGAGGAATCCGTAGAACAAATTGCCGAAGTCTTTAAGAATCCGGCCACCTGTTTGGTTATTTACACCCCCGCCATTCCGGCAGAACACGCCGAATTGGTCTATTTTAGAGCCAACGGATTCGATATTCAAAAGCGCGCACAAGTGTTGGGAACCCTCACCAAAACCCACAAGGGCATGTGCGTAGCCGGCACGCATGGTAAAACCACCACCAGTACTATGGCCGCCCATCTCTTCCATCAGAGCCACGTAGATTGCAACGCCTTCTTGGGCGGTATCAGCAAGAACTACGGCACCAACTACATCCTCTCCAAGGACAGCGATTATGTGGTGATCGAAGCCGATGAGTTCGACCGTTCCTTCCACCACTTGCGTCCCTATGCCACGGTGATAACCGCCACCGACCCCGACCACCTGGATATTTACGGCACCAAAGAAGCCTACTTGGAAAGCTTCGCCATCTATACCTCGTTGGTACAACCCGGCGGCGCCCTGGTTATACACGAAGGACTGGAGATGCAAGCCCGTCCGCAAGAAGGAGTACGCGTGTATAGCTACGGATTGGAAAGTGGCGATTTCCACGCAGAAAACGTACGCGTAGGCAACGGTGAGATCGATTTCGATTTTGTCTCTCCGTTCGGCAACATCAAGGACGTTCGTCTGGGAGTCCCCGTACACATCAACATAGAAAACGGTATTGCCGCCATGGCATTGGCACAGATCGGTGGCGTCAGCAACGACGAGATTAAAGCCGCCATGCCCACCTTCCGCGGAGTGGACCGTCGCTTCGACTTTAAGATAAAGAACGACAAGATTGTCTTCCTGAGCGACTACGCCCATCACCCCGAAGAGATACGTCAGAGCGCCAAGTCCATCAAAGCACTCTATGCCAACCGCAAGGTGACGGCCCTTTTCCAGCCGCACCTCTACACCCGCACCCGCGATTTCTATCGCGAGTTTGCCGACAGTCTCTCGCTGCTCGACGAAGTAATCCTCGTCGACATCTATCCGGCACGCGAGCAACCCATACCCGGAGTCACCTCCAAGTTGATATACGACAACTTGCGCCCCGGAATAGAAAAGCAAATGTGTCACAAAGAAGATGTGCTGCAGTTGGTTAAGGAGCACGACTTCGACGTACTCATAGTACTCGGCGCCGGCGATTTGGATAATTATGTTCCCGAAATAACCCGAATACTCGAAAGTAAATGATAAAGAAAGTACTGCTTCTGCTCTGTCTGTTAGGCTTCCTAGTCTATCTCATTTTAGGCATCACCTGCTTCAATAAGCCGGACGACACCCGTGTGTGCCGCAACGTGGAGCTTGTTATCGTAGACAGCGTGCAGGCAGGCTTTATAGATGCAAAGGAAACCCTGGAACTTCTCAAGCGCGAGAAAGTATATCCCGTGGGAAAGAAACGTTCGGAAATAAACACCCGACAGATAGAAAACACCCTGTTGAAGAATCCTTTCATAAAGGAAGCCGACTGCTACATCACCTCCGGAGGCGACGTAGCCATCCGCCTGAAACAGCGCCTGCCGGTATTGCGTGTCATGGCCAACAACGGCGAAGACTACTATCTGGACAACACCGGACACATCATGTCGCAAAGTAGGTATGCAGCCCATCTGCCCGTAGCCACCGGCTATATAACCCCCGACTACGCAGAACGTTATCTGGTAGATTTGGCCAAAGAACTGAAAGACGACGAGTTCTGGGACAGTCAGGTAGAGCAGATAAACGTGCTGAAGAACGGCGATGTAGAGCTCATTCCTCGTGTAGGCGACCACGTGTTGTGCCTGGGCGCCCCCAAATACATGGACGAGAAGCTCGATCGCATGAAAGAGTTCTATAAAGATGTCATGCCCAAAGTAGGGTGGAATAAGTACGAAAGCATCAATCTCGAGTTCGATAATCAAATAATATGTAAGAAGAAAAAGTGATATAAGATGGTAGAAGATAAGGACTTTATAGTAGCCATAGAATTAGGCTCGTCACGAATATCGGGTATAGCCGGAAAGCGCTGCACCGATGGTAGTTTTGAAGCTGTAGCCTTTGCCGAGGAGAAAGACTCTGCATGTATACAAAAAGGCGCAGTTTTCAACATAGAGAAAACCGGTAAGTGTGTAAAAAGCATCATAGACCAGTTGGCCGGAAAACTCGGTTGCGATATCTCACAGGTGTATGTAGGCGTGAGCGGTAAATCACTGCACACGGTACGAAATCGCATCTCACGGACACTCCCCGCAGAGACGGTAGTGACCAATGAGATTGTCGACAACCTGTTGGATACCAACTACAATACCGGTTATCACGATCAGTCTATCTTGCATGTCATCACACAAGAATACAAAGTAGGTTCCTCCCTCACTATGGAACCCGTAGGAGTGCCCTGCAGTCAGATAGACGGAGAGTACCTCAATATCGTTGCCAACAACAAACTTATATCACTCATAGAGGACAGCTTCCGCTCCGAAGGCATCAAGATAGCCGAGGAGATGATTGCCCCCCTGGAGTTGGCAAACGGTGTCCTTACCGACAACGAGAAGCGCAGTGGCTGTGTACTCGTAGACTTTGGTGCACAGACAACTACGGTATCCATCTACAAGAACAATGTTCTTCGCCATCTTGCCGTCATCCCGTTGGGAGGCAACAACATCACAAAAGATTTGTGCGACATCGGCATTGAAGAAGACGAAGCCGAGCGCATCAAGATCAAGCACGCCTCCGCCTATACCAATATAGGAGACATCAAAGACGATGAAACCATCACTTTGGGCGATCGTCCCGCCATCAAATACTCCCTTCTGATGGACATTGTGGAGGCACGTATGGAAGAAATCCTGGACAATGTAGCCGAGCAAATAAAGATAGCCGGACACAATGCCGACAGCCTGATAGGCGGTATGGTCGTAACCGGAGGCGCCAGCAACATACGCAATCTGGCCGCAGCAATCGAGGCACGTATCAAAATAAATAAGGTACGCTTCGCCAAGACCGTTATCAACACCGTAAAAGGTAAGATATCCGCCATCAACGCCAAGGACGGAGTGTACTGCACACTGCTCAGTTTGATGATGTCCGGAAAGGAAAGCTGCGTAGCAGAAGAGGAGGAAAAGATTGTTCCCGAAGAGGTAGTAACTCCCGAAGAAACCACGGTGACGGTTGTGGAAACACCCGAAGAGGAAACTCAAAAGGTGGAAACACCCGAAGAGCCTGAGAGAAAGCCCGCAACAGAGCCGAAGAAGCCCAGTGGGTGGAAAAACTTTAAGGACAAAATAGCCAGTATATTAGATGCCATGACAGGCGACGAAGATTAAAAACAGAAGAAAATGGAAGAATCAACATTAGATTTTGGCTTTCCTAAGGGAAAACCTTGTATCATAAAAGTCATTGGAGTAGGCGGTGGCGGTGGTAATGCTGTCAACCATATGTATAGAGAAGGTATTCACGACGTAACATTCGCCATGTGTAATACCGATAAACAGGCATTAAGCGATTCTCCCGTTCCTGTCAAAATACAGTTGGGAACCGAAGGCTTGGGTGCCGGTAACCGTCCCGAGCGTGCTCGCGAGGCAGCTAAAGAGAGCATCGAAGAGATAAAGAAACTCTTTATGGACGGCACCAAAATGGCCTTCATTACAGCCGGAATGGGTGGTGGTACCGGAACAGGAGCCGCTCCTGTCATTGCGGGAACCGCCAAGGAGATGGATATCCTCACGGTCGGTATCGTAACCATACCGTTCAAGTTCGAGGGCAACAAGAAGATAGACCAAGCACTCGACGGAGTAGACGAAATGGCCAAGAATGTGGATGCACTCTTGGTCATCAACAACGAACGTCTGCGCGAAATCTATCCCGACCTCACCGTGCTGAATGCTTTCGGAAAAGCCGACGATACGCTGTCCGTTGCAGCAAAGAGTATCGCAGAGATTATCACCTTGCACGGACTGATGAACCTCGACTTCAACGATGTCAAGACCGTTCTTAAGGACGGAGGCGTAGCCATCATGAGTACAGGATACGGCGAAGGCGAGGGACGTGTAAGCCAAGCTATACAGAGCGCTCTACACTCTCCGCTGCTCAGCAACAACGATATCTTCAATTCCAAGAAGATACTCCTCTCCGTCACCTTCAGCAACGACAAGCCCGAGAACGAGCTTAAGATGGAGGAGATGAGCGAGGTGAACAGCTTCATGGGACAGTTCAAGAACGATATAGAAACCAAGACCGGTCTCTTTACCGACCCCGAGCTGAACGATCGCATCAAAGTAACCATCCTTGCTTCCGGTTTCGGCCTGAACATCGTAGACGGCATGGAAGAACTCCTGGAAGCACGCGCCGATGTAGAGAACCACTCAAAGGAGGACGAAGAAATAAAAGAAAGAAAAAGTCAACGCCGCGATCAGTTCTATGGCGACGGCAAAGAAGTGCGTAAGAAATCGCACGCCATCTTCCTCTTCACTCACGACGAACTGGGCAACGACGATGTTATATCCCTCGTCGACGAGAGTCCTACCTACAAGCGCAAGAAGGATATGGTAGAACGCTTCCATTCACGTGGAAACACCAACGGCGGTGACACCTCCGGAGATTCAACAGTGATAACGTTTTCATAAAAAAGAAATATAAATGGCACTTTTTGAACAAATCAACGAAGACATTAAGTCGGCTATGAAGGCGCGCGATAAGGTGCGTCTTGATACGCTTAGAAACATCAAGAAGTATTTCTTGGAAGCCAAGACGGCTCCGGGAGCCAACGATGAGTTGACCGACGACACCGCCTTGAAGATTCTTACCAAGATGGCAAAGCAGGGAAAAGATGCTGCTGCACTCTTTACACAGCAGAACCGCCCCGACCTTGCATCCGATGAGCTGGCACAGGTGAAGGTCATCGAGGAGTACCTCCCCGAGCAGATGTCACCCGAAGCCCTGGAGGCAGCCATCAAGAGCATCATAGAATCCGTGGGCGCAACGTCCATGAAGGATATGGGCAAGGTGATGGGAACCGCCACCAAACAATTGGCAGGTAAGGCCGAAGGAAAACT
>CAZUTW010000072.1:0-5990 GCA_964623295.1 uncultured Bacteroidaceae bacterium | reverse complement strand
TGAGGCATGGACTGTACACCCAGTCCTCGGCAGCCTCGCTGTAGTTGGAACCGATGACGTAGGTAGAATCCAAGTCGGCATTACCACAACCCAAACTGTGCATACCGATGATACCGGATACGGAGCGCGGATAGTCGGAAGAACCACGTGCACTGCTATAGTCGGCCTCGGGCTTGAAGTTCGTCTCCCACTGAGTCAACAGAGAGTCGGACATACTAACCAACTTGCTACGCTCCGCTCTGGAAATCTTCGTAGAATCGGTGAACAGTTCATCGTAAAGACCATACTTAAGTACAGCAAATGCCGTCTGCGGACAACCCATACGGTTGATAGCCTCCGCCATCTTCAGCCACAGATACTTAAAGTTACCGTAAGCAATCACACGGTTGGTACCCATAGAGAGCTGATAGGTAATCCAACTGATGCTGGTAGAGGTCTGTGAATACTTGGAACCTGTGGAGTACATGGGGTTGGAACGGTTGGTGTACATCATATAGAAACGTAAGTCACCTGCCTTGTAACGGTTTCCCTCATCCGCAAACGTCTTTGGCGCATATTCTATGTTGGTCGTAACGTCGGAAGTAGTTCTGCGGTAAGCATAGCAGTAGTTCTGCTGTGCAAAGAGGTTGCGACAAGCGGTAGACACTACAACCTTGGGGTAATAAAGGTTATCCAAGGTAGAGTTGAACACGTTCGTCAAGTCGCTGGAAACACCACTCGCCACCGTAATGGAATCCATAGGGATGTACGCATAAGAAGAATACAATCCCGAATAAATATAGGAGGTGGTTCCTCTCCAATCTCTACTGTCCCACTGCGCACAGTCGTTGGTACTGTTCGGATAGGTGGCACGGGGTGTAGATACACTTGTATAGGAGTTCAACAAGAACTTGCGATAAAGCAGTGCCGCGTTGGTGTAGTCACTCTCGTCTCTACCACGAGAGAGATACAAGTCGGCCAACAGAACACGTACCGGGAGGAAGAAGCGATAGAAGCTATAACCGCTCACGGTGAAGTTGTAGTTCGGCAACTCGGAATCCTCGTAACCGGTGAGGTCGTTGATAAGGAAGGTGCAAAGCTCGTCCTTGGTGTACTTAGGATACTTGTTTACATCGGCATCGGTCTCCTTCAGGATAGGCTCCGTATAGAACGGAATACCGTTGTCCGGAGTACCATAGATATCCATCAACTGCATGTAAGCCCATGCGCGGAAACTCTTCACCGCCACAATCTCCTTACGGAAGAGCGGCATCTTCTGCTGGTCGAGCACCGTAGAGTCTACGGCAGAGAGGTAATAGTTACAGTTGTTGATGATAGCATAGTAGTCCGCAGGCTGATTGTACTCATTGTCGCTGTCCGCCTCGAAGTTGGCCAGTGCCGTCAAATCCTGACTGGTACGCTCGGACGGCACGAACATATCGCCCAGCATCTCACCGATAAGCACCTTGCGATCCGCTACCTGCTGTATCTTATTCACAATACCGAGAACCGCATAGACGGAGTCGGCAGCCGAAGTAAACGTAGGGTTATACTCCACCAACTCGGAGGTCGTATCCAGCATATCGGAACATGATGTGACCGCTCCCATTCCCAAGCAGAGCAGACCACTCAATATGATTGATTTCGATTTCATTCGTAAATTCGTTTTACTCATTTTACAAGTTAAGCTTTATACCCAAAACGAAGCTGCGTCCCTGCGTCAAGAGACCGCGGTCGATACCCTGCGTCAGCACATTGCCGGACAAGGAAACCTCGGGGTCGCTACCCAGGTACTTGGTGATGGTGAACAGGTTGTTGGCCTGTGCCCATACCGTGAAGCCCTGCAAGAAGAGCCAGTTTACAGGCTGCGTATAGCTCAAAGTTACACTCTTGAGGCGCAGATAGCTACCATCCTCTATCCAGCGATCGCTGAAGCGACTGTTGCCCATAGGGTCACCGTAGGTGATGCGTGGGATATCGGTTACCTGTCCCTCGGCTGTCCAACGGTTTACCATGGCGGTAGACTGGTTGAAGAAGCGACTACCGCTCTCCAATACGCTGCGATTGTAGTTGTAGATGTCGTTGCCGATAGAGTAGTTGAACACAACATCGAGGGTAAGTCTCTTCCAACTTGCGCTGGTAAAGATGTTACCGTAAGCATCCGGGTTGGGGTCGCCGATTTGAACCATATCGTTCTCGTCGATAACATTATCACCGTTCTGGTCTACGAAGCGTACGTCACCGGCAGCGAAGTAACTCTTCTGACTGGTCTCTGAATCTACAATGTAAAGTCCATCGGCTGCGGCCTCGGCTGCAGTTGCATAGACTCCGTTGGTCTGATATCCGTAGAAGATACCTACCGGAGAACCTACCTGGGTACGAACGGTTCCACCATAAAGGGTTGTATTGAAAGCGGCATTATCGTTCGGCAGTGCGGTTACCTCATTCTTATAATGAGCAAGGCTAGCGCCTACGTTCCACTTCCAATCCTTGGTATTGATAATCTTGGCATCGAAGCGAACATCGAAACCGGTGTTCTCCAACTTACCGTCGTTGCTCCAAGTCTGGCGGATACCGGACAGGTAAGAGAGGGTCTTCAAGGTAACCAAGTTGCTGGTCCAACTCTTGAAGAAGTTGGCCTGGAAGCTCAAACGGTTGTTGAACAAACCTGCCTGAACACCTGCGGTGAAACGCTTGGTAGTCTCCCACTGGAACTCATTGTTACCAATGTTCTCCAGTGCCAAACCGGTGGCATTGATGATACCGTTGGCGATGATCATACCGTGAGATGTCCAATAGGTCTTGCTGGCTGTATTGTCGATACCGTCGTTACCGGTAACGTCGAAGCCGGCGTTGATCTTCAAGTAGTCTACTGTCTTAGGCAGGTTGAACCACTTCTCGTTGCTCATTACCCAAGCTGCCTGCAAGGAGGGGAAGAGACCCCAAGCGACACCACCCATACGGAAGTCGCCACCGTCCTTACCGTAACGGCTGTTGGCATCCATGCTGAGACCGAAGTCTACGTAGTACTTCTCGGCGAAGTTGTAGTTGGCCTGTGCATACCAAGTGATAGACTTGTAGGAGTCGTCGGAACCGTCGAGAGACTTCTGAGCCAAAGAAGTGCTCATGTTAGGAGTCTTATCGTTGGTGTTATTGTATCCCTCCATCTCGGTCAACTTATAGGTATTGCTCATGTAGCGAAGTCCGCCGAATACGTGGATATTGTGTGCATCGTACTTATTGTTCCAATCCACTTTGGTATCACTGTAGAAGCTGTTCTGACGTGCAGCCAGTGCCATAGTTTTACTGCGGATATCACCCAAGGTCTCGGTGGTTACCGTAGGAACACCTGTGTACGGCAGGTAGTACTGCTCGGAGGTGTTGGTCAAGCCGAAGCTGAAGTGCTCGCTGGCATAGAGGTGTTTGTTGAACTGATACTTCGGTGTAATAGCCAAGTTAATCAAACGATTGGAGAAGGCATTCTTGTTCTTTGCCTCACCATAGTACAAAATGCTGGCGGGGTTGGCAAGAGAAACATTCTCGCTGCTGCTCAACAGAGAAGACAAATAATTATCGGCATCTGCCAAGAAGCTGGAGAGCTCACCGCTTGAAGTGTAAGCATACGGACTCAAGAACGGAGATTTGATAGAACTCAAGAAACCCGGAGCGGTCGGTGTTGTCTCATCGAAAGAGGAGATAACACCATCATCACGCAAGTCGCGGTTTACATCACTGTAAGACGCATCGAAACGCATGGAAAGATTACCGATAAGGCTGATGTCGGAGTTCAAACGCAAGTTGAAGCGGTTGTAGTTGTTCTGCTTCAAGGTTGCGTCTGCCTGAGCATAACCCACGGAGAGGTTGTAGTTTGCCACCTCATCACCGCCCTGTACGTTGATACCGTAATGCTGTACGAAGGCATCCTGATACGTCTGGTCAGACCAGTCGGTATCGTTGTGATACTGGTTGTAATAGTAGTAGCTCTTATCGTCTACCAAGAACTGAGCGGATGCCGTAGCCTTTACATCGGCGGTACCCAGCAGCTCGGAAGCGTAGTTACGATACTGCGAAGCATTCATCACCGGAATGGACTTAGGCTGCAGTTCATAACCGCCAAAGATGTTCACATCAATCTTGGTAGCCATGCTACGGTTACGCTTGGTAGTAATCAAGATAACACCGTTGGAAGCCTTGGCACCGTAGATAGCGGTTCCGTTCTTCATCACCTCTACGGAAGCGATATCGTCCGGATTGATGTTGGCAAGGATATTGTTGAACGCACCGTCGTGCTGCAAGCTGCGGTCATACTGCATATCCATAATGACTCCATCGATTACCACCAACGGCTGAGCGTTGACGTTCAAGGAGTTCAAACCGTACATATACATATTAACACCCATACCCGGAGCACCGGAACGCGTCAGTGTACGTACATCGGCACCCAACTGCTTCTGGATTTCGTGGTCGATACTCATCTCGCCCACATAGTCCAGACGGTCGGTCTTTTCACTCTTAACACCCGTGGTAGACTTGGCATAGTCCTCGCGGAACTCGGTCGTATAGAGGTAAGCATCAACGCCCTCGGAGCGACCGTTGATACCACGCTGAACAGCGTTATAGCCATCGAGTACCACATAGAGAGAGGTAACGAAGTTGGGCACCTCAATGGTATAAGTACCATCCTCGCCTGTCATGGCAGTGTAACGGCTATCGTTATATGCCGAGATACGAGCACCGGCAACGGGAGCACCCGTAGCGGCATCGTAGATGGTACCCTTCACCGGAGTGGTAGGATAGCTCTTTGCCTCTTTCTTTCCCTTTGCCGGCTTTGCCGCCTGTTCCACACCCTCGGTATTTTCCTCTTGTGCGGCAAGAGAGACAGAACCCAGCATCAATAATCCACAGAATCCCCACTTCAGCAGGTCACCTGTATATATATAGGAATGCATATTCTTCATTTTACTCATTGTTTTATTCGTTATCGTATTCGGTTGGTTTCATGTAGAGACCTGCGATACGGATTCTGTTGGTGGTCTTCTTAGACTCGTTGTAACGAGAGGTCACCTTGATGTTTACGGAAACAGCATGTGAATCGTCGTCCAAGCCATAAGAACATACGGGATTGTCAAAGCCCTTCTGTACCCAAATGGTATCTACCATAACCGTAGGATTGGTTGTGATGTTACGAACGGCAGAACCGGTCTTCTTGACTCCGTCGGGTTGGTAGTAAGTAATCTGGTAGGTGAAGGTTGCTATGCCCTCGTCCCAAGAGGCACTATCCGGGTTCTCAATGTTGGGAGATACCACAATCACACCTACATCGTACTTGGTTTTGAGCAGGTTGCGTGCCGTGAAGGTGAGGTCGGGGTTGGAGTTATTATTGGTTGGGATGACACTTGCATAGGTATCGTACGGAACCAAACCGGCCTGGTTGTCGGCGTCGTCACCGAACGCAGCATAGAGCGGTGTAACGTAAGAAACGGTACCTGTGCTCTCCTTGCCCTCGGTAATCTGGAAGTTGCTAGTGGACATTACCGAGTAGATGGAAGGAGTCCATACCATGTCGATGGGACGGAACGGCCACTGATCGAGTACCAATATCTGTCCGTTGGAGCAGTTTACTACGTTGCTACCGGAGAAACGCTTGGTCTTATACGGGTCGTATATGTAACCGTAGAAGGGACCTCCCTCGCTCATAGGATTCTCAAAGATGTGACTGTGTACCTCATTTCTTCTGTAAGAAGTCTTGGGCATAGCTGTGATAGAGCACAATGAGTCGTAGGGTGACTGGTTGTACTGAGAATTCATATTATAGGTCAAATCCTGTACCATAGCCGTACCGGAGTTTACACGCTGCAAAGAGTCGCGATACTCGTTGTAGGTTGGGAACTCATAGTAGCTTTGTACCTTCTCGTAGAGTTCGTTCCACATAGCGGTAGTGGGTACAAGACTCACGTAGTTGGAGTCCTCACGAGCGATGTATCCCATCTTGTCACGCATCAGGTTGTTGG
>CAZUTW010000071.1:0-6404 GCA_964623295.1 uncultured Bacteroidaceae bacterium | reverse complement strand
CGATTGGTAATACTCTTGTTAATCTTTAACTGTCTCATATTCTTGTTTCAAATAGAATGCAAATTTACTTCAATTTCAGGTCACGACAAAATTTCCGCCCTACTTTTTTTGGTTTTTTATTATCATTTCAGATACTATAGGGCAAAACGTGGACAAATGTACTCCTTGGAGCTTTTTTCTCCGTTTTGTATCTTTTTTGCCACAGAGAGCGGGTGCCTTACTATATAAATACGAAAAAAGGGGGAAATTATTTGCTCATTCAACAAAAAAAGTATTATTTTGCACGATTTTTCGGATGGAAAGGATTATGAACTCTATGGAACTCTATACTACGACCCTGCCATGTGGTTTGCGGGTGGTGCAGTCTACATCGCCGACGGATGTGGTTTACTGTGGTTTTTTTATCAATGCGGGTACGCGCGATGAACGGGAGGAGGAGAATGGTATCGCTCACTTTTGCGAACATCTCTCGTTCAAAGGGACGCACAGACGCCGTTCGTGGCACATACTGAACCGACTGGAGCAGGTGGGAGGCGACTTGAATGCATACACCAATAAGGAGGAGACGGTATATCATGCGGCGGTGCTCAAGGAACACTATGCGCGGGCTATCGACTTGTTGGCAGATATAGTGTGGCATAGTACCTTTCCGCAGAAGGAGTTGGAGAAGGAGCGCGAGGTGGTGCAGGATGAGATTGCACTGTATCAGGATAGTCCGTCGGAGTTGATATTCGACGATTTCGAGAATCTTATTTTTTCGGGGAATGCGTTGGGACGCAACATCCTGGGAACACCGGAGACGTTGAACCGTTTCCGGAGCGAGGATGCATGGAGTTTTTGTCATCGCTATTACACTCCGGAGAACATGGTGTTCTTTTTCCTTGGCAACGTGCCGCACAAGCAGGTGGTGCGGGAGTTGGAGAAGGCGGTAAACCGTGCACCGTTGGAGCATACCGGGGTGTATGGTGGGCGCACGGCTCCCACGCTCTACACTCCGCAGCAGGTGGAGATGGATAAGGATACTCACCAAGCACATGTATTATTGGGCAATCGCTGTTACAATGCATACGACGATCGTCGCATAGGGTTGTATCTCTTGAGCAATATCCTGGGTGGCCCGGGTATGAACTCACGCCTCAACGTGTCGCTCCGCGAGAAACGAGGGCTGGTGTACACGGCGGAGAGCAACCATACATTCTACACGGATACTGGGGCTTTCTGCATCTATTTTGGTTGTGATGCGGAGGATGTAAACCGCTGCTTGCACCTTACGCACAAGGAGTTGCAGAAGTTGCGCGAAACACCGCTCACCTCCATGCAACTGGATGCTGCCAAGCGACAGATAAAGGGACAGATAGGGGTATCGCTCGATAATCTGGAGTCGCAAGCACTCACACTGGGCAAGAGTTTCTTGCGATACGGTAAGGGGCGCGACGTGGAGAAACTCTATCGTCAGATTGATGCGCTCACCGCCGGGGAGCTGCAAGATATAGCGAATGAAGTGCTGGATATAGACAAAATGACGCGAATTATATACAAGTAAACTTTTTTCATAGACAAAATGGTGGCTGAATAGGAATAAATATGTACCTTTGCACCGTCATAGGCCGAAGCGACGGTCGACGAAAAAGGACAGAGATAAGAAAGAAAGCGAATCTGTTTACACATATTATTCATATTCAATACAATAAAGAAAATGCGCCACTACAGAACATGGATCGTATTATTTTCCTGCATGCTCTGCACTACTGCAATGGGACAGAATAGTTCGGAGAAGGCTGTCGATGGCTCCATCCATCTCTTGGAGGAGCACCTATCGTCTGTTTTATTGATAACCCTCCTTCTGTTTGTACTTACCATTGCCTTGATTGTTTCTTTGTACTATATAAACCTATATCACAACATGCAGGTTGACCTTACGCTACAGAGTATGGAATTGGTGAAGGCACGTGACAAAGCGGAGGAGGCCAACAAGATGAAATCGACGTTTATTGCCAACATGAGTCACGAGATACGTACTCCCCTGAACGCGATAGTGGGTTTCTCCCAAATAATCACCACCCCCGAGATGGAACTTACGGAAGAGGAACGTAAGGAGTTTAGCGACCTTATCGTGATGAACAGCGATTTGTTGCTGAACCTCGTCAACGATATATTGGATATCTCCAAGATGGATGCAGGCAGAATGACGTATGCGTTTGCACCCGTAGACATCGTTGAACTTTGTACCATGGCGGCCAATTCTGCCAAGGCAGATGTGAAACCGGGGATAGAGATACTTACGGACATGCCGAACGAGACCATTGCGATAAACACGGATAAGCAACGGTTGTTGCAGGTTATGACCAATCTTCTGAGCAATGCCAAGAAGTGCACGGAGGCAGGTAGTATAACGGTGAAGGTGTACAAAAGTAGGGCGGACGGCTCTCCTATAACCGATAGCACAAAGGCTTCCTTTATAGCCGTGAGTGTATCCGACACGGGATGCGGTATTCCTCCGGAAAAGGCGGAACAGGTGTTCGAACGTTTCAAGAAACTGGATCGTTTCCGTCAGGGTACGGGGCTTGGATTGTCCATAACACGCACCATTGTGGAGCGACTGGGCGGACACATTTGGGTGGATACAAGTTATACGCAAGGAGCACGTTTCGTATTTACTCACCCTATATCCGGGGAACAATAGAGAACTTCCACTGTTTTCGTAAGGCGAAAATCCGAAAACTCCGGGTCGCTTTCCGTTTCGTTGAAGGAAAGTTGGCGAAACATTCTTGCTCTATAAGAAAAAAGATGTATCTTTGTATCTGAAATGAAATTAGACGATGAAAAGTAAGATACTTATCTTTTTTGCTCTGTTGGTGCAGAGTGCTGCCGGGTTCGCTCGCGATACCATGGCACAAGATACCGCTGCTACCCACCGACTCGATGAGGTAGTGGTGACGGGAAGCAACCATGCCGTGGGGCGTAATCTATTGCCCTATACCGTGAGTACCATGTCGGCACAAGAGTTGGAGGCTACGGGGACGACACAACTGCTGTCTGCTCTCTCCGGACGTGTGCCGGGATTGTTTGTTTCGGAACGCAACAGTCTGGGATTCGGTGTGAGCAACGGTGGCTCCGGTGGTATTAAGATACGTGGTGTGGGCGGTTCGCCTACCAATGCCATACTGATGATGGTGGACGGTCAACCGCAATTCGCAGGCATCTATTCCCACCATGTAGCCGACTTCTACCATACACAAAACGTGGAACATGTGGAGGTATTGCGCGGTCCGGCTTCCGTACTCTATGGCTCCAATGCCATGGGGGGTGTTATCAACGTCATCACTCGCGGAGCAGAGCAGGAGGGGGTGCACACCACTCTGACATCGCAGTATGGTTCGCACAATACGTGGCAATCGGCCCTTACAAATACCATACGTAAGGGACGGTTCTCCTCGTTGGTATCGTTGAGCTACGACCGCACGGACGGTGTTCAAAAGAACTTCGACTTTAAGGAAACAGACCTCTATGCCAAGGTGGGATACGAGCTTTCTCGACACTGGCAAGCTACCGCCGATTACTCCTTGATGCACTTTGTGGGCAACGACCCCATCTATCCCAAGGTGGCCAAAAAGGATTCAACGAGTATTTATCACCAGAACATCACCCGCGGCGAGTCCTCCTTGATGTTTACCAACCGCTATGGAAACACCAACGGAAGTGCCAGAGTGTACTATAGTTACGGCAATCACTACATAGACGATCCCAACCATTTTCACAGTGTAGACGACCGCTTCGGTGTGTTGCTCTACCAGAACTTCCGTCCCTGGACCGGAGCTGCTGCCACGGTAGGTTTCGACTTCGACACCTACACCGGCAAGATACCGGCATCGGGCGGTGTTACCTATGGCGACGGTTCACAGAAAGCCAAGATGCAAACCATGGCACGCAAGAGCATCACGGAATACTCTCCTTATATCACTCTTTCCCAAGAGTTTTGGGGTGGCAGATTGGTGCTTAACGGTGGGTTGCGCATGGCCAACAGCGATAAGTTCGGCACACAATGGGTGCCGCAAGGAGGTTTTGTGGTTCGCCCCGGAGCCGGATGGATGCTCAAGGCATCGGCTGCCCGTGGATACCGCAACCCATCGTTCAAGGAGATGTATCTCTATGCTATGGCGAATCCCGACCTGGACCCCGAGCGAATGTCCAACTACGAGGTGAGCATCGGCAAACAACTCTCTCGTATCCTGAGTGTTGAGCTGACGGGTTTCTACTGCGAAGGCAGCAATCTCATTCAAACCGTGCAAGCAAAGAACGTGAATACCGGAGCCTTCCGCAACAAAGGCATAGAGGTGGCACTTACCGCCCGCCCGACAGAAACCGTGGCACTCCATGCATCGTATAGTTACTTGCATACCTCGCTCACCAATCTCACCGCAGCCCCCGGCAACCAGTGTTATCTGGGGGTAACGTGGACGGCACTCCCCACTCTCATTGTAGATGCCGGTGTGCGCAATGTGGGCAAACTCTATGTATCGACCGATAAGCGGAGCGAAGAGTACGCACTGCTGCAAGCCAAGGTGACGTACAAGGTGCTTCCCTCTTTGGCGCTCTTTGTAAACCTGGACAATATAACCGATACCCGGTACGAGATAAACGAAGGCTACCGTATGCCGGGATTTACCGCGGCGGGTGGATTTAAATGGACATTTTAGAAACAATAAAAAAGAACAATAGGATGAAATTAGCAAAACGAATGTTGGTGCCTCTACTCCTGATAGGGGCCGTAATGGGGGTTGCTGCGCAGGAAACCAAAGTGCAGGAACCGGCAAAAGTGTATTATTTTAAGGAGATTAATGCCGAGAATCTGGTGAAGATTTATAAAGCTCTAGGCCGCAAGGCAAAGGGTAAGCATGTGGCGGTGAAACTCTCCACGGGCGAACCCGGCGGTAACAACTACCTGCAACCGGCGCTCATCGCCCCACTGGTAAAGAAGGTGAAGGGCACCATTGTGGAGTGCAATACCGCCTATGGCGGCGGACGTGCCAATACCGAGGCGCATCGTAAGGCGGCAGAGGATCATGGTTTTACCTCCATTGCAACGGTAGATATCATGGATGCCGACGGCGAGGTGGAACTCCCGGTTGTAGGCGGTAAGCACCTGGAGAAGGATATTGTGGGTTCTCACTACCTGGACTACGATTTTACCGTGGTCTTGTCCCACTTCAAGGGTCACACCATGGGTGGTTTCGGGGGTGCCATAAAGAACATCTCCATCGGTATAGCCTCCTCCAACGGTAAGGCATACATCCACTCTGCCGGTAAGTTGACCGACCCGAAGATACTATGGCAGAACCTCCCGAAGCAGGATGATTTCCTGGAATCCATGGCCGAGGCAGCCAAGGCGGTGATAGACCATTGTGGCGATAACATATTGTATATCAGTGTGGCCAACAATCTATCCGTAGATTGCGACTGCGACTCCCACCCGGCCGACCCGCAGATGGGAGACATCGGCATACTTGCCTCTCTCGACCCCATCGCCCTCGATAAAGCCTGCACCGATTTGGTACGTTCTTCCAAGGATCACGGAAAGAAGCATCTCATAGAGCGCATAGACTCTCGCCACGGCATGCACACCCTGGACTACGGTGAAAGCATAGGCATCGGTACGCAAAAGTATACACTCATTCTGTTGGATTAAAATGAAACAGATTATTATATGCATCTTGCTGTGCTTCTGTACGCTTGCGAGCTACGGAAGCACACGCAAGAACAGCCAAGATACGTTGACGTATTCCGCTGCCGACAAGGCTTTGCTAGACAGCATAGAACACATAAAGGGAGTGAAGCGCACGGCAAGTGGACTGCGTTACAAGGTGGTTGCTCGTGCCAAAGGAGCGAAGCCTACCGAGGAGAGCAAAGTGCTTGTAGGCTATCGCGGGCTTCATGCCGACGGTTCTCTCTTCTGGGAGGATGCCGCCGAGGAGTTTGAACTCAAGGGGCTCATAAAAGGTTTCCGCGAGGGAGCAAGCCTCATGTCGGTAGGTTCTAAGTACATCTTCTACATCCCCTCTGCCTTGGGCTATGGTTCCAAAGGCATAAAAGACCTCATTGCCCCCGATGAACCTCTCATTTACGAGGTGACACTCAAAGGGATAAAATAACTCGCTTAAATGATGCCACCTGAGGTATTGACTATTTTTTGAAAATGGATAGAAGACCTACACCTCAATAAAAGATGGCTTTATTCATGATGAAGTGTGCACTTCGGGAAATCAGACAAGGAAATGGCTCATAGAAAAGTATTCGTCGCAAAGAGACGCTATGTTTTCAATGGATTAACGAGGTGACAGCCATAGAACCAACCAAAGGCGATACGTGTTCTCTCGAGACAATACAGAACAAACAAACTTACCTTA
>CAZUTW010000070.1:0-6463 GCA_964623295.1 uncultured Bacteroidaceae bacterium | reverse complement strand
TCCGTTGGGTATTCGGTTTCAACGACCCGCACTTGGTGGCTGTCCCCATCACGGCCTTGGGTGCCGTAGGTGCTTCCTTGAGTTTGGTGAAGGAGTTTGTGGCACAAGGTTGGGCGGACGGCAATGCCATTGCTGTTTTCACCGCCATCGGTATGTGTTGGAGTGGATACCTGAGTACCCATACGGCCATGCTCGATGCCATAGGTTACCGCGAACTCACTCCGAAAGCCATCTTGGCGCATACCATAGGTGGACTTTGTGCTGCTATCATTGCACACTGGGTGTATGTACTGGTTAGCATGATGCTATAAAGTTTCATTTACATATAAAAAAATGCTGCCCCGAAAAGAGTTCTTTCTTTTCGGGGCAGTTTCTTTTTTATCGGTTGTTTACAACTTCACTTTCTTCGTTTTTCCGTTGTACGTAACGGTTTGGAGGGTACCGCCTACCACTCCTACCCGGAAGGTGCGGGTGGTGAGCATGCCGGGATAGGCGCCCTTACGGCTACCCAAGGTTAGGGTACGGGTCTTTTCGTTCCATTGCATGGGGATTTCGGTGTAAGCACCCTGTTGATAACCGTAGCCATCGCCCTCGTCCTCGTAGAGCGTGAAGGTGGCATCCTTACCCGGATACACCTGCAGGGTGATGTTGTCCCACGGTTTTTCGTTGCTGTACTGAAGGTCCTGACCTATCGGGAGTATGCTACCTGCCTTTACGTAGAGCGGAGAGTAGGCAAGCGGAGCAGCGGCAGCCAACTCCTGTCCGCCCGTATACTTGGTACCGGTACGGTAATCGTACCAATCGGCGCCCGCAGGCAGGTAGATTGTATAGTTCTTCGTTGCCGTCCAGTCGACCGTAGACACGTTGTTATCGCCCTCTGCTTTCGGGGTGTCCCACCCCGTCATGGCATCGGTGCGAACAATCTTCTCGGGTGTATAGAGCGGATCGGTAACCGGGCACACCAGAAGACTGTGACCGAACATAAACTCCTTGCCGTTGTTCCAGGTTTCCGTATCGTTCTTGAAGTCCATGAAGAGCGCACGCATAAAGGAATCATCGTTCTTGCTCACCTGCCAACTCAAGCTATAGATGTAGGGCAAAAGGCGATAACGCATCTTGACCGTGTTGACAAGCGCATCGTAGACCGGTTCGCCGGGATTGCCGTAGTAATAGAGTTCGCGATACGCATCGGTACCGTGACTGCGCATCATGGGGCAGAACAGACCGAACTGCATCCAGCGCACATACAACTCTTGGAACTGCGGATTGTGCATGGCGGAGTTGCCCCCTTGCGTGTTGTAGGCTCCCACAAAGAAGCCACCGATATCGGTATTCACATTGGGATTGGCCGTCAAGGTGTGGTTCAGGCAGAGCGGCACTTGCTTTCGGAAGGAATCCCACGAACTACTCACATCGCCACTCCAGGTATTGGCACCGTAGCGCTGTTGTCCGGCAAAGAAGGAACGGGTGAGGATGAAGACACGCTTCTCCCGGTCTTCTGCCCGCTGATGTTCGTCCACGCCTCCCACCGTCATGAAGGGGAAGAGGTTGCGCACGGAACGATAAGAACCGGCCGAACATTTCTCGTCCAGGTCTGCCTCCTTAAAGCTGTGATGGTCGGGGTCGGTAGAATCCATCCACCATCCGTCCACGCCCATCTTGTGCATCCGGGAGAGATACTTCCAGTAGATATCGCGCGCCTCGGGGGAGTAGCAATCGTACACTTTCACGCCGGAGGGATAGTCCATGCGGGGCGGCCAGAAACCGAGACCGGACTGTGGCCAGGTTTGGAAGTCGAAGAGCAATCCCTTTTCGTTGAGTTCCCGGTATTGTAGCGTCTGTGGACCGAAACTTGCCCATATACTGATGGTAAAGTGGGCGTGTTGATGGTGCACCTCGTCGATCATCTGCTGCGGACGGGAGAAATCCTCGTTGATAAAATCCATGGCATTCCAGGTATAGTTGCTGCCCCAGTACTGCCAGTCTTGTATGATACCGTCGAACGGAATACCCTTCTCACGATAGGTGTGCACCACGTCCAGCAGTTCCTGCTGCGATTTGTAGCGCTCGCGACTCTGGTGGAAGCCATACGTCCAGAGCGGCAACATGGGCACTTCACCGGTGAGGTGGCGCATCTGCTTTATCACGCCATCGGCATCGCCGCCGTACATAAAGTAGTAATCCACCTTCTGCCCCACTTCCGACTCTAGCGAGAGTGTGCCGTCGTCATCGAGTTGTGTGGGGGAATAGTTGTCCCAGTAGATACCATATCCCTTGATGCTCTGGAAGAAATGGGTGTAATCCTCCAGGTTGGATTGCAACATGCGTCGATGTTCTCCGCGTTGCGACATCTTTCCGTTCTGCAACATGCCCACGCCGTAGATGGGTTCGTCGGCATCGAGGGCAAAGGATTGCATCACTTTGTAGCGGCCTTCGTCTATTCCCTCGGTGATGGGGGTGAAAGCACAAGCGCCCTCCTGCAACAAGCAGGTGCCGTCCGGTCGTTCAAAGCGTACCGTGTGGGCGGCATCGTCTACACGCACCACCAGTTGTGCGGAGGAGTAGATTCGTTGATGATTGTCCGGTGTGGATTGTTTCACCTTCACCGGTTCGGGAGTGGCTATGACCACACGCGATGAATCGCCACCGGGTATGGAGATGTTTTCCGGTGTCTTCACCACATGCACTATGTTCGGTGTGAGCCAAGAGACCTTCACGTTTTGGGCACTGCCGGGCAGAGCGAGTGTTGCGCAGAGACACCACAGCATTTTCATCCGATTGTTTCTTTTCATGTTTCTATTTGTTGATTAATGGGCACAAAGATAACAAAAATTTCAGATTATACTTAAACAATCTTACGGATTTCAACAAAAATAGGCAAAAAAGATGTACCTTTGCAAAAGATACCAACCAATCATAATTATGAAATCTATACTGACCGCCATGAGCATATTTGCCATGACAGCCGTTTCGGCACAACAACATATTGACCTGTCGGGCACTTGGACGTTGCAGGATGGTACTGCTGTCTCTCTTCCGGGTTCTCTGCTTACCAACCACCTGGGCGACGATGTCACCGTAGACACTCACTGGACGGGGAGCTTGTACGATTCTTCCTACTACTACAACCCCTATATGGCGAAGTTTCGGGCGCAGGAGAACCTTAAGTTTCCCTTCTTCCTTACGCCCGAGAAGCACTTTGTGGGCGAGGTGCAGTACCACCGCACGGTGTTTGTGGGCAAGGAGCACAAGGGGGAACGTGTATTGCTCTTCCTGGAGCGCCCTCACATAGAAACCACGCTCTATGTAAACGGACAATTGGCGGGACGCGATTCCTCGCTTTCCGTTCCTCACTGCTTCGATATCACACCTTATATAATATATAATAGGGAGAACGAACTCACCCTAAAGGTGTACAACGGCATAGAGAATGTGTGTGTGGGACAGGATTCGCACAGCGTTACCGACCAGACTCAAGGCAACTGGAACGGTGTGGTGGGACGATTGGAGCTGCAGTTCCGTCCGCAGACCTACATCACCAACGTGCAGGTGTACCCCAACTTGTCCACACACTCGCTGCGGGTGCAGGTGGAACAAAACATCCCGGGTAAGAAAGCTCCGCGCTTCTTGTTGGATGGCCGCGAGGTAGCTCCCACCGAGGGCGATACCAAAGGGGGCGAATACCGCATACCTACACCGGAGGATATCAGCCTATGGAGTGAGTTCACCCCCAACCTGCATACATTGACCACCATCGTGGGAAAGGACAGCGTGCAGACCACCTTCGGTATGCGCGAGATTCGGGTGGAGGGACGACAGATTCTCTGCAACGACCAACCCATCTGGCTGCGCGGTACGGTGGAGAACTGCAACTTCCCGCTCACGGGATTTCCCCCTACGGACGAGGATTCGTGGACCGAGCTGTTCCAAAAGTGCAAGAGCTATGGCATCAACCACATGCGTTTCCACTCCTATTGCCCCCCGGAGGCTGCCTTTGCTGCGGCCGATAAGGTGGGTATCTACCTGCAACCGGAGGGTCCTTCGTGGCCCAATCACGGTGTGAAACTCAAGAGTGGAATGACGATAGACCGATACTTGATGGAGGAGACACAACGGATGGTGCGTGCGTATGGCAACCACCCCTCCTTCTGCATGTTGGCGGCGGGCAACGAACCTGCGGGCAACTGGGTGAAGTGGTGCCACGAGTTTGTGGACTATTGGCACAACACCGGGGATAACCGACGTATCTACTGCGCTGCCTCGGTGGGCGGCGGATGGGCGTGGGATGCCAACAGCGATTACCATGTGAAGGGGGGTGCGCGCGGACTGAACTGGGATCGGCGGGCACCACAGAGCAACGACGATTACTACGACCAGTTGCTGCGTCCGCGCAACTTCACTACGGAGGGGGCTCCGGCATCGGCGCTCGCCTTGGATACATTGCCGGACGGACGTACGGAGACGGTGTGCAACGCGCCGATCATAGCGCACGAACAGGGACAGTGGTGTGCCTTTCCGGATCTTAAGGAGCGGAGTCTCTATACCGGTGTGTACAAGGCGGCCAACTTCGATATCTTTGAGGATTTGCTGCAGCACAACCACATGGGCGACCTGGCGGATGCGTTCCTGGCATCCAGCAGTCGTCTGCAGAACTTGGCATACAAGTACGAGATAGAGCGCAACCTGCGTACCCGCGACTACAGCGGGTTCCAACTCCTGGGCCTCAACGACTACAGCGGACAGGGAACGGCTCTCGTGGGACCGCTCAATGTATTCTGGAAGGAGAAGAGTTACAGCACCCCTGCCGACCAAGCGGTGCTGAAGCATGCATGTGCTCCGGTTGTACCGCTGGCAAAACTGCCTAAGATGGTGTATACCACGGCAGATACGTTGACGGTACCGGTGGAACTCTACAATGCTTCCGGCAGCACCCTGCAGGCTACTCCGAGTTATACACTTACCTGCACATCGGCCTCGGGCGAGGAGACGACCGTGAGCGGCGAACTCGGGAGCAGTACGTACTGCATAGATGTGCTCTACCAAGGGAAACACCGCAACGAGGCTACGTGCGGCAAAACGGAGTGCGCTACGGAGAACCCGTCGGGATGCGAAACGCCCCAAAACGATTTGGTATACAAACAAACGGCACGCACCCTGCCCGTAGGCAAGAACATAGACTTGGGTACCCTTCGCGTGCCGTTGGATATATATAAAGAGGTAGACGCCACCGGCATGCCGCTCAAGATTCGACTGCAGGTGCAGGTAGCAGACTACACCAACGAATGGGATATCTACCTTTATCCGCAGCAATTGGAGATGCCTAAGATTGCGGGCAACAAACAAAAGGAGAAAAATATCTATGTGAGCGATACGCTCGATGCGGAGGCACTTCGCACCCTGAAGCGCGGTGGCAAAGTGCTGCTTACGGCAGCGGGGAAGGTGACGTATGGTAGCGATGTGAAGCAGACCTATATGCCTATTTTCTGGAACACCAGTTGGTTTAAGATGCGTGCACCGCACACCACGGGTTCTTACATCCGCAAGGAACATCCGCTGTTTGCGCACTTCTGCACGGACGATTGGCAGGATACGCAGTGGTGGGAACTGGTGAACAAGGCGCAGGTGATGAACCTTGCCGAGTTTCCGGAGGGGTATCAATCGCCTTTCCAGCCGATAGACACGTGGCATGTGAGCCGTAAGTTGGGTATGATTGTGGAGGCGAATGTGCTGGGAGGTAAGTTGCTCATGACGACGTTCGACATCACCAACCGTCTCGATCAACGCATCGTGGCGCGCCAGTTGCGGGCTTCCATCTTGGAGTATATGCAGAGCGATGCCTTTGCTCCGGAGATAACGCTCCCTGTGGAGACGCTGCAACACCTGTACACGGAGCAGGCGGATCCGGTAAACATGTTTACCAAAGATGCTCCGGACGAATTGAAACCGAAGATTGTACGATAATAAAAAAGGGCGCTCACAACGGGCGCCCTCTTTTTTTGTTTACAAGCGAAGCTTACTTCACCGCAATACACTCCACCTCTACCAGAGCACCTTTCGGCAACTCACGTACCGCCACGGCGGAACGAGCGGGGAAGGGAGCGGCAAAGAACTCGGCATACACCTCGTTCACGGCACCGAAGTTGGCCATATCCGAAAGGAACACCGTGGTTTTCACCACATGCGACAAGTCGGTTCCCGCAGCCTCCAGGATGGCTTTTGCATTTGTGAGACTCTGTCGAGCCTGCTCCTGAACGCCTCCCTCCGGGAATGCACCCGTGGCAGGGTCGAGTCCCAACTGACCGGAAGCAAACACAAATCCGTTTGCCTCTATCGCCTGACTGTAAGGTCCAATCGCAGCCGGCGCCTTTTCTGTGTGTATCGGTTTCATATTTTTCTTTGTTTATAGAGTTATCTTTCTGCTCGCATGGGGTTGTGCAGGAAATCGTCGTAGGAGAGTTTTATG
>CAZUTW010000069.1:0-6765 GCA_964623295.1 uncultured Bacteroidaceae bacterium | reverse complement strand
CCGAAGCTACCGACCGCATGGAGGAGTTGCAGGCTATGGACATCAGTTGCGATGCTGCCATCCTCTTTGCCAATCGCCATGCCGACTTGGCCGAAAAGATGGCTGCCGAAGAGAGCAATGCGCAGCGCAAGGCGGAGTTGCTCAGGATTGCGGAGGTTTGTCGCCGCGTGCCGGCCTATGCTCCCCGCAACCTGTGGGAGGCTATCCAGACCTACTGGTTTGTCCACCTGGGCACCGTAACCGAACTGAACGGTTGGGACTGCATGAACCCGGGACACATAGACCAACACCTTTATCCTTTCTACAAGGCCGAGATAGAGGCGGGCACCATCACTCGCGAACAGGCCAAGGAGTTGCTTTGCTGCTTGTGGGTGAAGTTCAACAACCAACCTGCGCCCCCCAAGGTGGGTGTTACGGCGCTGGAGAGCGGTACCTACAACGACTTTGCCAATATCAATATAGGCGGTATCACGCGCGAGGGTAAGGACGGTAGCAACGAACTCTCCTATATGATCCTGGAGATTCAGGAGGAGTTGCACATGTTGCAGCCGGGTCTTTCCATCCACATAAGTCACGTAACGCCGGATGCTTTCTTGATGGCGGGATGCCACGTTATCCGTCAGGGATACGGTTATCCGTCTGTCTTCAACCCGGATGTGTACACCATGGAGATGGTGCGCGACGGTAAGTCGCTGGAGGATGCTCGTGAGGGTGGATGCTCCGGCTGTATAGAGGTGGGTGCCTTCGGTAAGGAGGCGTATCTGCTCACGGGCTACCTGAATACTCCGAAGGTGCTGGAGATAACGCTCCACAACGGAGTAGACCCCAATACGGGTAAGAAGATTGGTTTGGAGACGGGCGACCCGCGTGGTTTCGAGAGCTACGAACAACTCTACGATGCTTTCTTGAAGCAGTTGCACTACTTTGTTCACCTCAAGATGCGTGAGAACAACTACATAGAACGTATGTTTGCGCTCTATGCTCCCGCTACCTTCCTGAGTTTGTTCATAGACGACTGCATCACCAAGGGGCGTGATTACTATAATGGCGGTGCGCGCTACAACACGCAGTACATACAGTGCTGTGGTTTGGGTACCACTACCGATAGCTTCTCTACCATAAAGAAGCATGTGTTCGAGGAGAAGAAGTGGAGCATGGATCAGCTGATTGCTGCTATCGATAAGAACTTCGAGGGGGAGGAGAAGATGCGTCAGTACATCTTGAACCGTACTCCGTTCTTCGGCAACGACGACGATTATGCCGATTCCATAGCGGTGCGTGTCTACAACGACCTGGTGGAGTGCCTGGACGGCAAACCCAACACGCGTGGCGGCAAGACGCGTATGAATATGTTGAGTACTACTTGTCACAACTACTTCGGTAGTGTTTGTTGTGCTACGCCGAACGGACGTATGGCGCACTTTGCCATCTCCGATGGTACTTCTCCATCGCATGGAGCCGACACCAACGGACCTACTTCTCTCATAAAGTCGCTCGGCAAACTGGACCAGACGAAGAGTGGCGGTACGTTGTTGAACTGCCGTATGGTTCCCCAGTTGCTTAAGCGCGAGGAGGATCTCCACAAATTGGCACAGCTCATTCGCAGTTACTTCCGCATGGGCGGTCACCACATACAGTTCAACGTGGTGGATACCCAAACCCTGCGCGATGCTCAGCAGAACCCGGATGCCTACAAGGGATTGTTGGTCCGCATGGCGGGATACAGCGATTTCTTCAACGATATGAATGAGCAGTTGCAGAGCGACATCATTGCTCGTACCGAGAACGAGTCTTTCTGATGGAGCGTAGGTTGATATTCGACGTTAAGCGATACGCCATAAACGACGGCCCGGGGATACGTGTCACCTTCTTCTTGAAGGGGTGTCCCCTGCGCTGTGTGTGGTGCCACAACCCGGAGAGCTATACCGCCGAGAAGCAGAAGATGTACAAGGCGATGAAGTGCATAGGATGCCGGAGTTGCGTGGATATCTGTCCGCAGCAGGCGCTGCAACTCACGCCGGAGGGAATTCGCCCCACGGAGTCTACCTGCATCTTGTGCGGTAAGTGCGTGGAGGAGTGTCCTACCAAGGCTCTGGAGATGAGTGGCACGGTGTGGAAGATGGAGGACCTTATGGCGATTGTGGAGAAGGAGCGCTCCGTGATGCTCGAGAGTGGGGGCGGTGTGACGCTGTGTGGCGGCGAACCGCTGATGCAATCCGAATATGCATTGGAGCTTCTGGAGGAGTTGGGACGACGGGGTGTCCATCGTTGTGTGGATACAACGCTCTATGCTTCGGCCGAGGTGATACGGCGTATTGCTGCGGAGTGCGAACTTTTCCTGGTGGACTTGAAGCACATGGACAGTGAAACGCATCGCCGCTTTACGCGGGTGCCCAACGAGACCATCTTGCAGAACATCCGTATGATTGCGGAGATGGGGGCGGATTATCGTATTCGCATCCCGTTGATTGAGGGGGTGAATGCGGACGAGGAGAATATAACGCGAAGTGCGGAGTTCCTGGCCTCGTTGCCGAAACATCCCGAAGAGATAAACTTGTTGCCCTACCACGATGTGGGTAAGGGTAAACACGAACGTATGCTTACCGCCTACAATCCGGAGGGCTTGGCCATGGCTACACCGTCGGAGGAGTGGCAGAAGCACTGTGTGCAGATATTCGAGGCGCACGGTTTGCGTGCCAAAATAGGTGGTTAGCGAAACCCTATAAACAATAAAGAAGATTATGTCAACAGTATTATATCCATCGCCTATCTTCGGTCCGGTGCACAGCCGCCGATTGGGTATTTCGCTCGGTATCAACTTGATGCCGGCCGATGGGAAGGTGTGCTCTTTCGATTGCATCTATTGTGAGTGTGGTTTTAATAAGGAACATCGTGCCCATGCCCCGCGTCCCACGCGGGAGGAGGTGGCGCAGGCTCTGGAGAAGACCTTGCAGGAGATGCAGCAGGAGGGGGTTTCGCCCGATGTGCTTACCTTTGCGGGCAACGGGGAACCTACGGCACATCCCGACTTTGCGGCGATTGTGGACGATGTGTTGAAGGTGCGTGACCGTTGGTGTCCGCGTGCCAAGGTGAGTGTGCTGAGCAACAGTACGTTCTTGCACAAACCGGCCGTGGTGGAGGCGCTGAAGCGTATCGATAACAACATCTTGAAGTTGGATACGGTGGATGCGGAATACATCCGTCGCGTGGATCGCCCCAATGCGCACTACGATGTGAAGGAGATTATTGAGAACTTGAAACAGTTCGACGGTCAACTCATCATACAGACCATGTTTATGAAGGGTACATCGAACGGTGTATCGGTGGATAATACGGGCGATGAATATGTGCTTCCGTGGTTGGAGGCGGTGAAGGAGATTCGTCCGCGACAGGTGATGATTTACACGATAGACCGTGAAACGCCCGACCACGATTTGCTGAAAGCAACGCACGAGGAGTTGGACCGCATAGTGAAACTTTTGCAGGAGAACGGACTGGAGGCAAGTGCATCGTATTGATATGAACATAACACCGGAAACCCGACAATACATCTCCCTGCACAGGGACGACAATGTGAATACACTCGCCTTGCGCTCCATGCCGGAGGGGGTGGATAGGAGCGTTGCCTTGCAACAGATAGAGGGATATCAGCGTGCCAAGGTGAAGTTGCCGTTGTGGGCTGCTACTCCGGATATACTCTTTCCGGTGCGCCTCTCCATGGAACAGTGTTCCGGTGAGGAGACGGCGCGGTACAAGGGTACGTTGGTGGAGCGTTTGTTGGGGAAGGATTCTTGCAGGACGATGGCGGATATAACCGCCGGTTTCGGGGTGGATTTCACCTTCCTGTCGCATCATTTTGAGCGTGCCGTATACGTGGAGCGCAACGAGGCGCTTTGCGAGATTGCGCGCCACAACCTACCAAAGCTGTCGCCGCACTGCGCTGTAACCGTGGTGCAGGGCGATGGGGTGGAGTATCTCCGCACCTTGGAGCATGTCGACCTCCTCTTTCTGGATCCTGCTCGCAGGGATAGCAATGGTACCAAGGTGGTGGCGATTTCCGATTGCGAACCCGATCTCACTCTGTTGGAAGATACCTTGGTGGAACTTGCCGATGTGGTGATGGTGAAGTTGTCCCCCATGCTCGACATCCGTTTGGTGATGCAGCAGCTGCGCTTTGTCCGCGAGGTACACATTGTGGCTGCGGGTGGGGAGTGCAAGGAACTTCTTCTTGTATTAAAAAAGGAGGAGACGGATGTTCCCGTAACGTATTATGCCGTGAATGGGACACAGCAGTTGACGTTTACACGCGGCGAGGAGCAGAACGCCACCGTAACCTATGCCGATGCTCCCGAGCGGTATCTCTACGAGCCGAATGCTGCCGTCATGAAATCGGGGGCTTACAAACTCCTTTCCGCACGTTATGGCGTGAAAAAGCTCCATGCCGACTCCCATCTTTACACATCGGAATCGTTGGTGGAGAGTTTCCCGGGACGCATCTTCGAGATAGATGCCTACTCCGGATTCGGGAAAAAGGAGGTGAAACCGTTGCTTGCCGGTGTACAAAAAGCCAATCTCACCGTTCGCAACTTTCCTCTTTCCGTGGCCGAATTGCGGAAGAAGCTTAAACTTGCCGAGGGGGGTGATGTTTATCTTTTTGCCACTACGCAGCAAGAAAAACGGCATATATTGATACGTACGCATAAGATTTTCTAAAAAAACTACTAAATTCAGAACAACGAGGCTAAAAAACTCGTAACTTTGCGCCTTGTAAGTTGTTTAAACGGAATTTGGTATGAATATCATTCAGTTTATTAAAAATTGGACACTCCCTATTTCTATGATTACGGGAGTTGTTGCGTACTTTGTGTTTGTGGCTTTGCCACTGGGGCCGGAGACACATAAACTGGCCGAGGATGCCATTGCGGTGATACAACCGTCCTTGGTGGCGGCCATGTTGTTTGTTTCCTTCTGTAAGGTGGCGCCGAGCGATTTGAAGTTGCGTAAGTGGCATGTGTGGTTGCTGTGCGTGCAGTTGGCCTTGTTCCTGTTGTGTGTGGCGATTGCTCTTTGTTTGCGTGAGCACGAAGGATTAATGCTTCTGGCCGAAGGCGGTATGCTCTGCTTTGTTTGTCCTACGGCTACGGCGGCTGCTGTGGTAACAGGTAAGTTGGGCGGTAGTGCCGGTAGTATTGTTACCTATACTCTTATCATCAATCTTGCCATCTCTTTTGTGGCTCCGGTCTTTTTACCTATGGTGCATCCGCAGCCGGGATTGGATTTCCAGGATGCTCTCTTTATGGTGATGGGAAAGGTGTTCCCGTTGTTGGTTTGTCCGCTTATGGTGGCGTGGGTTGTGCGTTATTTGTTGCCCTATCTGCATCGTGCCATCCTTAAGGTGCCGAACCTTGCGTTCTATTTGTGGGCGGTGGCACTGGCTATCGCTATCACGGTGACAACGAAGAGTATTGTGCACAGTACCGTTTCCGTATGGTATCAGTTGGGACTGGCGTTGGTTTCTCTGGTAGCGTGCGTGTTGCAGTTCTATTTGGGCAAACGAATCGGAGGTAAGCAGGGAGAGATGATTTGTGGCGGACAGGCGTTCGGACAGAAGAATACGGTGTTTATTATATGGTTGGGATACACTTTCCTTACTCCGGTAACGGCAGTGGTAGGTGGTTTCTACAGCGTTTGGCACAACTGCATCAACTCCTGGCAGCTCTACAAAGCAAGAAAAGAAAATAAGAATGTTTAATATTTTTTAAGAAAAATAGTACGGCTGTTTGGTAAAAAAGGTGTAAGTTTGCACTCGGTTCGCATGTGTGCGTGCCATATAGACGATGGTATTAATCTTAAAATTTAAAACGTATTATGGATAAGTATGTTTGTGACGTTTGTGGTTGGGAGTACGATCCCGAAGTAGGTGTACCCGAGGCCGGCATTGAGCCGGGTGTTGCTTTCGAGGACCTGCCCGATGATTTCGAGTGCCCGCTGTGCAGCGTGGGTAAGGATCAGTTCTCTAAGGAATAAGATTCCTCCACAACGATAAAAAGATAAAAGGTGGTGCGATTATATCGCATCACCTTTTTGTTGTTCCTATATAAAAAGAGTGACGGCAGATACACTTACGTGCACCTGCCGCCTATTGTAAAGAGATGAGAACTCTTAATTACTTGATGACAATCTTCTTGCCACCAACAACGTAGATACCCTTCTTGAGGCCCTGAATAGCCTTGGCGATGTTCTCGCCGCTCTTCACCTTCTTACCGTCGATGGTGTAAACATCTGCCGGACCATCGATGCTCTCAGCCTTAGCAGACTGGATGCCGACTGCCTCGTCGTCGCAAGTGTAAACGTCGATGTAGTTGAGGTATGCTGACTTAGCAACAGAGAAGCTTATGGAAGTAGCTTCTGCCGGTACTTCAATAGCGTTGACAACGCCGGTCAAGCAGTAGAATACATAGTCGCCTGCCTTCAAATCGTTAACGGTAACCGTAGCGTTGCTGGTTGGCCAGAAACCGCTGTAGGTAGCGCCGTTCTCTACATAGTAACCGAAGTCGGATGCCCAAACGCTGCTTGAGTTGATGTATGGAGCGCAACCGGTGATGGTCAAACCGTCGAAGATACCGGTCTTGTCCTCTACGAAACCGTCGCAGGTCTCACGGAGCAAGTGTGTGTCGGGATCCAAATCGCCCAGGAGTGCCAAATCGGAATCGGACTCGTCGGATACACGGTTAACACCCTTAACGCCGTCAATCTCTACGCTAC
>CAZUTW010000068.1:5142-6897 GCA_964623295.1 uncultured Bacteroidaceae bacterium | reverse complement strand
CTCAGCGGCCAAGGATACACCTGCCGCAAGTCCTTCACCGGTCGCAGCTACTACATCTGCTGCAAGTCCTTCACCTGCCGCAGCTACTACACCTGCCGCAAGTACACCTACCGCAGCACCGACGGCTCCTGTACCCCCGGCTGTAACTGAAACATCCATCGAGGGGCAGCCCTGCCCGTTGTGTGGAAAGGGACACATTATAAAAGGAAGAACCGCCTACGGATGTTCCGAATGGAAGAACGGATGCACCTATCGCAAGCCCTTTAGCGAACTTTGATAAAATGGAATAGCATATGAAGATTGTAGTATTAGACGGATACGGCCTCAACCCCGGCGACTTGTCCTGGGATGCAATGGGCTCACTCGGTGAGCTGACCGTGTACGACCGCACCGCACCGGTCGAATTTATGGGACGAGCACAAGGAGCCCAAGCCCTTATTACCAACAAAACCGTCATCACCGCCGAGCAGATGGCGGCACTCCCGGAGCTGCGCTACATAGGTGTGCTCGCCACCGGATACAATGTGGTCGATATTGAAGCCGCACGTAAACAAGGTGTTACGGTAACCAATATCCCCGCTTACAGTACCGATTCCGTAGCGCAGATGGTGTTTGCACACATCTTAAACATAACGCAAAGAGTGGCACACTACGCCGAAGACAATCGCAAGGGGCGCTGGAGCAGTAACCCCGACTTCTGCTATTGGGACACCCCCCTCATGGAGTTGTCCGACAAAACCATCGGTATCGTAGGGTTCGGTAACATCGGTTCCACCACCGCCCGCATAGCACGAGCCTTCGGGATGAAAGTATTGGCATACACCTCTAAACCGCAGACTCAACTTCCGGAGGGTGTTACGAAAGCATCGCTCGATGAACTGTTTACACAATCCGATATTGTCACCCTGCACTGTCCGCTCACGCCCGATACGCACCATCTGGTAGATGCAGCACGTTTGTCGCAGATGAAGTCCACCGCCATTCTCATCAACACCGGGCGCGGTCCGTTGGTCGATGAGCCCGCATTGGCACAAGCCCTGCACGCCGGAAGCATTGCCGCCGCCGGACTCGATGTACTCTCCGTGGAACCACCCTCTGCAGACAATCCCCTGTTGACCGCACCGAACTGCTACATCACTCCCCACATAGCATGGGCAACACGCGAAGCACGCAGCCGGCTCATGTGCATAGCCGTGGAGAACCTCCGCGATTTCATCGCCGGGAGAATTGTCAATTCGGTCGTGTAACTCCATAAAACAAAGATGCAGCGTCGGTAAAAGCGCTGCATCTTTGTTTTAATACGAATCCAAGGAAAGCAAACCTTTTTCCGTCATATCCATTACATTGCCGAATTCTTTTACAAATCCTTCGCATTCCAACGTGCAACAATCGAACATCTTCATTTGCCATTCCACCATGGGATGGTGGAGGCAAATATCCATTCGGAGTGTACCTCGATTGATGCGTTCAGGAAGTGCAATGCGTTTTTGAATGGTGAAATCTCCCTTCGGAAAATGAGTGATTGTTCCATCGCTGTGCCCCAAGGCATACGTCATGAGTGGAATTCCCTCTTTGCTCTTTATGGTTACCATGAGATCGGTATTCCAATCTTCCTCGCAGGTGCCCTCAATAAGGACCTCTAGGTATGGATTCTTACTCGTTAAATCAATGGATGTTTCTTCCGAACCATTCACCTCAATCTTTCGGATGGTAAGTCCCGCCTTCACCCATTTCTTAGAGTCTATAATACGTTCG
>CAZUTW010000068.1:0-5042 GCA_964623295.1 uncultured Bacteroidaceae bacterium | reverse complement strand
CTTTCGGATGGTAAGTCCCGCCTTCACCCATTTCTTAGAGTCTATAATACGTTCGGAGATATCGGTATTATAGTTCTCCAGATACCGGTCGATAGACGATTTTATATCCCCGGTATAATCTATGCAACCGTTTTTGAGAATCAATCCCTTGGTACACAAACTGCGAACCGAAGCCATATTGTGGCTTACGAACAGGACCGTACGTCCTTCGCCCTTCGCTACATCCTGCATCTTGCCGATAGCTTTGCGCTGAAACTCCGCATCGCCCACAGCCAGCACCTCGTCCACCACCAGAATCTCCGGTTCCAAGTGTGCTGCTATGGCAAATCCCAAGCGCACCGTCATACCCGAAGAATAGCGCTTCACCGGCGTATCCAAGTAACGTTCCACACCGGCAAAGTCCACAATCTCATCCAGTTTACGTGTAATCTCCTGTCGTGTCATACCCATGATGGCACCGTTCATGTAGATGTTTTCACGTCCCGTCATCTCCATGTGGAAACCTGTACCCACTTCCAAGAGCGATGCGATACGTCCACGAGCACGAATCTCACCCACCGTAGGCGTGGTGACACGAGACAGCAGCTTCAGCAAGGTAGACTTACCCGCACCGTTTTTGCCGATAATACCCAGAACCTCACCCTGTTCCACTTGGAAAGAGATGTCCTTGAGCGCCCACACGAACCCCGATTCCGACTTCTGTGTACGGTCGTTTGTTTCACCTATGCGCAAGTAAGGATCCTCCTTGCCCCGCAGCATAGCCCACCAACGGTTAAGGTCGCGGCTCAACGTGCCCGTACTGATGGAGCCCAGCGCGTATTGCTTACCTACATTCTCAAATTCTATTGCCGTATACTTGCTCATAATTTCAGTCCTCCATTAAATAACATCCATAAATGCACGTTGCACCTTATTGAATGTAAGGATGCCGCACAGTAAAACAATCGCGGTCACCAGTGTACAGTATCCCACGGCATACCAGTGGAACGTACCTTGCCCCAGGAATCCAAACTTGAACGTTTCTATGATACCCGTCAGCGGATTGGCCCAAATGGCCCACATGTATGCCCCTTTTGTTTCGCGCATTACGGAGAGCGGATAGATGATGGGGGTGGCGTACATCCACAATTGTACACCAAAGGAAACCAGAAACTTAAGGTCGCGATACTTTGTCGTAAGCGAGGTGATGATAAGCCCCGTACCCAGTCCCAGTCCTGCCAAGAGCAAAATCATGAACGGTGCCAACCATGCGTACGCGTTTATCTCGATAGAGTACCCCCAGCAGACAATGTAGTACAAGTAGATAGCCAGAAACAAACAGAACTGTATGCCCAATTTTATAAGGTTGGATATCACAATACTTATGGGCACCACAAGTCGGGGAAAATACACCTTTCCGAATACATGTTGATTGGCGTTGAAGGTATCCGATGTACGGTTCAGGCAATCGGCAAAGTAGTTCCAGCACAGCAATCCCGCCATGTAGAACAACGCTTGCGGCAGTCCATCGGTACTAATTCCCGCTATTCCTCCAAACACAAACATAAACATAAGTGTAGTGAGCAATGGTTGTATAACGAACCACAGCGGTCCCAAGATGGTTTGTTTGTAGAAAGTAACGATATCGCGTTTTACGTACATAACCAAAAGGTCGCGGTAGCGCCAAAGTTCTTTATAGTCTATGCTCAGTAATTTGGTTTTCGGGCGTATAATAAGATCCCAAGACTCCTCGGCATCACACGTTTCCGATGTTTTTCTGTTTGTATCTTCGTTCATGTATATCTATTATTACGTATCTTTTTTGTAGTGACAAGCAAAGGTAACCTTTTTTTCTCACTTTCGTGCTATAATTGTTTCAAAAAGTTGCATCCACTGCCGCATTATCTTTTCTTTGTCGTATCGTTGAGCCTTGCGGATAGCCGCTTTCCCCATTTCGAGTCGCGCCTCCGGGTGCGTTATCATGTACTCCATCTGTTCGGCAAGGTGCGATACATCTCCGTTGCGAGCCAGCAAACCGTCGACGCCATCGGTGATAATCTCGCCGGGACCCAACGGACAGTTGAACGACACACAGGGAATACCGCAGGACATGGCCTCTATAAGTACCAATCCGAATCCTTCGAAACGAGAACTGAGAACCAGAAAATCGGATTGCAGATACTCCCCATATATATCGGACACCGAAGGATGGATGGTCAACGAATCCTCAACTCCCAGTCGCCGGATGCAAGCTTCTATCTGAGCTTTCTCGTTGCCATCGCCAAAGATGGTAACTTTCCAATCGGGATGTCGCATGCAAATCATAGCCCAAGCTTCCGCCAACAAGTCAAATCCTTTCTCACCATACAAACGTCCCACGGCGATGATGCGCTTTCGTTCCACGCCATCGTGCGTAGCATCGGGGAAGCGGGTCAGAGGATTGGGAATGCACACGGCGTGTCGGTGCTTGCTCCAATCCCTACAATCCTCCTGCGTCAGTGTAACCAACTCATCGAAGTGCGTTAGTGATTTTAAAAACATCTTGTCGTACTGCGCTTTGAGCCAATACCGCCACGTGGGCATCTCTCCTTTATGCTTTGGACCAGCCTTAAGGGTGAAAAGATATGTTATGTGTACCTCTACAATCTTCTTACACGGATAGGGGACTCGTGCAATCCACTCCGGACAAAAGGACGTATTCGCAATAAGAATGTCCGGTCTTGTCTCCTCCAGAATTTTTTGTAATCGTTTGCAAAAATCCTTTTTAAACCGATGAATATCGAAAAATCTACGCGGATAAGAGTGGTGATAAATGGAATGGTAGCGTATGCCGCCCAAATCGATGTGTCGAACGCGCGGCGAAAGAGGGTAGCCAAACGGCTGTCCACACTGATCCGTGGTGATGAGCACAATTTCGTATCCCGGTTGCTCCGCCAGATAATTTATCTTGTCTGCCCACACCCGTTCCAATCCTCCATGTATGGCTAAGGAGTGATGTATGTATGCTAATTTCATGATTCCGATGAGATTAGTTCGTCAAATAAATCTGTCCACATTCTGCCTATCTTCTCCATATGCAGTCTGCGTATATTCTTGTGGGCACGTTCTCCCATCTGTTGGCGCAGGGGCGCGTCTTCTATCATTCTACAGAGTTTATCGGCGAGGTCGTCCGTATCCTCGGCTTTTGCCAGGAGGCCGTCCTCTCCATCGTGAATAATTTCGCGTGGACCGAACGGACAATCAAATGCCACTACCGGCAGTCCGCAGGCCATAGCCTCCGCCATTACCATGCCAAATCCCTCGAAACGAGAACCTAAGACAAAGAAAGAATGTCTATTCATAGCTGCCTGTGTGTCGTCTGTAAAGGGATGGGAAAAGCAACTTCCCTCCATGTTGTATTGAGCTATATAGCGACGAAATTCTTCTCCGTCATCACCGTAGAAGTGCAAAGCCCAGTCCGGATGTTGCGGAACCACCTTCTGCCAAGTCTGTACCAAGAGGTCGAATCCTTTCTGGTGACAAAAACGCCCCATGGCCATAGCAGTGTTGTTTTCAACACGTTTCGGATGTTCTTCGTAAAACGCAAGCGGATTGGGTATTACATGTACGTTGTTTAACTCTTTCCACTGCTGTGCATCCCTATCGGTTAGTGCCACAAAGGCGTCCAGTTTGCTCAAAGAATGTATCAGTTGGCGTTCCCAATATTTTTGAAGCGCACGATAAATACCCCGCAAGCACCCCTCGTGAGAAAGCGTGCGAAAGTATTTCCGGTTCATGTGTATTTCACCAATCTTCTTACTCCCATCGGGTATGTCGCAAAGAAAGTTTATTTCGCGTCGCAGCGTAGAAATGGTGATGTCCGGGCGCAAATCCATGAGAAACTGTGTGAGCTTGCGGCGATAGCCCCGCCGGTGCTTCACGTATAAGATGATACGTCGCCACAACGGTTGGTCCCAAAGTTCCTCAAAATCCTCGTCTAACTGAACCAAATGTACTTTGGGGGATAGCGGGAAGAAGGGAGCCTTTCCCTTGGCATCGGTCATAACTATGTACACATCGTAACCGGCACAATCCGCCAAGTAGTTGGCTTTCAGTGTTACTACTCGTTCCATACCCCCATGTATGTGCAGCGATGGGATGCAATAAACAATCTTGCGTGCCATGATACCTATTTAAACTTATTGGGAAACAATGTACACTCCAACTTCCGTACCACCTTGTATCCAAGTATACGTATGAGTAGCGAACGAGTACGATAATACGCCTTCGCCTTGGGAGAAAACCACGAGTTGCTATAGTGGTGAATGGCATACGTCTGCGGTGTAATCAGTACCTCGCGAGAGTCGAACACCTTTGGAGAGAAGTAATCGTCCGGAAGCACGATAAGGTTCTTTTCGTAATCATTAGGCGTCAAGTGCTTAGCTTCGTCGGTAGTGAGCACTCGCATCGGTTTCCAATCCTTAAGGACCTCCACCATAATCTCCGGAAGTTTGCGAATATCCATGCTGCCATCCTGCTGTAAAAAGTGTCTACCTTCGTAATAGTCCAAGCAACGTTTTGCCCATTCCGCCCCCGGTTCCGCTCCCATTACAGCCGCCTCTATGGTACCAGCCTTTTCAGCCCCCATAAAATAGGGGTGTGATAGTAAGTCGTCCAATGGACGAAGAATCTCCACGTCGGAGTCCAAATAGATGCCTCCGTGGTGATACAGAGCATAAAAACGAATATAATCGGCGGCAAAAGCATACTTTTTACACCCGTAAGCCTCTCGCACCCAGTCGCTTTGCGATAGCGGAAAACGATGGGTGTCCCACAACATAATCTCATAGTCCGGAAGAAATCTCTTCCACGAAGCTATGCATTTGGCTATCTTGGTAGGGTATGCATCGCCGCTCAGCCAGCAGAGGTGAATGATTTTAGGTATCATATTTTGTTGTTTCTTTTCTTTCGTAGTGATTCAAATAGTTGCATCCACTGAGCCATAACGGTATCAATGGAGTAACGTTGTATGTCTTTCTGCCCTTGCATGCCCATTTGTTGGCGCATATCGGCATCTTTCATCA
>CAZUTW010000067.1:0-7021 GCA_964623295.1 uncultured Bacteroidaceae bacterium | reverse complement strand
CTCAAGTCCTCCAACTCCTCCTTCACCTTGTTCAGTCCCAGACGATTGGCAATAGGGGCATAGATGTACAACGTTTCCCCCGCAATCTTATACTGCTTGTTGGGCGGTTGCGAAGCCAACGTACGCATGTTGTGCAGACGGTCGGATATCTTAATAAGGATCACACGAATATCGTCGCTCATGGTGAGCAGCAACTTCTTGAAGCTCTCCGCCTGCACCGAAGCACGGTCGCCGAAGATACCCCCCGAAATCTTGGTCACACCATCCACTATCTTAGCCACACGTTCACCGAAGAGGTTCTCTATATCCTCCACCGTGTAGTCGGTATCCTCCACCACATCGTGCAGCAGTGCCGCACAGATAGAGGTAGACCCCAGTCCAATCTCCTCGCACGCAATCTGTGCTACGGCGATGGGGTGCAATATATAGGGCTCACCCGATAAGCGGCGGATGCCCTTGTGTGCCTGTCGCGCAAAGTTGAACGCCTTTGTGATAATCTCCACTTTGCGACGATGGTTGGAATCGAGGTAAGTCTTGAGCAGACGCTGGAAGGCCTCTTCGACCAACTGATTTTCCTTTCGTTCTTGATCATTCAGATTCTCCATACCCTCAGCTGTTTTCAGGTTATTTTACTCGGATACTCTTTCCTTGTTGTATATTGTCGCCACGCAATCCGTTGATTCTCTTGAGTTGACTCACGGTAGTGCCGTTGCGCTTGGCAATGGAACTCAAGGTATCTCCCTTGCGTACCACTACGTTTTTGCTCCGTTCGTGTCGGCCCGCAGAGCGACCCTTTCCCCGTCCGCCGGACGATTTACCCGTGTTGCTCGCCACCGCCGTCTCGTTGACCGCCACCACCGAACGTTTGGTAAGCCACTCGTCCGCCCGGTATTGGTAGATGGAATCGCCCCAAGAGATAAACGTACCGATCGCCTTCTGCGGTATGCGTATGGTACTCTCCTTGTAGGACCCCGGCACCAACGTAGTGCGATACTGCGGGTTCAAGGTCTTCAGCGCCTCCAAGCTCACATCACACATCTCCGAAATCTGTCTCAAATCGATGTCTTGGTTCACCGTCACCGTGTCCGTACTCACCGGGATACGCGGTTTCATGGGACATATATTGTGTTCACTATAATAGTTCATAATGTAATTGGCAGCAATGAATGCCGGCACATATCCCTGAGTCTCACGCGGCAGATAAGGGTAGATGCTCCAGTAATCACGCTCCTCGTTGGCACGATGAATCGCCTTAATCACGTTGCCCGGTCCACAGTTGTAGGCCGCAATCACCAGTGTCCAGTCCTGGAATATCTTGTACAAATCGCGCAGATAGCGAGCCGCTGCATACGACGACTTTACCGGGTCTCTACGCTCATCGATCAAACTGTTTACCTCCAGGTTGTATCGTCTACCCGTGGTCACGATAAGCTGCCACAATCCTGCAGCCCCCGCACTCGACGTAGCGTTCGGGTTCAGAGCCGATTCTATAATCGGCAAGTATTTCAGCTCCAACGGACAACCATACACCTCCAGCGCCTCCTCGAAGAAAGGTTCGTAGTAGGAGATAGCCCCCAAGAGGTAGGGAACGGAATAACGCAAACGGTGGTTGTATTGTTCTATAAATCGACGCACAATAGGGTTGAACGGCATCTCCATAACCGTAGGCAGCGCGCTCAATCGTTGTACATAGATATCATCGCTAAATTCGGGAGCGGAGCTCGTGTATGAGCACTCCTCATCGGCATCCAGTATGTTGCGGGTACGCCACTCGTGCAACATGCTATCGATATCCTGGAACATACCCTCAGGCATCTCGATATCCTCCCCCTCATCGTCCAAAAAATCCGTCTCTTCTTGAGCCCACACGACTGTAGGGCAAAGTGTACACACGATACACCCAATCAATATATAAATGTATTGTTTCATAATCGTTCTCTAAAAGTTGAGGCTGCACTGCAGTCCGTAAGCGCAATCGCCCAAGCTCGTCACACGGCTGCTCCTCTGTATCACCGCCGGTTCTATGTGTAGCGACAAATCCTCGGAGATATCGAACACCGACAAGTGAGCATCCACATAAGCATCCACCACCGAAAGCAGATAGACGCCAATCATGCAGAACAAGCTCAAATCGCGATACTTACGATAATAATCCTTCTTGCGGCGGAAGGTTTCCTGGAAGCGCGACTCCTGTCCCGTTATGGAGTATTTGAGCGGCAACATCTGTTCGTAGCTCTTGGTATTCGGGTCATCGTCCATGAGGTCCAGATACGCCTGTGCATAGTCTCGATACATCTGGTTGTTCCAGGAATACGCATACGCACATCCCACCAATCCACCATAGAAGATAGGCAATTTCCAGAATTTACGGTTGTAAATCTGTCCACCTCCCGGGAAGACCAATCCCAACCACAAAGCCCGTTGAGGGTCGGGGATAAACTGTTTCTTGCGTTTCAGTTTCTCCAACTCCTTATTTATAGCAATAGAGTCCTTTTCGCTAAGTTCCGTCAAGCTCGAAGCCCTCTCTTCCGCCTCCTCCTGCATGCTGGCCACCAAGGAGTCCACTCGCTGCATCTCCAAGGAATCGGCATTCATTGTCGGCACCGTCGTCACCTCCTCCTTCTCCTCCGTCTGTGCCTGTACCGCTGCGGGCAGCAAGCAATACGCAAGTAGCAAGGCCAACCGATGCACGCTCATAAACCTCTTAGTTCTCAATTTTTATCCTGTCAAATATTTCCATTATCCTTTCCATCTCACTCTCGTCGGAGAACGGAATGGTTATTTTACCCTTGCCCGTGTCGGAACACTGCAGTTGTACGCGTGTTTGGAACAAAGCCGAGAGCTGCTCTTTGAGCAGTGTGTACAACTCCGAAGCATTGTCCTTCGGCTTTATCTTCTTGCCCCCCACCTTTACGGTTTCACCGGAGTTCAAAGCCTTCACCGCCTCCTCCACCTTGCGTACCGACAGTCCCTCCGTCTGCACCATGTGGAACACCTTGAGCTGTTTCTGCGGGTCGTTCAGAGCCAGCAGAGCACGAGCGTGCCCCATGTCTAGCTCCTTCTTCTCCAGCGCCACCTGCACCTGAGCCGGCAACTTGAGCAATCGCAGATAGTTTGCAATCGTAGCACGATTCTTACCCACCCGTTCGCTCAGTCGCTCCTGCGTCATGCCATACTGCTCCATCAAGTGCTGATACGACAACGCAATCTCTATGGAGTTCAAATCCTCGCGCTGTATGTTCTCTATCAGCGCCATCTCCATCACGTTCTCGTCGTCCGCCGTGCGTATGTATGCCGGTATGGTAGCCAGTCCCGCAATCTGCGAAGCCCTCCATCGGCGTTCACCCGCAATAATCTGATATGTACCATCCCCCATGTTACGCAGTGTAATAGGTTGTATGATGCCGATTTGAGCGATGGAATCCGCCAACTCCTGCAGCGCTGTAGGTTCAAAATCCTTACGCGGCTGGTTCGGGTTGGCATGTATTTTTGTTATATCTATTTCGCTAATGCCGGAAGCCCCGGACGTATGCACCTCTTCGGTAGAAATTAGCGCATCCAATCCGCGTCCCAATACATTACCGTATTTTTTGTGCACTGCCATATATACCTCTTATTTATGCTTGTTGATGATTTCCTGCGCCAGTGCCAAGTGGTTCTTGGAACCTATGGACTCCGCATCGTAGAGTATCGCCGGAACGCCGTGGCTCGGAGCCTCGCTCAAGCGAACATTACGCTGAATCACCGTATTGAAAACCATGGACTGGAAGTGACGTTTCAGTTCGTCGTACACCTGTCGTGCCAATCGCAATCGACTGTCGTACATGGTAGGCAAGAAGCCCTCTATTTCCAGTTTCGGGTTTAGTTTAGACTTTATAATCTTTATTGTATTCAACAACTTACTGATACCCTCCAGTGCATAGTACTCGCACTGCACCGGTATAATCACGGAATCGGCAGCCGTAAGCGCATTCACCGTGATAAGACCCAAAGACGGCGAACAATCTATCAAGATATAGTCGTACTCCTTTCTGAGCGGAGCAAACAACTCCTTCATGATATTTTCGCGGTTCGGCATGTTGAGCATCTCAATTTCCGCCCCCACAAGATTGATGTGCGACGGTATGATATCCAGTTTCTCGATATCCGTTGTATAGATAGCCTCGCGGACATCGGCCTTGTCGATGATGCATTCATATATGGAACACTCCACCTCCTGCACATTTACGCCAAGTCCGGAGGAGGAGTTGGCTTGCGGATCTGCGTCGACCAACAATACTTTCTTCTCCAAAGTGGCAAGCGATGCGGCCAGATTCATGGATGTGGTGGTCTTTCCCACTCCACCTTTCTGATTGGCTAAAGCAATTATTCTTCCCATAATATTTTCATTAACATGGTGCAAATATACGGCAATTTCTTTTAGAATCCTAAAAAAAGAATCATAAGATGCTCGTTTTGTTGATAACTTATCTTAGTTGTTGAAAACCTTTAGATTCGTTTACTTTGGTGCAAAGATAAGTATTTTCTTTTAATTTTCTATGTTTTATCGTGTTTTTTTGTATTTTTGCAGCCGGAATTTATACATTATAGACATTAATATGGCGAACAGACCGTTGATTTTGATAACAAACGACGATGGATATGCGGCAAAAGGTATTGCAGCTTTGGTAGATATGGTACGAACTCTGGGCGATGTGGTGGTGGTAGCTCCCGATTCTGCCCGTTCGGGTGCCGGCTGCAGCTTCACCCCGTGCATACCGCTATCCCTTACGTTGATGAGAGAGGAGGAGGGAGTAAAGGTGTATGCGTGCAACGGTACACCTGCCGACTGCGTGAAGGTGGGCTTGGAACACGCCTTGGAGCGCACACCGGACATCTTGCTATCGGGCATAAACCATGGTAGCAATGCGTCGGTCAATGTGCACTATTCGGGCACCATGGGAGCGGTCATGGAGGGCTGTATGAAGGCCGTTCCTTCGGTAGGTTTCTCCTTGTGCGACCACGACCCCGATGCCGATTTTACCCCGCTCACAGACACCGTACGGGAGATTACGGAGATGGTGCTGCGAGAAGGGCTCCCCATCGGTATCTGTCTCAACGTTAACTATCCTCCTATACCGACGTTCCAAGGCATACGCGTGTGTCGCATGACCCGTGCCGAGTGGCGACAGGAGTGCACTCCCGATGTACGGGAAGACGGTACCGAGTGCTACCGCATGACCGGCACCTTCATCAACCTGGAACCCCAAGCCGAGGATACCGATGAATGGGCCTTGGCACACGGCTACGTAGCCATCACCCCCACACAAATGGACGTAACGGCACATGCTTATATTGATGAACTGAAAAAGAACTTGAAAAAGTAAAATGAAATATTATCTGATTGTAGGAGAAGCGAGCGGCGATCTGCATGCATCCCACCTGATGCGAGCCTTGGCACAGCGCGATACGGAAGCGGAATTTCGCTTCTATGGAGGCGACCTCATGAGCGAAGTGGGTGGCACCCGGGTGGAGCACTACAAACACTTGGCTTACATGGGTTTTGTCCCCGTAGTGATGCATCTTGGAACCATCTTGAGCAACATGAAAAAGTGCAGAGAAGACATCCTTGCATGGCACCCAGATGTACTCATTCTGGTAGACTATCCCGGATTCAATCTCTCCATTGCCAAGTACGTGAAGCGTCACAGCAGCATCCCCGTCTACTACTACATATCCCCCAAGATATGGGCCTGGAAGGAACACCGCATCAAGAACATCCGCAGAGATGTCGACAAGGTGCTCTCCATCCTTCCGTTCGAGGTACCCTTCTATCAAAAACACAACTACAAGATAGACTACGTAGGCAACCCCACCATGGACGAAGTAACCGAGTATCGCACTCAAGACACCGTGAGCGATGAGGACTTTCGTAAGAACAATCATCTCTCCCCCAAACCCATCATCGCCCTGTTGGCAGGCAGCCGTAAGCAAGAGATAAAAGACAACCTGAACATCATGGTAAAAGCCGCCTCCCACTTTGCCGACACCTATCAACTGGTAGTGGCAGGCGCCCCCTCCATAGAGAAAAGTTTTTATAGAAGTGTATTGGAGAAGATGCCCGTAAAGGTCATCTACGCCCAGACCTACGAACTCCTGATGCACTCCGAGGCAGCCCTCGTGACATCGGGTACCGCCACCCTCGAGACCGCCCTCTTCCGTGTGCCACAAGTAGTGTGCTACTACGTACCGTGCGGCAAGTTTATAAAGGTACTGCGCAAACTCCTGCTCAAGGTTAAGTACATTTCCCTGGTAAACCTCATAGCCGACAAAGAAGTAGTACGCGAGTTGGTAGCCGACGATATGAACTACCACACCCTACGCAACGAACTATCGACAATATTAAAAGGAGGCAACCGCCGCGAAGAGGTACTGCAAGGCTACGACCTCGTAGCCCATCGTTTGGGTACCAACCCCGCAGCCGACACCGCCGCCAAGATCATCAGCGAATCCTTGCGGTAAACAGCCTCCCCCCCCCACCTATAGAATTTTATACTTTTTCGCGTCCACGAGCCACTCCCGAACCTATCGGAAGATTCGCTCGTGGACATTTTTATTGTTCCTGCCCACCCCGAAAAAGCATCTCCCGATGAAAGGGGATACAAAAAAAGAACGCTGACCGGAATCAGCGTTCTTTCTAGTTGGGCTACTCGGACTCGAACCAAGAATGACAGGACCAGAATCTGTAGTGTTACCATTACACCATAGCCCAATGTTATGTGTTGTTTTGTTTAACGGGTGCAAAGGTACGACTTTATTTTAAAACACCAAAACATTTGGCGAAAAAAATGCACAAAAAGGCGAATTTTTCTATTTTGCCTCCCCCGAATGCACAAAAAAATGAAAATTCCACCTTATTTTATATTTAGATTTTCGGATATGAAAAAAAACTTGTACCTTTGCAACTCAATATTACATGTTATATGGTAAAAGACATTTTGATAAAGAATATCGTAGAAGGAATTCAAGAGAAGAAAGGTCG
>CAZUTW010000066.1:2661-7272 GCA_964623295.1 uncultured Bacteroidaceae bacterium | reverse complement strand
CAAAAAAATCTTAACGTAGCAGATAAGAAGTCCTTGTTTGTTTTGCCGGAAGCAAATAAAGCAGTATATTTGTCAGCTCGTAATATTAAGGGTGTTAAGATGGCTATTGCATCCGCACTGAATACTTATAGTGTTCTGGACGCAGAGGTGATGGTTATTACAGAGAATTCATTGAAGGCTGTTGACACTGTATTAAACAAGTAATTAAGACATGGGATATATAGTAAAACCATTGGTCACTGAGAAGATGACCGCAATTACAGAGAAGCAGAACAAGTTCGGCTTCATTGTTCGTCCGGAAGCTAACAAGCTCGAGATTAAGAAAGAGATTGAAGCTCTGTACAACGTGACCGTTACCGACGTAAACACTATGAAGTATGCCGGTAAGACTAAGTCACGTTACACACGTGCCGGCCTTGTAAAGGGTCGTACGAATGCCTACAAGAAGGCTATCGTTACCCTGAAGGAAGGCGATGTTATTGATTTTTATAGCAATATTTAAATAAAAGATGGCAGTACGTAAATTTAAGCCCACAACTCCAGGGCAGAGACACAAGATTATTGGTACTTTTGAAGAGATTACTGCATCCGTACCAGAAAAATCTCTTGTATACGGTAAGCGTTCAACAGGTGGTCGTAACAATGACGGTCGCCTGACTATGCGTTACAACGGTGGCGGTCATAAGAGAAAATTCCGTTTCATCGACTTCAAGAGAGAAAAAGATGGAGTTCCAGCTGTAGTAAAGACAATTGAGTATGATCCTAACCGTTCGGCTCGTATCGCTCTGTTGTACTATGCAGATGGTGAGAAACGTTATATTATTGCTCCTAACGGATTGGAAGTAGGTACTACTTTGATGTCCGGAGAAAATGCAGCGCCAGAGATTGGTAATGCACTTCCTTTGCAGAATATACCGGTTGGTACAGTGATTCATAATATTGAGTTGCGTCCGGGACAGGGAGCTTTGCTCGTTCGTTCAGCCGGCAATTTTGCTCAGTTGACTTCTCGCGAGGGTAATTACTGCGTTATTAAGTTGCCTTCAGGCGAGACTCGTAAGATTCTTAGTACTTGTAAGGCTACTGTTGGTAGCGTAGGTAACTCTGACCATGCTCTCGAAAGCTCCGGTAAGGCCGGACGTTCTCGCTGGTTGGGTCGTCGTCCTCACAACCGTGGTGTTGTTATGAACCCGGTAGATCACCCGATGGGTGGTGGTGAAGGTCGTCAGTCCGGTGGTCACCCACGTTCACGCACAGGTTTGTATGCTAAGGGCTTGAAGACTAGAGCTCCTAAGAAGCAGTCAAACAAGTATATTATTGAAAGATGTAATAAATAAGTTAATTGAGTAAATTATGAGTCGTTCATTAAAAAAAGGTCCATATATCGAGGTGAAGCTCGAAAAGAGAGTTCTCGCTATGAATGAGAGCGGTAAGAAGAGCGTAGTCAAGACTTGGGCTAGAGCTTCAATGATCTCCCCGGATTTCGTGGGTCATACTATTGCAGTTCACAACGGTAATAAATTTATTCCTGTTTATGTTACAGAAAACATGGTAGGACACAAGTTGGGTGAGTTTGCACCTACTCGTAAGTTCGGTGGCCATGCAGGTAATAAGAAGAAATAAGCAGGTTCATTTGAAATAAGAAAAAGAAATATATAATGGGAGCAAGAAAGAAATTAGCGGCTGAAAAGAGAAAAGAGGCCCTTAAGACCCAGTATTTTGCAAAGTTGCAGAATGTTCCTTCATCACCACGTAAGATGCGCTACGTAGTAGATCTTATTCGTGGCATGGAGGTTAACCGTGCTCTTGGTACATTGAGATTCTGTGCAAAGGCAGCGTCTGCTGATGTTGAGAAGTTATTGCGCTCAGCAATTGCAAACTGGGAGCAGAAGAACGAACGTAAGGCGGAAGACGGTGAGCTGTTCGTAACCAAGGTGTTTGTTGATGGTGGTGCTACTCTGAAAAGAATGAGACCGGCTCCACAGGGTAGAGGTTACAGAATTCGCAAGCGTTCAAATCATGTGACTTTGTTCGTTGACACTAAAACTAATGATTAATAAGAAACAGTATGGGACAAAAAGTTAATCCAATAAGCAACCGTCTTGGTATTGTAAGAGGTTGGGACTCTAATTGGTACGGTGGCAAGGATTTCGGTGATGCCATCCTGGAGGATAGCAAGATCCGTAAATACCTGAATGCTCGTCTGGCTAAGGCTAGCATTTCAAGAATTGTCATCGAGCGTACCTTGAAGCTTGTCACTATCACTGTTTGTACCGCTCGTCCGGGACTTATCATTGGTAAGGGTGGTCAAGAGGTTGACAAGTTGAAAGAGGAACTGAAGAAGGTTACCGATAAGGATGTTCAAATTAATATCTTCGAGGTAAAGCGTCCGGAACTCGACGCTGTTATCGTAGCGAATAATATCGCTCGTCAGGTTGAGGGCAAAATTGCATATCGTCGTGCTATCAAGAACGCTATCGCTACCACTATGAGAATGGGTGCTGAGGGTATAAAGGTTCAAATCTGTGGTCGTTTGAACGGCGCAGAAATGGCTCGTAAGGAGATGTTCAAAGAGGGACGTACTCCGCTGCATACCCTTCGTGCCGATATCGATTACTGCCAGGCAGAGGCTCTGACTAAGGTAGGTTTGCTCGGTATCAAGGTGTGGATTTGCCGTGGTGAGGTTTATGGTAAGAAGGATCTTATTCCTAACTTCACTCAGACTAAGGAGAATGGACGTTCAAACGGTAATAACGGTGGTAAGAACTTCCGTAAGAAGAAGAATAACAATCGGTAATTTTTGAAACTATGTTACAACCTAAAAGAACAAAATATAGAAGACCTCAAAAAGGTCGTTGCAAGGGTAATGCCCAGAGAGGTAACCAACTTGCATTTGGTAGCTTCGGTATCAAATCACTCGATACACACTGGATTACCGGTCGTCAGATTGAGGCTGCTCGTATCGCTGTAACAAGATACATGCAGCGTGAAGGACAAATTTGGATTCGTATCTTCCCGGATAAACCTATCACTAAGAAACCGGCAGATGTCCGAATGGGTAAAGGTAAGGGAGATCCTGTAGGATATGTATTCCCTATTACTCCGGGACGTATCATCTTCGAGGTGGAAGGTGTGTCTTATGAGATTGCTAAGGAAGCTTTGCGCCTCGCTGCACAGAAACTTCCTGTAACAACAAAGTTTATTGTTAGACGTGATTACGATAAAAACGCTTAATTATGAAGATCGCAGAAATTAAAGAAATCCCTGCTAACGAGTTGGCAGAAAGAATTCAGGCTGAAGAGGCAAAGTACAATAACTTGCTTTTGACTCATGCAATCTCTCCATTGGAGAACCCTGCTCAGATTAAGGCGACTCGTCGTACAATCGCTCGCATGAAGACTGTGTTGCGTCAGAACGAACTTAACAAATAAAAAAGGTTCACATGGAAGCTAGAAATTTAAGAAAGACAAGAACGGGTGTTGTGGTAAGCACTAAGATGGACAAGACTATTGTCGTTGCTGCCAAGTTTAAGGAGAAACACCCTATTTATGGTAAGTTTATCTCAAAGACTAAGAAGTACTATGCTCACGATGAGAAGAACGACGCAAACAATGGCGATACCGTTTTGATCATGGAGACTCGTCCTTTGAGCAAGACTAAGAGATGGAGATTAGTTTCAATTGTAGAAAGAGCTAAGTAATTATGATACAGACAGAATCAAGATTAGTAGTTGCAGATAATAGCGGTGCTCGTGAGGCACTCTGCATTCGTGTGCTGGGTGGTACTCGCAGACGTTATGCTTCTGTTGGTGATGTGATTGTCGTTTCTGTTAAGAATGTCATTCCATCTAGTGATATTAAGAAAGGTGCCGTTTCTAAGGCTCTGATTGTACGTACTAAGAAAGAAATTCGTCGTGCTGACGGTTCTTACATTCGTTTTGATGATAATGCATGTGTTCTTTTGAACAATGCTGGTGAGCTGAGAGGTAGTCGTATTTTCGGTCCTGTTGCCCGTGAACTTCGTGCTGCAAACATGAAGGTCGTATCTTTGGCACCTGAAGTACTTTAATCGTTTAAGTGATATAAGTAATGAGCAAATTACATATTAAGAAAGGCGATACAGTTTACGTGAATGCCGGTGAGAACAAAGGTCAGACCGGTAAGGTACTGAAAGTCTATATCGACAAGCAGCGTGCTCTGGTTGAAGGCGTGAACATGGTTTCAAAGAGCCAGAAGCCGAGCGCTCAGAACCCGCAGGGTGGTATCGTAAAACAAGAGGCTCCTATCCACATTTCAAACTTGAATGTGTTGGATCCTAAGAGTGGTAAACCGACACGTATCGGCCGCAAGTTGAATGAGAACGGCAAGTTGGTACGTTATGCTAAAAAATCTGGGGAGGAAATCAAGTAATGAGTAATACTGCAAGCCTTAAGAAAGAATATGCAGAGCGCATCGTTCCTGCATTGATGAAACAGTTTAATTACTCTTCTGCCATGCAGATTCCTGTACTCAAGAAGATTGTTATCAATCAGGGTTTGGGTATGGCTACTGCAGATAAGAAGATTATCGAAGTTGCTATCAACGAGATTACCGCTATCACCGGTCAGAAGGCTGT
>CAZUTW010000066.1:0-2561 GCA_964623295.1 uncultured Bacteroidaceae bacterium | reverse complement strand
TCGCTCAGTTCAAACTTCGTAAGAAGATGCCGATTGGCGTTATGGTAACTTTGCGTCGCGAGAGAATGTATGAGTTCCTTGAGAAGCTCGTACGTGTAGCTCTTCCTCGTATCCGTGACTTCAAGGGTATCCAGTCTAAGTTCGACGGTCGTGGAAACTATACACTCGGTATCCAGGAGCAGATTATCTTCCCGGAGATTAATATCGATTCTATCGATCGTATCTTGGGTATGAACATCACTTTCGTTACTACGGCTAAGACCGACGAGGAGGGTTATGCTCTCTTGAAGGAGTTCGGTTTGCCTTTTAAGAATTCTAAAGACTAAGAGATATGGCTAAAGAATCAATGAAAGCTCGTGAGGTGAAAAGAGCTAAGATGGTGGCTCGCTACGCTGAAAAGCGTGCGGCACTGAAGAAAATCGTAAACACTTCTGCAGATCCTGCAGAGGCTTATGAGGCAGCTCGCGCACTTCAGTCAATTCCAAAGAATGCCAATCCTATCCGCTTGCACAATCGTTGCAAGTTGACCGGACGTCCAAAAGGATACATCCGCCAGTTCGGATTGTCTCGTATCCAGTTCCGTGAGATGGCTTCTAGCGGTTTGATTCCCGGAGTAAAGAAGGCAAGTTGGTAAGAATGTTTTTTTAATATTGTCGGGACGGTCCCGATTAATTAAATCTTATTTTATATGACAGATCCAATAGCAGATTATTTGACCAGATTGCGTAATGCAATCCAGGCTAAGCACAGAGTTGTGGAAGTGCCTGCGTCAAATTTGAAAAAGGAGATTACAAAGATCCTTTTCGAGAAAGGTTACATCTTGAACTACAAGTTCGTAGAGGATGGACCTCAGGGTACTATCAAGGTAGCGTTGAAGTATGACACCGTAAACAAGGTGAACGCTATCAAGAAGTTGATTCGTGTTTCTACACCGGGTATGCGTAAGTACACCGGTTACAAGGACATGCCGAGAGTTATTAACGGTTTGGGTATCGCAATCATCTCTACTTCAAAGGGTGTTATGACCGACAAGGAGGCATCTGAGTTGAAGATTGGTGGTGAGGTATTATGTTATGTATATTAATTTATAGGAGGATATTCTATGTCTAGAATAGGTAAGTTGCCAATTAACATCCCTGCAGGTGTAACTGTAACTTCTGAGGGTAATGTAGTGTCCGTAAAAGGACCGAAGGGTGAGTTGTCTCAAGCAATTAATCCTTCTATCAAGGTTTCTATCGAGAACAACGAGCTGACATTCAGCATCGACGAGAACAGCGATGTTGAGACCAAGCAGAAGCAGGCTTATCATGGCCTGTATCGTGCTTTGGTAAACAACATGATCGTAGGTGTTTCCGAGGGCTACAAGAAGTCTATGGAGTTGGTCGGTGTAGGTTATCGTGTTTCAAACAAGGGTAATATTGTAGAGTTTAACTTGGGTTACACACACTCTATCTTTATCCAGTTGCCTGCAGAAATCAAGGTAGAGACTAAGTCAGAGCGTAACCAGAACCCTCTTATTACGTTGGAGTCTTGCGATAAGCAATTGTTAGGACAAGTTTGTGCTAAGATCCGTTCTTTCCGCAAGCCTGAACCTTATAAAGGAAAGGGTATTTTGTTTGTTGGTGAGCAGATTCGGAGAAAGTCCGGTAAGTCTGCAGGTGCTAAGTAATTTTTAAAAAGAGGAAATTATGACAACAAAGATTGAAAGACGAATTAAGATTAAGTACAGAGTTCGTAATAAGATTTCAGGTACTGCTGAGCGTCCGCGCATGAGCGTGTTTAGAAGCAACAAGCAGATATATGTTCAGATTATCGATGACGAGAATGGCAAGACTCTTGCTTCTGCCTCTTCTCTTGGCATGGAAGCTATGCCGAAGGTAGAGCAGGCTGCTAAGGTTGGTGCCCTGATTGCTCAGAAGGCTCAGGAGGCAGGTGTTACAACTGTTGTCTTCGACCGTAACGGTTATCTGTATCATGGTAGAGTTAAAGCTGTAGCAGATGCAGCACGTGAAGGTGGACTTAAATTTTAAAGGTAATGGCAATTAATAGAGTAAAGATAACTAGCGACGTTGAATTAAAGGATAGTTTGGTCGCTATCAACCGTGTTACTAAGGTTACCAAGGGTGGTAGAACTTTCAGTTTCTCTGCTATCGTTGTTGTTGGTGACGGTAATGGCATTATCGGTTGGGGCCTTGGTAAGGCAGGTGAAGTTACAGCTGCTATTGCCAAAGGTGTTGAGTCAGCAAAGAAGAACTTGGTGAAGGTTCCCGTATTGAAGGGTACCGTGCCTCACGAGCAGACCGCTCGTTTCGGTGGTGCCGAGGTATTCTTGAAGCCTGCTTCTACCGGTACCGGAGTGGTAGCCGGCGGTGCTATGCGTGCTGTTCTTGAGAGTGTAGGTGTGAAGGATGTATTGGCTAAGTCCAAGGGTTCTTCAAATCCTCATAACCTGGTAAAGGCTACTATTCTTGCGCTCGCTGAAATGCGTGACGCACGTACCGTAGCTCAGAACCGTGGCGTAAGTTTGGATAAAGTATTTAGAGGATAAGGAGGTAGATTAT
>CAZUTW010000065.1:0-7331 GCA_964623295.1 uncultured Bacteroidaceae bacterium | reverse complement strand
AAGATGCTCGCAGCGGTTCCTATGCCGTTCAAATCAACAACCAAAGCAGCAACAAACGTTTGGGCTATCAGGAGACGACTTTGGCTGCCGGAACCTACATCTTTAGTTTCTACGCTATGGGCGTTACTGAAGGGGCATCTGTACGTCCTGGATACGTTCCTGTTACCGATGGTAAGGTAGGCGCTTATGCATATGGGGACTACACAGACAACGTTAATGCCTCTGATTGGCAATTGATAACACATGAATTCACACTTAGCGAAGAAACAACCATTAGCCTCGTTATTATGAGCAAGGGAAGCACTGCATCCGTATTGATTGACGATGCTTCTCTCGTCCAGAAGGAGGCTGCTCCTAGCGGAGAGGACGGCGATGGCGATGGTGATGGCGATGGCGAAGAAAACGGAGAGACCGTTTCCATTGCTAACACAGCAGAAACTCCGTACACCCCGGCCGAAGCTATTGCACTCATCGATGCAGGTCAGGATTTGAGTACCGCTGTATACGTTAAGGGTATCATCTGCTCCGCACCGGACATCAACACCTCTTACGGCAATGCTACTTACTACATCTCTGCTGACGGTACCGAAGAGAACAAGTTGGAGATTTACCATGGTTACTACCTCGATGGAGCAAAGTTTACCTCCGAAGATCAGATTAAGAAGGGTGACGAAGTAGTTGTTTACGGAAAACTCGTGAACTATAAGGGTACCAAGGAGATGACTACCGGTAGCAGCATCATCTCATTGGTAAGTGCTCCCGAGGAGGAGGACAAGGTTACTATAGCCAACACTCCGGAAACACCTTACACTACAGCCGAAGCTATCGCCCTTATCGAAGCTGGTGAAGACCTCACGACATCCGTATATGTGAAGGGTACTGTAACCGCTATAAGCAGCATCGACACTTCCTATGGTAATGCTACATACACCATCTCTACCAACAATAGCGATGACGATGCTCTTGTCGTATATCGTGGTCTCTATCTTGAGAGTGCAAAGTTCACCTCTGAGGATCAACTGAAGGTCGGCAACGAGGTAATCGTACGCGGAAAACTGGTAGACTACAAAGGAACCAAGGAGATAACAAGCGGAAACTACCTCTACTCTATCAACGGGGTTACAACCGGCATCACATCCGTTGCTGCACAGGCAACCGACAATGCAAACGTTTACACCATTGGTGGTCAGCGCGTTCAGAACCTGCAGAAGGGTAAGGTTTACATCGTAAACGGAAAGAAAGTACTTGTAAAATAAGGAAGATAACTTATTATAACCTATTTAAAGATGCCCACGACTGACGTGGGCATCTTTTTTATGCCGTAAGTCCTTTGCTATTGCAACGTATCACATTTTTTATACTCCCCTATGTCTTATTAAATAGGGCATCTCGTTTTTTTTTCGTACCTTTGCCACGTTTTTGAAAGGGTCCTTATAGATGAACACACTGTTAGCAAGAATACGAGATGGTAAATCCATGACGGTAGCGCAGCAAATAAAGCTCACCATACAGCTAAGTACGCCCGCCATGATTGCCCAACTATCCTCCATCATTATGCAATACATAGACGCTGCCATGGTAGGACAATTGGGAGCCGAAGGAGCTGCCTCCATAGGACTTATCTCTACCACAACTTGGTTGTTTGGCGGACTATGCAGCTCCGTAGCATCGGGATTCTCGGTACAAGTGGCTCACCGCATCGGTGCCAACGATGCCAAAGGAGCACGCGAAATACTGCGTCAATCGCTCACTGCCACACTCGCATTCTCCGTCCTATTGGCAATTATAGGTATAGGTATCAGTCCTTTCCTACCCGGATGGTTGGGAGGTGACCCGATGATACACCACGATGCATCGGTCTATTTTCTCATCTTCTCCCTCTTCCTACCCACACTACAGATGAGTTTCCTGTCGAGCAGCATGTTGCGCTGCAGTGGCAATATGCGCATCCCCGGCATACTGGGTGTACTTATGTGCGTGCTCGATGTAATTTTCAACTTCCTTCTCATATTCCCGTCGCATAGTTGGCAAATTGCAGGAAACACTCTCACCCTACCGGGAGCCAACTTGGGGGTAATGGGTGCTGCACTGGGAACAGCTGCTGCCGAGGCACTCGTTGCAGGCATTGCGTTGTGGTATGCTTGTGCAAAGAGCAAAGAACTCAGTCTAAAGATAGAAACCGGGCGCTTCCTCCCTACCCGACGTGTGCTGCGCAAAGCACTCCACGTAGGACTGCCCATGGGTTTGGAACATGCTTTTATCTGCGGTGCCATGATTGTTACGACCATTATTGTTGCCCCGTTGGGTATCTATGCCATAGCCGCCAACTCGTTTGCCATAACCGCGGAAAGTCTCTGTTACATGCCGGGATATAGCTTGGCCGATGCTGCCACCACCCTTGTGGGACAGAGCATTGGCGCCAAACGACGCAAGTTAACACGCAGCTTTGCCTACATCACCGTAGCCATGGGTATGCTGATTATGGGCGTGTTGGGTGTGCTCATGTATATTTTCGCACCCGAGATAATAGGGCTCATGACACCGGTCGAGGAGATACGAGAACTTGGTGCCACATCGCTGCGCATAGAGGCTTTTGCAGAACCCATGTTTGCCGCATCTATTGTGGCCTATGGCGTATTTGTGGGAGCAGCCGACACTTTTGTTCCTTGCATCATGAACTTTGTGAGCATCTGGGCCGTGCGTCTCACCCTGTCGGCCATGCTCGCTCCCACCATGGGATTGCCGGGCGTATGGACCGCTATGTGTATAGAACTGTGCTTCCGTGGCATCATCTTCCTAGTGCGACTCAAGCAGGAGAAGTGGATGAACAAATTACTGAAACAATAAATATATAGATATACAAGAATCAAGATGATAGAGAAGAAGTTGATAAAAGATGCCGAATTCGGCGGAGAGAGACCGCTGTTTGAATCACACCATCTGCGTTTGGAGAACGTAACCATACGCGAGGGAGAATCGGCGATTAAGGAGTGTAGCGATATAGAGGCGGTGGATTGTCGCTTTGAGGGTAATTATCCTTTCTGGCATGTTCATGGTTTCTTGATTGAACGTTGCTACTTCGACGTGGGCGGTCGTTCGGCACTGTGGTACAGCGATCATCTTACCATGAAGGATACGGTAATAGACGCTCCTAAGATGTTTCGTGAGATGTCACACCTGAACCTGGAGAACGTTACAATGAACGATGCGGATGAGGTCTTTTGGCGCTGCAAGAACCTACAGATTAAGAACTTGAAACTTCACGAGGGAACTTATCCTTTCATGTTTAGCGAAAACATCATAATAGACGGACTGGAGAGCGATAGTAAATACGTATTCCAGTACGTGAAAAATGTGGAAATCCAGAACGCCAAGATTACGACCAAGGATGCATTCTGGGAGGTGGAGAATGTTACCATCTACAACTCGGAACTGAACGGCGAATATCTGGGATGGCACTCCAAGAACCTGCGTTTGGTAAACTGTCACATCACCGGTGAACAACCGCTGTGCTATGCCGAGGACTTAGTCTTGGAGAATTGCACCTTCGGCCCCGACTGCGATCGAGCTTTCGAATACAGCTCTGTGCAGGCTGATATAAAGGGAAGTATCACCAATATAAAGAATCCGAAGACGGGACGCATTGTGGCCGATTCCATCGGTTCCGTTACCCTAGATAAAAACATAAAGGCTCCGGCCGATTGCGAAATTATGGAACGTGTATGAAATACTCCTTTGACACTCCCGTGAACCGACGGGGAACAAACTCCTATAAATGGGACTCAACCGACAAAGATGGTGTGTTGCCATTGTGGGTGGCGGATATGGATTTCCGCACCGCACCTCCGATTGTTAAAGCTCTGCAAGAACGTGTTAATCATGGTATCTTCGGCTATACTCAGGTACCGGAGAGTTACTACGAATCGGTCATCCGGTGGTTCGAGCGCCGCCATCGGTGGCGCATGGAGCGAGAGTGGATGATGTACACTTCGGGGGTGGTTCCTGCACTCTCGGCAACCATCAAAGCACTAACACGTCCGGGGGACGGAGTGTTGGTGATGACTCCGGTGTACAATTGTTTCTTCTCTTCTATCCGAAACAATGGATGCAGCATAGAGTGTGCACCGCTTATCTATGAGCAACAGACATACCGCGTAGATTGGGAACTGCTGGAGGAGATGGCTGCAAAGGAGCACATCAAGGTTCTTCTGTTGTGCAACCCACACAATCCGGCCGGACGTGTATGGACGCTGAGCGAACTGACGCGCATCGGTGAGATATGCCTAAAACATGGATTATGGGTGATTGCCGATGAGATTCACTGTGAGTTGGTGATGCCGGGATATACGTACACGCCGTTCGCTTCGGTAGATGAGCGTTTTCTTCCCATCACCGTTACGTGTGTTTCCCCGAGCAAAGCGTTCAATCTGGCAGGATTGCAAATTGCTAGTATCGTGTGTGCCAATGGGGATGTGCGCACAAAGATAGATCGTGCCATCAACGATAACGAAGTTTGCGATGTGAACCCCTTTGGTGTTATCGCCACACAGGCGGCATACAACGAGGGAGAGGAATGGCTGTCACAACTTATTGAGTATCTACACGAGAACTATGTTTACATGGGAACGTACTGCAAAGAGCATCTACCGGAATTCCCTCTTACCATACTTGAGGGTACATACTTGGTATGGATGGATTGCAAGGCTCTGCATCTTTCGTCCGAAGAACTGGAACACCATCTTTTGAAGGAAGAGAAACTGTGGCTCAATGCCGGAAGCATGTATGGTTCCGAAGGCGAAGGTTTCATGCGATGGAACCTGGCATGCACAAGAAGTACACTGCAAGAGGCTTTGGAACGTTTTACGAGATTTGTACGGAAGAATAGTTAAAAACAACTATTCTTCCTCGTCCTCGTCGTCCATGAATCCAAAGTCGAAATCGCTGTTGTAGTCGGCAGAGGTAAAGTCGTCCATAGAACGACGATCCTTCTTTGTAGGACGACCGGTTCCTTTGGCACGATTCACGAAACCACTTATTTTACTCATTTCCAAGATTTCGTACTGATCCGGTGCTGTAATATTTTCCAAGACATCGGGTACGAGCTTGGCTCCCACCCTATGCTCTATTGCCTGTTTTACGCGGAAAGAATAGGTAATAGGAGGCTTACGTACATCTATTATATCGCCCTCTTTGACCATGCGCGATGGTTTTAGAGTAACCCCCTTTGCGGTTACGCGCCCCTTCTTACAAGCATCGGCAGCTATAGTGCGAGTCTTAAAAATACGTGCAGCCCACAACCATTTATCCAAGCGTGCTTCCATAACTATTTACTTCTTATTAAACTGATTCATAGTAATCTGTATGCCTGCCAGACAGAAACTCTTTATCATCTCTATAGCCACGGCTATACGTTCGTCGACCACCTTCTTATCTTCTTCGGGGAATTCACCTAAGACAAAGTCTACTTGTCCTCCACGCGGAAAATCATTGCCGATGCCGAAACGCAAACGTGCATAGGCCTGCGTGCCTAGTTGAGCGGTGATACTCTTTAGTCCATTGTGTCCGGCCTCACTGCCCGAAGGCTTTAAGCGTAATTGCCCTACCGGAAGTGCCAAGTCGTCTACCACAATCAGAATATTCTCCAAGGGTATATTCTCCTTCTGGGCCCAATAGCGTACGGCATTGCCACTTAGGTTCATGTAGGTTGACGGTTTAAGAATAGTGAGTTCTGCATTTTTTACTCGTGTGTGAGCCACAAAGCCGTAACGCTTATCCTCGAAAGAGAACCCGGCAGCACGCGCAAACGCATCGGCCACCATAAAACCCACGTTATGACGTGTACGTGCATACTCACCGCCTATGTTTCCTAATCCTACTATTAAATATTTCATCTCTATTACATTATCGTATTAAGGTATCCTTTTCGTTGACCTCTGTCAATCAACAAAAAAAGGTCGTCCTTCCAAGTCCCTTGCAGAACTCATTCGGACGACCCATTCTTCTACTCACCCATAAGTGAGCGTATATGCTTATTGCACTAGGTGATTACTTAGATGCAGCGGCAGCAGCGGCAGCAGCAGCACGAGTCATCTTAACCTGGCATACAACAACCTCCTTCGGAGTTACAATCTCCAAGCCCTCGAATGCGAGCTCAGCAACCTTGATAGTCTTACCCAGACCCAAGTTGGTAACATCGATGTTCAGAACCTCAGGAATCTTGTCGTAGGTAGCGAGAACCTTCAGCTTACGAACAGAAGCAGCCAACTTACCACCGGCCTTAACACCTTCTGCCAAACCGTTCAACTTAACAGGAACCTCCATTACGATAGGCTTCTCCGGAGTAATCTCGTAGAAATCTACGTGCAGAACATTGTCCTTTACAGGGTGGAACTGAATCTCACGCATAACTGCCTTGCACTCCTTCTTACCCTCGATGCTGAGGTTTACAGTGTAGATGTTGGGAGTGTAGATAAGCTTACGCAACTCATCGTTGGTTACAGTGAAGCTGGTTGCTACGGGCAGACCCTTCTCATCCTTGTCAACACCATAGAGGTTGCAAGGAACGGCGTTCTCCTTACGAATCTTACGAGCGGCCTTCTTACCGAGGTCGGTTCTTACGATACCTTTTACGTTAATCTCTTTCATAATCTTTTTGTTATGTGTTACTCTAAATTAAGTTATTTATCGCTTAATCACCATCACACGCTATGCTCTGATGCATTAAAGCGCTGCAAAGTTACAGCTTTTTCTCGAATTAGCAAAGAAACAAGACGGTTCTTTTGCAAAACAAGTCTATTTTTCCCTGTTTTGCAAAAGAACCCATCCTGCAGAATCCTGTAAAAATCCGATAACAGGATTGAAATTCGTATTAGAACTCTATATCCAGTTTTATCTCACCGGAGTATCCCGACTGGAGTATGTTCTCATCCGATGTATCGTCCATATCGTGCTCACCGGTTGTTGTCGGATTATTCTGCTCTATAAAATCCATAGCATCCAAGAACTCCTTCTTTAATTTAGAAAAATCCTCGGGAAACATCATTACGCGATGTTTCTCGATGAGCGGCTCCTCTTCGCTACGTTTCTTGGCGTTGAGCTTACTCTCGGTCACTACCAAATACAATTCGCCTTTCTGCGTTTTCTTTACATCGAAGAAGTACATGCGCCGTCCGGCCTTCACCACCTTGGAGTACACCATCTGTGTATTTCGTTCTTGTTTCATCATCTTTCTATCCTCCTTTCTATAATTATATAAGGTATTTCGCCTCAAAATTGGGTACTTTTTCTTAAAGTTCCAAAAAAAACGGACAGAAAATGGTATATTCGATGAA
>CAZUTW010000064.1:0-7504 GCA_964623295.1 uncultured Bacteroidaceae bacterium | reverse complement strand
GCATCTTTCCATCAGAGAAGGGAGAAGAGATTGTTAAGAACATCAACGATAACATTAAGAGCATTCGCTTCGACTTGGGCAATCGTCTACGCCATCAGCTGCGCATTATCCCGGAATTGAAATTCTTTGTTGACGATTCGCTCGATTACATAGAACATATAGACGAACTCCTCAAGAAGTAATGAACGTTTCCTTTTACATAGCCCGACGCTATTTTTTTAGCAAGAAGAGTCACCATGCCATCAACTTGATATCGGCTATCTCGGTGTGTGGTGTGGCACTGACGACAGCGGCCATGGTGTGTACGCTTTCGGTTTTCAACGGTTTCCACGATTTGGTAGGGTCGTTGCTTACAGCATTCGACCCGGAACTTAAGATTACGGCAGTAAAAGGAAAATACTTCGATGCGTCCGACCCGTTGCTCAACAAAGTGAAGCAGCATCCATCGGTGGCTATCTTCTCGGAGAGTCTAGAGGATAACGCACTCCTCTCCTACCACGACCGTCAGCAGATTGCAGTGGTTAAGGGAGTGGAGCCCAACTTCCCGGAACTCACGAACATCAACGATGTATTCTATGGTGATGGAGCATTCGACCTGCAAGCCGACGTTTTGGACTTTGGTGTGATGGGTATCCAATTAGCTATAAATTTGGGTACATCTATAAATTACAACGACGCCGTACAAGTATATGCACCCAAAAAAGGGGAACGAATCAATATGGGAAACCCGACAGCCTCGTTCCGCAGTGAGGAGTTCTATGCCTCCGGCCTAGTTTTTAACGTACGACAAAACAAGTACGATGCGGGCTATGTACTCACATCTCTGGACTTTGCCCGCAGGTTGTTCGATGCTCCCGGAAAGTGCTCTTCTCTGGAGATTAAGTTGGCCCCGGGAGCCGATATAACGCAAACGAAGAAAGAGTTGCGCAGTGCCATAGGCAACAAATACAACGTACTGGACCGCTACGAGCAACAAGAAGATGTATTCCACATCATGGAGATAGAAAAGCTTATAGCCTACATCTTTCTCTCCTTTATCTTGTTGGTTTCGTGCTTCAACATTATCAGCTCTCTCTCTATGCTTATCATCGACAAAAAAGCAGATGTACAGACGCTGATAAACTTGGGAGCAAGCAAGAAACAGATAGTGCACATTTTCATGCTCGAAGGTATCCTTATCTCCATGATGGGAGCCGTATTGGGTATTGGAATAGGAACGCTACTTTGTTATTTACAGCAAACATACGGACTGATAAGTTTGGGAAAGAGCGCCGGAAGCTTTGTGGTAGATGCCTATCCGGTGAGTGTACAAGGGAGCGATTTGGTAATTGTTTTCGCTACGGTTCTGGTAGTAGGCTACTTGGCGACCCTCTATCCCGTTCGTTACTTTAGTCGCAAGTTGCTCGCACAACAATAAAAGAAATTCTTAAATACGCGTAATGTTCGGCAAAAAAGCTTTCAAATATTTGAGAAATCGGAAAAAAGTATCCCTAATCTTTGTTGGTTAGAAGCTTTTTCCCTAAATTTGCAACATTATGAATGAGATAAAGCTTATTACAATAATTTAAAATCAAACATTTATGTGGTTATGTGATTCATCTATCGGAAGGAAGGTGGTGATGTCGGTTACCGGAATCGCCCTTATCCTTTTTTTGACGTTCCATGCGTCAATGAATGTTGTAGCTCTCTTCTCGGGACGTGCTTACAACATGATTTGTGAGTTTTTGGGTGCCAACTGGTATGCCGTAGTAGCTACTATTGCTCTTGCAGCATTAGCCGTGCTTCACATTGTGTATGCATTCGTTCTGTATGCTCAGAACAAGAAAGCTCGTGGTAACAACAGCTACGCCGTAACAAGCAAACCGGAGAAGGTAGAATGGGCATCTCAGAACATGCTTGTTTTGGGTATCATCGTCCTTTTGGGTATCTTGTTGCACCTCTTCAATTTCTGGTACAACATGATGTTTGCCGAGTTGGCAGGCTTTGAGGGTCAGTTTAATCCGTCCGACGGTTTTGCTTACATCAAGGAAACCTTCAGCTGTCCGGTATTCACCGTTCTTTACCTTATTTGGATCGCAGCTATCTGGTTCCACCTCTCTCACGGTTTCTGGAGTGCGCTCCACACCTTCGGTTGGAACGGTAAGGTATGGATGTGCCGCTGGAAGGTTATCGGAACCGTTTACGTTACCATCGTCATGCTGATGTTTGCCGTAGTGGCATTGGCTTTCGCCTTTGGTATTGCTCCTAGTTTGCAAGAGGCTTGCTGTCCGGGTTGTCCGGGCGCTCCTGAACTTCCAGGTTGCCCGGGTGGTCCTGTAGGTGGTTCTTGCTTCTAATTATTAACCAACTTAAGAACAGAAAATTATGACTAAGATAATAGATTCCAAAATACCGGAGGGACCGGTAGCCGAGAAATGGACCAATTATAAGGCACACCAGCGTTTGGTTAACCCAAAGAATAAGTTGAAACTGGATGTTATCGTGGTAGGTACCGGTTTGGCAGGTGCCAGTGCTGCTGCATCTCTTGCCGAAATGGGCTTCAACGTATACAATTTCTGTATCCAGGATTCTCCGCGTCGTGCACACTCCATCGCAGCTCAGGGTGGTATCAATGCTGCCAAGAACTATCAGAACGACGGTGACTCCGTTTATCGTTTGTTCTACGATACCGTTAAGGGTGGTGACTACCGTGCTCGTGAGGCAAACGTTTATCGTCTGGCCGAGGTAAGTAATAGCATCATCGACCAGTGCGTGGCACAGGGTGTTCCTTTTGCTCGTGAGTATGGCGGTATGTTGGCCAACCGTTCTTTCGGTGGAGCCCAGGTATCTCGTACTTTCTATGCTAAGGGTCAGACCGGTCAGCAATTGCTGTTGGGTGCATACTCTGCACTGAGCCGTATGGTAAATACCGGTAAGGTGAAGTTGTTTACCCGTTACGAGATGCTCGACGTGGTTATCGTTGAGGGTCGTGCACGCGGTATCATCGCTAAAAACCTTATCACCGGTAAGCTGGAGCGTTTCTCTGCCAATGCCGTTGTTATTGCAACCGGTGGTTACGGAAACGCATACTTCCTCTCTACCAACGCAATGGGATGTAACTGCACCGCTGCTATCTCTTGCTACCGCAAGGGTGCATTGATGGCCAACCCGTCTTACGTACAGATTCACCCAACATGTATCCCGGTACACGGCGACAAACAGTCTAAGTTGACTTTGATGTCCGAGTCTCTGCGTAATGATGGTCGTATTTGGGTTCCTAAGAAACTCGAAGATGCTAAGGCATTGCAGGCCGGCACCAAGAAGGGTACCGATATTCCCGAGGAGGATCGTGACTACTATTTGGAGCGTCGTTATCCGGCATTCGGTAACTTGGTTCCCCGCGACGTGGCATCACGTGCCGCTAAAGAGCGTTGTGACAAGGGCTACGGCGTAAACAACACAGGTTTGGCTGTATTCTTGGACTTCTCCGAGTCTATTCAGCGTCTGGGTATCGACGAGATTATCCAGCGTTATGGTAACCTCTTCGATATGTACGAGGAGATCACCGATGTAAATCCAGGTGAGAAGGTGAAGACCGTTAATGGAGTAGACTACTACAACCCGATGATGATCTTCCCGGCTATCCACTACACCATGGGTGGTGTTTGGGTTGACTATGAGTTGCAAACCTCTATCCCGGGTCTGTTCGCTATCGGTGAATGTAACTTCTCCGACCATGGCGCCAACCGTTTGGGTGCATCCGCTTTGATGCAGGGATTGGCAGACGGATACTTCGTTCTTCCGTACACCATCCAGAACTACTTGGCTGACCAGGCTATCTGGCCGCGTCTCTCTACCGACTTGAAGGAATTTGCCGACACCGAGGCACAGGTAGAGAAGGAGATTCAGGACCTCTTGAACATCAAGGGTAAGCGTTCCGTTGATTCTATCCACAAGGAGTTGGGTCACATCATGTGGGAATACGTAGGTATGGGTCGTACCGCCGAGGGTTTGAAGACCGGTATCGAGAAAATTAAGGAACTCGAGAAGGTATTCGAGAAAGACCTCTTCATTCCGGGCAGCCGCGGGGGCTTGAACGTAGAGCTCGACAAGGCTATCCACCTCCGCGACTTCTTCACCATGGGTAAGCTCGTAGCATTCGACGCACTGAGCCGTAACGAGAGCTGCGGTGGACACTTCCGCGAGGAGTACCAGACCGAGGAAGGCGAGGCTAAGCGCGACGATGAGAACTACTTCTACGTAGGCTGCTGGGAGTACCAGGGCGACGAGAAGGCACCGGAGCTCATCAAGGAGCCGCTCGTGTACGAGGCAATCAAGGTTCAGACTCGTAACTATAAGAACTAATGCTTATACGTTACCGGATGTTTAACAATTTAAGAACAGAAGAAAATGGACAAGAATATTAGTTTTACCATTAAATATTGGAAGCAGAATGGCCCGAAAGATAAGGGTCACTTTGATAGTCACGATATGAAGGATATCCCGGGTGACACCTCTTTCTTGGAGATGCTCGATATCCTCAACGAGGAGTTGATTGAAGAGGGTAAGGAACCATTCGTATTCGACCACGATTGCCGCGAGGGTATCTGCGGTATGTGCTCTCTCTACATCAACGGAACTCCGCACGGCAAGACCTCACGTGGTGCCACCACCTGTCAGTTGTACATGCGTAAGTTCAAGGATGGTGATGTTATCACTGTAGAGCCATGGCGTTCTGCCGGTTTCCCGGTTATCAAGGATTGTATGGTAGATCGTACTGCATTTGATAAGATTATGCAGGCCGGTGGTTACACTTCTATCCGTACCGGTCAGCCACAAGATGCAAATGCAATTTTGATTCCAAAGAAGGATGCTGACGAGGCTATGGACTGCGCAACATGTATCGGTTGTGGCGCGTGTGTAGCTGCTTGTAAGAACGGTTCTGCCATGCTGTTTGTATCCAGCAAGGTAAGTCAGTTCGCACTGTTGCCACAGGGTCGTCCGGAGGCTGCCATGCGTGCTAAGGCCATGGTTGCAAAGATGGATGAGCTGGGCTTCGGTAACTGTACCAATACCCGTGCTTGCGAGGCTGTATGTCCTAAGAACGAGAGCATCTCGAACATCGCTCGCTTGAACCGTGAGTTCATCAAGGCGAAACTGAAAGACTAGTCTCCCTCGTAGGAAAGAATCTTAATAAGATATTTCAAAATTTGCCCTCCCGAATCTTTGTGTTTGGGAGGGCAATTATGTTTACGCAAGTTTCGGGTTAATTATCCGTTACTACCCACATTCCATCGGAACGTCTACCGGAACGAGCTAGTTTTCCCATTAAACGGAGTTGTTTGGTGAGGTTGAAGACCGAAGAACGACTCATTTCGGAAACCTTCGCAATCTCTTCTAATGTAATTGTCGGGTTCTCCTTTTTTTTTCTAGCGGCAGTTAAAGGCATTGTGTCATGTACACCGGTAGATAGGTGACGTTCCCTTCTTTTCGTAAATCCTTTGTGTATATGAGATAGCGACGGTTGATACGAGCTGAGAATTTTTCGCAGAAGAGATCGAGTGACTTGTGGGTCTTGTAGCCGGAGGATTTGACTTCTATCGGCTCTATCTTTGCGCCACGTGAGAGAAGAAAGTCAATCTCATAGAGGTGATTGCTCGTATCGGAAGGCCAAGTATAATAATAGAGTTCATGACCATTAGCCTTCAATATCTGAGCCACGACATTCTCGTACACATATCCCAGGTCTGCACTAAGCTTGTCTGACAGAAGTTTCTCATAAATAATGTTTTCTGTAAAATCCTTGTCCCAAAAAGCAAGTGTAATGAATAATCCGGTGTCAGCCATATACATCTTGAATTTATTAGTAGCTCGATGAAGAGCAAAGCCAACATTCGGGTCGTTGGCATGGTACGCCAAATTGACAACCATTGAATCTTGCATATTAAAGACTTGTTCCTGCAATCGATCGGAGCGCTCTCCTTCTGTTACATCAGATATCCGATATCGAGCGTAATTGCTTGCCAATTGCGATGGGATGGCCATAAACATTTTCGATGTGTTTCCGGAAGGGTCAATCTTGATAAAATCCTTCTCATATAGCTTGATTATGGAACGCTTCGTCTTATCGACTTTCTCCATATTGTTTGTCTCGAGGTATGTATTCACGGCCTGGGGCATTCCTCCAATTAGCATATACAGTCTAAAATTCCGCATTTCGCCTCTTGCACCTGCATCTCCTATTCCCTTATTGCTTTCATACAACTTCCTCATGATGGGCATTGAAACCTCATTGCCCATTGCCCACTGAAACTCTTCATAATCCAATGGATTTAGCAAGACTTCTTCCTCCTCACTGGGGATAAGGATGTTTTTTACATTCTGACGTATCGAGATTAATGACCCTGTTTCTATATAGTCGTAGCGACCATCGGCAACAAGATATTTAATGGCTTGCCGTGCTTTAGGGCAGTTTTGAACCTCGTCAAATACAATTACCGATTCTCTTTCATGAAGTTCTATACCCAATATCATTTGTAGGCGCATGAACAGGTAGTTGAGGTCGGAGATATCGTCAAACAATTCTCGAACTTCTTTTTTGCACGTGGTAAAGTCAATAAAGATGTTTGATTTATATTCTTGTTCGGCAAAGTTTTTGACCAGGGTGGACTTCCCTACTCGTCTTGCTCCTTTGACTAGTAATGCTGTGCTGCCCTTGGCGTCTAACTTCCACCGGAGCATATCTTGGTATAGTTTTCTCTTATAAATCATTTTTTCGCTAAATGGTTGGTTCTGAGTGCAAAATTAAGAAAATTGTCAATTCCCCCCAAATTTAAAATGGATTATTTTTCATTTCCCCCCAAATTCGTGATCGCAAAAATGTCAGTTTCCCCTTTTTTTAAGGAGGGTGAGGGTGTAAATTGTCTTGTAAGCGCCAAAAATGGAATCAGTTGTTTCATCTTTGAAACACGTTGTTGAGAAAAGTCTCTTAACCTGGAAAAAGTTGACTCATAAAAGGTCAATAAGATGGGCTCATACATTGAACAACGGAAGAAGTATTTTTAACGAACTATTGAATTATAAAAATATATAAATAACTCCTTCTGAAATCCCAACAATATTTAACGAGAAAGATTTGGAATTGCCTGCTCATCGTTGTAATTTTGCAGCATCGGAATCTACTGTTATCGAATGGAAATATTTATATATTAAATAATTATATTATGAAAGAATCAAAACTATATCAAGCCTTAAAGAGTTTCCCCGGAGCCAATGGCAATGAAAGCAATTTAGCAAAAGAGTTTGAAAAAGTAGCAAAAGCCGTTCTCTTTTCCGGACATTTCTGTATCAATCGTGATACAAACCTAGAGTTTAATATAGAACCTACATGCATTGAGTTCTATTATCATGAGGACGATAACAATGTAAAGGATGAAAAGAAACATCTCAAGGGAAAGAGTGAGTTTAACTAGGCGCAGTAGCAAACTTCCGTGTGAGCCTATCCAAATATGACTGATACACGATA
>CAZUTW010000063.1:0-7652 GCA_964623295.1 uncultured Bacteroidaceae bacterium | reverse complement strand
TGGATTTATGTAAACCTTTCTTAGAAGAAGAGGTAACGATGATCCTTAACCTTAGCATTCTTGAAAAGCTCGCTTGCATAGCGATATGCACCTTGCAGTGCTACACCAGCCAACTGCGCCATCTCCTGCTTCTCGTCGTACTTAGCACCCTTTGTGGTTTGCTTGTTCAGTACCTGGAAAGCATAAACACCACCGTTACCCTTGATACCGGTTACATAAGCACCCTGCTTTGCTACACTCGCCTTACCGCTGATAGCCGGTTCGCTGGATTGGGTACACATGATAGCTGCCGGAGCAGAGAAGGTTACATTGGATACGGTATCGCTTACGGCACCCTTCAAACGTTTAGCCTCGGCGATGCTCTTGGTCTTGCTCAACTGCTCAATCAGAGTAGCCGCTTTCTTGTCCTTAAGCGCTTCGGCCTTCACGAACTCTTTAACCTGAGGATTGCTCATAGATATGTACTGACCATCGTTGATACCGGTGAGTACAACAACCATCATGTGGTCGTTCTCACCGCACTCATAGAGCGGAGAGATATTGCCCACCTTGGTGTCATCGTTGAAGATCCATTTGATGGCCTCACGTGTGCCGGATACATTGCCTACATAGTGGTCGGCTGTGGTAACGTTGTTGTTCTCTTGTACTCTGTAACCCTTAGCGGCAGCGTTGGCTACCAAGTCATCGACGGTTTGGTTAGCTGCAACAAAAGAGCTGAACTCGTTGTATACCTTTGCGTAGGTATCTTTGCTGAAATCGATGTTGCGCTTAATGATGGCAATGTCGTACTTGGTAGTAGGAGCCTTCTTCTCACCCACCTTGGCAACGAGAATAGCTTGTGAAGTCTCAATCTTGTTGAGAGAACCTGCAGCTGCATTGTTCAACGTGTTGATAAGTGTAGCATCGTCCTCACCCAAGTTGGCACCCTCGTAGTGTTCACCGGTCATCCAGCTCTTGGTACCCTGTTGGTTGTACACTTTGGCAACCTCTTCGAAGGCTGCTCCACCCTGGATAGCATTGTAAATACTATCTGCCTGCTTACTAGCCTTAGCCTCGTCGGTACCCTTGGCAATACCGATTATCTGGTATTCTACAGAGTCGCACAGCGTTACTTTGGAAACCAATTTTACGATGTTCATCGTGTTGTCACCGGAAGTAAATGGTTTCTTGACGCTGCCCTCGGAAAGAGAATCTACGATAGACTGAATATCGCGCGGCAAGATGCGCTTTGAAACCGGTACACGGCTGTAAAGAACCTCAGACTTGCTGTCGCGAACCACTTCGCGAACGCCCTCTCCGTTGATGAGCTGCTGATAATAACCATTCATCTCCTTGGTAAGATCAGACTTGTCGGCCACGCTCGGGGTAACCACAACATCGATAAACTTAACGGCACGGCTCTCGTCGGCCTGTTCAAACATCGGTTTAAGTTCGTTGTACTTCTTGTTCAGCTCCTCATCGGATACCTCGCTGGTAGGATCGGCAGAGTAGGGGAGCGCAACCAATAAGAGGTTGCTTTCGTTGGTTCTATCCTGGAACGCCATTTTTGCAGAAACCTTGTTGGAAACGAAAGTCTTTGCAAACAAAGTCTGATATTTTGACTCCAGAATATTGTACTTGAGGTTCTTCTCGATAAACTTCCAATAGTTGTAGTAAGCGTCCATTTGCTCGTTGGACTGTCCCTGCTTCTTCATGGTCTCATAGTTGGTGAGGAACATGGTGAGTTGGTTCACATCGAAGGTGCGGGTCTGTTGGTTTACGAACGGAGTTTGGAGCAACATAGGGTTGGTTCCGGCGTTGATAACATCGCGAATCTCCTTATCGGTTACGGTCAGTCCCAGTGCTTCCGCTTCGTGAGCAATGAGCTGGTTGTGCACGTATGTATTCCATACCTGGTCTCTCAGGTAGTTCATCTGTGCTTCGTTCAAAGAGGTTTGTCCCTGAGTGAGTTTCATAATCTCGGTGTACTCGTCTACGAGTGCCTGGAACTCCTGCACATCGATGGAGTTGCCGTACACCTCACCAATCTTTTGTTGGCTTTGTGCCTTGGAAGATTGCCATGCGCGCACTCCTTCCTCCACAATAAAGGCCAACAGAGCCAAGCCGATTACGGCCAGCAAAAGAGAGCCTTTACTTCTAATTGACTGTAATGTTGCCATTTCTATTTTATTTATTTATTATTTTATTTTCTTTTTAACGCACAAAGATACGGAAAAAAGTGTGAATAACGGTGCTTTTGCGCAAAAATCTTACTCAGAAAGCACTTTTAACTGCACTAATTCTATTTTTGTGGTGGTATTCTTGACGATTTTAAACTGAAAATTGTCTATTGTTACGAGTTCATTGAGTTTGGGGAAACTCTGGTATTTGTTCAGTATGTATCCTCCAATGGTCATGTATTCATCGGATTCGGGAATGTCCAGTTCGAACATTTCATTCACTTTCTCTATTTCCAAGCGGGCGGAGAGGAGGTATTCGTTGTCGTGTAATTTTTTGGCTACGTAGTTGCTGTTGTCGTGCTCGTCCTCTATTTCTCCAAAGATCTCTTCTACGATATCTTCCAAACTGACAATTCCGGATGTGCCACCGAATTCGTCCACTACCACGGCTATGGATTTCTTTTCTTGCATAAAGAGTTTCATAAGTTTCTTTGCCGCCATGGTTTCGGGAACGATGGGGAGGGGGCGAATGGCCTCTTGCCACTTCTGCTGACGATGGAACATTTCGGAGGAGTGAATGAATCCTACGATGTCGTCTATGTTTTCACGATAGACGATAATCTTAGAGATTCCACTCTCTATGAAGCGACTTTTTAGTTCGTCGATGGTTGTGTTGATGCTTGTGGCAACAATCTCGGTACGAGGGACCATACAGTCACGAACTTTTACATTGGGGAAGTCGAGAGCATTCTGAAAAAACTTTACCTCTTCTTCAATTTCCTCTTCGTTCTCGGAGTGGTCTATAGAGTTCTGAATGAGGTCGTCCAAGTCGGTCTTGGAGAAGGTATGCCCTGTCTTCTTCTGACTCTTGTATCCCAACATGCGAAGGAGTGCCTTGGAGAGTGCCGATGTAAATTTGGCTGCCGGATAGAGCAGTATATAGAACACAAATGCCGGTATTGCCAACAGGTTGAGTGATTTGTTCGGATTTATTTTAAACAATGTTTTGGGCAAGAACTCGCCTGTAACCAGCACGATGAGTGTGGAGAGTATGGTCTGTATAATAAGGATAAGTCCTTCGGAATCTTCGCTGAGGCCTAAGGCATACAGATAAGGTTCCATAAGTCGAGCCATCTTGATACCATAGATGACAAGGGCTATATTGTTTCCTATAAGAAGTGTAGAAATAAAATCGTTGGGATGACGAAAGAAGATGGTCAGCGCACGATTGGCTAAAGTCTTCCGTTCCTTGGTGAGCTCGAAGCGCAATTTGCTCGACGAGACAAACGCTATCTCCATGCCCGAAAAGAAGGCGGAGAAGAGCAGTATGATAATTATTTCCACTACGTCTTTCATCGTTGATAAGGTTTTTGTGGACCGTCGCGCATGATGGAGTCGGTCGGTGAAGAGGACTCTTCATCGTTGACGGGGAAGTTTCCTGCAAAGTTGTAAATAATATAATCTGTCATCGCCTCGTTGGAACGGAAGTTATATCCTTCTATTTCTCTTTCCGGTGTGATGACATGAATATAGAGATTGGAGTATATCTCGTGTTTCTGCATGTCCCAATAGAGCTCCTCCGTATGGAAACGTGTGCCCTCTTGGTTGCGTATAAATACTCTGCCGCGCAAGAGCCAAAGCGACTCGTTGTAGCAGTAAGCCGTATCGGCTTGTACAATCCATTCTGCATGGAAAGTGTCGTCGAATTTCTCCATGAGAATTCCCTTAAGGTATTCCCAACGAGGAGGTTGTGTTTGTTGATACATGTCCCAGTCCTCGGCAATCACCTTGTATCGTATGACACCGGAGTCGGATATGAGATTGGATACACCGCGTGCCGTCATGAAGGCAACCGTGTCCTGTTCTCGTACCGCTTCGGCCATGTGTTCATGCTCCGAACTGCAGGCTGCTAGAGATAAAAGGAACATAACTGCGGCCATGATGGCTGCAGTTATGTTCAAAGTATGAAGTCTTTTCTCGATGATTTTAAAGTTCATTCCTACTCATAATTATTTATAGCGCATGGTGGTGGTACCCCAACCCGGTACGCTAACGGTAGAACCCTTAGCCGGTGGGTTGTCCATTACCCAGTCGATCATGCGGCAGAGACCTCCGGAATAGCTGGCAATCTGACGATTGGCAGCACCTGCACAACCCGGGTCGACAGCTTTGGCACGTGCGCACTTGTCCATAGCCAAGCAGTAGTATTTACTGCGCTGAAGAGCGTCACCGCTGGCAGAACGTGCAATACAAGAGGCAATCAACAAGTAGGCCTTACCCATACTTGGGTTGTAGCTCAGAGCCTTGTTACAATAGCTGTTGCATCCACTTACGTTACCCTTATGGAACATGATGGCTGCAATAGAGAGTGCAATGTTTGCCTTCTTGTTGGCCGGTGCCATAGAGAGCGCATCGTCGAAGTACTTGATAGCTTCGCTCGTATTTCCCTTTTTAAAGGCTGCGGAAGCTTTACCGATGGCAGACTCGTAAGTCGGCTTAATCTGGTAAGCGTAATCGGAAGCCTTATAGTAGCAAGCCGCATCGGTACAATTGAAGGACTGCAAAAGGGTAAGTATCTGGTTCAATTTCTCCAAATCCCCCTTGGCATCCTCTACTTTCGGTGCGAAAATAGTCTGCAAACTTGCGCAATCGGCAGCACCGGAATTAACGAAAGTATTCTCGATATACTCCGATGTAGGCAAATAGCGGTTTACATATTGCTGTGCCATGATGGTGTCCTGTGCATAGGTAGGAGAGAGGGTGTCCTTTACCATACCCTGAGCACGGTCCAACATAGCGTCGCACACACCTGTGCAGTCCAGATAGTCCTGCAAGAACTGAGCACGGAACTCCGGGTTGGCTTTGTACTTACCGAAAGATACCTGGAAGAAGCTGTAGAGTACGGCAGCGTCTACCTCTTCGTTCTCGCGATCGATACCGTTGATACCTTCACTAAACATTTCGTAGGCTTTGTCGTTGTCGCCACCCAAAGCTGCATAGAAGTAAGCTTTGCGGCACTGTATGTATCCCTTGGAGTGTACGCTTCTTGCGGTTCTCGGGTTGGAACGAGCCATGTCGTTCAGTTGGTCGAGAAGCTCCAACTCCTGGTCGAACATGCCCATGAGGTCGCTTACGTACTGTTCCTTTTTCTTGCTAAGAACATCTTTCTTATCGGGGAATTGGGCAATGGAGTCCTCGGTTACCTTGATGAGGTTGGATATGAGTGCCTCACCATCGGCATAGGTTCTCAACTGAGTGGTAGGACAGTTCTTTACCACCTGCTTCCAATAAGGATATGCTTCACCCCAACTTTGAGCCTTGAGGTTCATGCGGTACAAACTGATGTTTATAGCGCACTCGTCATCCTGTGCTACAGCCGTCGTTGTGCCCATACAGAGCATTAGCATGGCTGCCATGAGTTTGTTTGTTATCTTCATTTTCGTATTGTTTTTTGTTATTTTATTGTACTTTCCATTTCTCAAACCAACGCTCGTTGAAGGTGACGCCGACACTCAGACGGAAGTAATTTTCCGAAATTTGTGAGAGTTTGTCGGTAGGCGAAGCCTTCACCCATTGGAGTGCCACGTTCAGCAATATATTGCGTCCGTTCCAACTGCTCTTGACGGGAGTGGTAAAACCACCCGTTACAGCGTATTCTTTGGGGCCGTCGGTTCCGTTAATGATTACATAAGGCGTACTATAAGATACACCTAATTTATACGTAGAACGTTTCAGAACCGAGCGACTGAATACATCTGGGGTATACTCACCACCCAATGTTACGGTGTGACGATCCTTCATCATCCCTTCCATGCTCACATATTCCTGGTTGCCGTTTAACCAAGGCAAAGAACAAGAACCCCACTTCTGTAAAGTGTAATCGGCTCCTACACTCCATTTGTTGCCGTTCTTATAGAGCAAACCCACGCCGAAGGAGTTGGGCGTTTCGTATACATTCTTCAGTGTGATAGTGTCGGCGCTACTGCCGGATGTACGCATCGTAGCATCTCCGTGCAGTTTGTGTCCCATATCAAAGGTAGCACCTATGGTCAGGCTGCGGTCCTTCTTAAGCTTCAATTCATATTGAGCTCCAAAGTCCAAAGAGTAGGAGCGAATAGAACTCTCGTAGTATCGAGATGAGTTTAAGAAATCGGAGTTCACGCTACCATCGCTATACGCTACCGGTACAAAAGAGTGGCTTATATCTCCCCACAAATAGGAGAAGTTGGCACCTATGGAGAAATTACGGATAGGTGATGTACCGATACCGATATATGCCTTGTGTAATCCTCCGTCGCCAGAGCAAGTATTCAAGTTGTATTGTTCCTCCTCACTCCAGTGGTCGGCCACCAGGTCTTGTTGGCTGGAGTAGCTATAACCTATGGAAGTATAAGGAACAAGTCCAACGGAGATACCTGTTTTAGGAGCTATGCGAAAAGCACCGCAGATATAGTCGAACGATGCATTATTGGCCGTCACTTTATCCCCTCCCATGGATAGATGCGTAGACTGCAGTGTGAGTCCCACGTCCAGGAGGAATGTCAACGAATCCACGGCTGAGTAGGATGCCGGGTTCATGCGGTTGATGCGTGTTCCGTCCCGGAAACCTTGGTGTAGTCCTGCCATAGCCTTGTTGAATCCCATGGAACCATCGTTTAACTGGCCCAAGCCGAAGCGTGAGTACGGTGAATTTGTGGTGGATTGTGCCATTAGGCTGTTGCATACGCTACAGAGTGCGCAAAGGCAAATTGCCGTTTTTTTACTTGTCATTATAGTGTAATATACAGTTTAGTCCTTGTAAAACAATGAATTTATCTGCAAAGATGGTGTCCTTACGGGGCGTTTCAAAACGAAACTCATTGCCTCCGGTAAAGATTACCAATAGGTGAGCATATGTTTTTGAAAGTTCTCTTATATAACCCTCTATCTCGTATCTGAGTCCCTCTACCACGCCCGCACGTATGGCGGTCTCCGTATTGTATCCCATCTTGGGTATGTCTCCGTGAGCATTTACCTGTGGAAGGCGGTCGGTGAACTGATGCAGCGCATCGAGTCGCATCTGTACGCCCAGTGAGATGTTTCCTCCCTTATAGTGGCGGTTGGCATCAATAAAATCGTAGGTGATGGCAGTGCCGGCATCGATGACCAAAATATCCTTTCCTGGATGAGTGGCTTGTGCTCCCACTATGGCTGCCAAACGGTCGGTTCCCAACGTTGCGGGTGTCTTGTACTCGTTGACAATGGGGATAGGGGTGTTGCCATCCAATTTCATCATGGGGAATCCCGTGGTCTCCAATCGTTTTAGTGCTTCCTTCGGAAGGTTGATAACCGTGGAGTAGATACCCCTGCGAAACGGGTGTTTTTTGCAAAAATCGGACAGCCCATCCAACGAACGATTGGATAGGGTGATAGCCTCCACCATTCGATTGTTTTCGAATGCTGCGAGCTTTGCACTGCTGTTTCCTATATCGATAATAAGATTCATACCACGTG
>CAZUTW010000062.1:0-8269 GCA_964623295.1 uncultured Bacteroidaceae bacterium | reverse complement strand
GAATCTTGAATCCGAATCCACCGGTGATCTTCGGGAGTGAAGAACCGAGGTAAACGATATCCAACTCGTTGATGTTACCATCGTGGTTGACATCTTCGTAGATGGCATCACCACCCTTAAACTCGTAGTTCTTACCGTTGTCACCATAGTCGAACATCATCTTCTTGGGACGTCCGTTCTCATCGTAAACGATGTTACCCTCAGCGTCGCGTACTACCGGGACGGATACATCGGTACCCAATTCATCGGCGTGGTTTAGGTAGTAGTCGTAGCTGTACTGGTAAACACCCTTGCTGCGGAATCCGTACATGGAACCGAAGGCGTTGTTAAGCTGAATACGAGTAAGATAAGAACCATTGGACTTATCGAAGTCGCCGTTCAAGGCAGCCAACAAGGTTTCGTCCATTTCAAGGATTTCGTTCTTGTTGTTTGCGAAGGTTACGTTGAAGTCCATGTAGAACTTCTTCTTCTTGAAGACACGATTTGCGTTTACGTTGAACTCCCAACCGTTGTTACGCATCTTACCGGCATTCTGCCAAGAGAGTGTACCGAAACCGGAAGAACCCGGGATGGCACGATTGGTCATCAACAGATCGCTAGTAGTCTGTGTATAGATGTTGAAGTCGGCAGTAATCATGTCGTTCAAGAAACCGAGGTCGAGACCTACGTTGTAGGTTTCCTTCTCCTCCCACTGCAGGTCGGTCAAACGGATGTTGGTAGGTACAATAGATGAACCGTTGTACATGGCGCCTGATCCATACTTAGAGAGGTAGAGGTAGTCGGATGTAGGAGCGTTACCTACACGACCCCATCCCGGACGAATCTTCAAGAGTGATACAAACGGCAGTTTGTCCTTGATGAACTTCTCGTCACCGATGTTCCATGCAAAAGACAATGCCGGGAAGGCTCCCCAACGAGAGGATGGTCCGAAACGGGTGCTACCATCGTAACGTACGGAGAAGTCGGCAATATACTTTTCTTTGTAAGAATAGTGAGCGGAGTAGGTGAAGTAAACACTTCTCCAGTGGCTGGCACTGGTAGACATACCGCTGATGATACCCTCGGCACCGGTGCTGGTAATGGTTCCGCTCGGCAGACCCCATTTAGCAGAAGAAGAGGTGTTGCTCTCGCCACTGCTTATTTGGGCACGTCCCATCATCAAGAGGAAGTGATCCTCGTTGCTGAACTTAGGCTGGAAGGTCAAGGTGTGGGTGGTTACCCAGGACATGGCCTTGTAGCTGGCAGCGGTGGTTACGTTGGCTGTACCGGCATCGGTCCAGCTGGAACCCAATACGGAGGGATAGAAGGTATCGGTATAGTTGTTGGTGATGTTGAAGAGGATCTTTCCTTCGTAGTCCAAACGTGTACTGCTATCATCGATACCCAACAAGCGGTACAATACCTGGAACTCCGGAACGATGTTGTAGTTGCGCTCCTCGTTCTTTGCCAACTTAGCCAATGCCACAATATTCTCATAACCATACTGGTCTTTCAGTTTATCGTTGGACCTGTCGTAGGTATAGTTATTGCGGCTGATACTCATATTATAATAGTCGCCGTTCTCGTCGTAGATGGCAAGGTTCGGCATCTTCTTGTAGGCGATAGACAACAAATCGCTGTAGTTCTTCTTGTTGTCCGTGTAGGTCAAGGAGAAGTTGGTAACCACCTTGATACGGTCGCTCACGAAGTAGTCCAAAGCCACACGAGTAGTGAACTGGTCGAGAGCCTGCTCTATGATGGAACCGGTCTCATGGCTATAACCACCGGAAATACGGAAGTTAGCCTTCTCACCACCACCACTTACGGAGATGTGATGCTTCTGCTTGAAACCGGTGGTCTTAACAGCGTCCGCCCAATCGGTGTTGGCAGCAAACATGTTGTACTCGCTCCAGTTCTGGTTGTAGTTGAACTCTGCCATATCGGAAGCCGTTGTACTCAACTGCGGGTTGAAGTAAGCCTCCTTCATCAACATGGTGTACTCGTCACCGTTCAAGAGCTTCATACCGGTAGGCTGTACACTGGCCTGGAGGTTCAAGGTGTAGTCCACACGGGTAGGTCCACGCTTACCACGCTTGGTCTTGATTTCGATTACACCGTTAGCACCCTGAGAACCCCAGATGGCGGTTGCGGCAGCATCCTTCAACACGTTGATGCTCTCGATATCCTCCGGGTTGACGTTCAGCAACTGTGCGAAACGCTCCTCATTGGCGTTGTTATAATCGAATCCTTCCTCTACCTCCTGTACGTTACCGTCCACAACGATAAGCGGTTCGGAGTTACCGTTGATGGAAGACACACCACGCAAACGCATGCTGGTACCGGAACCCAAGTTACCGCTGTTGGCCACGATATCCAAACCGGCGATACGTCCCTGCAATGCCTCATCGACAGAGGTAACGCCGAGTCCTTCGAACTCCTTGGCATCGATACGCTGTGAAGCGGTAGAAATTTCGTGCTCCGGAATAGCCAAACCGGTACCCTGTACCTTCTTCTTAGCGGTTACGGTAACCGTCTGCAGAGTGTTGGCATCTTCCATTTTAATTTTATAAGTAGTACCCTTAATAGGGATAATCTTGGTCTGATATCCAATATAGGAAACCTTCAAACGGTTCTTCGGGTTCGTGATACGGAAAGAGAAGTTACCGTTGATATCCGTGATGCCGTGTGCCACGATACGGTTGGATGCATCAATCTCGACCACGTTCGCCATCATGACGGGGCCATCGAGATCGCTGTATACCTGTCCGCTAATGACAGAGCCGGCGGTCTGAGCCTTGACTGTAACCGGTGCGAGAGCCAAAGCGCCTAAGAAACATGGAATTAATATCTTTTTCATAATCTTTATCATTTACGTTTAGCTCTACGCGCTGCAGATGACTCAGACTCTTCGGGCAGATTCGGGTGCTTAGCACGGAACGCCTTTATCTCTTTCTGTACATCTACAAACTGGTCATAACTTGTAAGGATAGGAGAATCTATCTGGTGCAGTACGGCAAAAGAGCTTGCCTCCAAACGTGCACTCTTTATATTGGAACTGGTAAGACTGCTGGTTTGGTCTATCTTGTACTCACGTACCGGTTTGTTGTAGAAACCGTTTGCCATCTCAACATGGTGTGACTGACCTGCGGGGTCGGTGAAGGTAAGTGAGTTCTTGTTGGCAGTGATGTTCTCCAATTTCACGAAGGAGATGGTGGCAATAGAACCGCCCTCTTCGTCCTCACCGCTTGCCAACTGGTCTACGACCTGAGTCTCGTACTTCTTGTTGGTTACCTCTTCACCATCGATGAAGACTGCGTTATCCTGTACGTGAGACTTGATGAAACGCTCTATAGCGCTGGAGATATCGGATGCAATGGCTGCTGCCTCTACCTCTTCATCCTCGTTGGTTGCCTTCTGTGAGTACTCCAAGAACCAATCGTAATCGTCCCATGACGGCATCTTCACCTCTACACCGTTTACAGTATAACCGTCCATCAACTTCTGCAAGCTCTCGTTGGTCGGTACATAAATGGTATAGTTGTAGAAGTTCAAGCAAGAGAGGTTGTACTTAGAACAGATAACGTAACCGGTCTTACTGCTGCTACTTAATTTATAAAGAGGTGAGAAAAGAGAACTCTGATTGATCAAATCAAAGAATTCGCTTACGGTTTCCTTGTTCTCGTCGGCAGTCAACACATCGTAAACAGACTTGTTGGTAGTCATGAGCACATTGTCATCGAGCACATAGGAGTGACCGTTACCACCTTCTGCGGTGTAGTTGTAAATCTTACCCACCTTAACACCGGCAGAGCCGATGGAGTCTTGCAGGGTTCCGTAAACAACCATGCTGTTCTCGCCGTAGCCCTTAGACTTGTCTACACGGATGATACCGTTGTTCTTGGTGCGATACCAGGTGTGACCGTCCTGTACATCACCGATGATGGTGTGTGCATCCAGGATATCCTGCAGACGGTTGGTAATCATTGTAGAGGTAGGAGTTCTACCGGTGATAGAGTCACCAACGGTACCGTCGGCATTCACGCGCCATACGCTGGCTGCTACGGTGTTCTTCTTACCGTCCCAACGGAACTTCATGATTTCACGCTGTCCGCCGGTGGCGAGTTCCCATCCGTAAGATACGGGGTCGATGTAGCTTGTGATGGCTTCATCGGTCGGGATAAAGAAGCTATACTGAGTATCCATAGAGTTCAAGTAGTCATCGAACTTCAATTGGTCGATGGCCCACTTGATAATCTTCATGTTGTCATTGATTTCGGTCGGGAAAGATACGGCCTTGAACGCTGCAGGTGTATAAACCTGGTCGGTTTCGTAGATGTAACCGTTGCAGCAAAGGATTTTGTTTACTACGTGGTCGGTAGTAAGGCCGAATGCCTGGCTGGCATCGTTCAGCATCTCGGAGAACTTGCTCGGAACACTTGATGAGAAGCTCTCGTGCATGTTCACGTTGATAAGTTTACGAATAACACCGGTAGGAACATTGTCGAGGGTTCCGTACAAATCCTTCAACACCTTACCACCGCCGTTGTTCCACCAAGCATCGATAGCATCGTTGTTTGGAACGGTCATTACGGCAAAGTCGTTCTTCATCAACCAATCGGAGCTGGTACTACCGGCACCGGTGTAATACTGGTTCCATGACGGATCGTACTTCAAACCGTAAGTGGTCATATCTATTGCATCGCCGTTGATATCGGTTTTCAGTTCGCTGTGTCCCTGACTTACCGTAGCGGCGTAACGCTTTTCGAACAGTGTATCGATAGAGGTTCCGTAGAGGGAGTTAAACTCATCGCGAACGCTGTTAGAGAGAGCCTGAGGAATAGAGAAGCGCTCCAAGAGATTGCTGAAAGTAGACAAGCTACTCTTCTTGCCGATAGCCTGTGCCATGTTGTCCAACGGAGTGATAACCTCGTCGGTCTGGTGAACGAAACCGTTCAAGCAACGGATGTTCGGGTCGACAACCACGGCACCGTTAACGCTGGCATCTCCGGTTTGACGGTCTACGTTCTTTGCACTAAAGAGCCAGTTGTAGTCCTCGTTTGTGATGGTGTGTGATGTAAGGTAGTCCTCCATGAAGAACACGAGAGGCGCCGTAGTACGGTCGCAAACCATGTAGAGTCCATCGGGACGATTGATGCGCTCATACGACCAGAAGCTGTTGTTCGGAAGTTGGTCGGGGGTTACGTAAGCCACGGTATCGTACATGGTAACAGCCGTAGTACGACGCATGGCTCCACCTGCCACCAAGTCCTCGCCGGAGATGGCCGGCTCACTGGTTGAGAGGGTGTTAATCTGGTAACTGTTGTTGATCATCGCACTGTAGAGCAAGAGCTTCTTCTGTGCATAGCTCAACTTGTCATAGCTCGTGACACCGTACCACGTAGCTGTCTCAGGGTTGGCGTTGTTTTGGTAGAACGTTGCAAAAGCATCGTCGTCTGCCATAAACATCGTCTTACTACCTGTACGATTCAAGACATCCGTGTATCCCAGTTCGTCTATCAAGCGCACCATGTTGGTGTACTTGCCCTGGTCTACGATGTAGCTGTAGATGCTCTGATCCCATCCGCTCGGTGTCTTCTCGTCCAAGTCATAACCCGAACAAGAATAGAGACCGGCAACTCCCGCTACAAGTGTGCCTGCAAGCAGACCGCGACCGGACCTCCATTTTAGCAGTTTGTTCATCATAATGTTATTTGTTTGTAATATATATATTTTTTCGATTTCTCACTATGAGAGATTTTAACACACAAATATAATTGATTTCTCTTTAATAAGGGGTATCCACGTCCCATTTTTTCGCCTCGTAGTCTTTTTTTTAACAAATAGGAGGCTGAAATTATGTTATAGGGCATAAAAATTGGCTATTTTTGACAGATTTCCACGCAAAAGAGAGTATAAAAAGGGTTAATGAGACAACACGTAGATTGTAACGATTTTTTCAATAGAAACAGTTGATTTCACACCTTTTTAAAAGAGATAGGGAAAAGGCTCTATCTGCGATTTTAGCAAGAAAAACAGCGAAAAGGACAAAAAAAAGTTGCAAAAAAGTTTGGCGTAACTATTTTTTTTGTAAATTTGGGCCGCGAATAGTGTTATAATAACGAAATATCGTTTTACACTTACTAACTGGAACGTAAACTGGAAATCTACGTGCGAATGAAAAAATTTGAGACAATAGGAGACAGCCTACAGAGGGTGGGCGTCCTCTCCGCAGAGAAAAGATATATGGGATTGAGTGCTTCTATCCATGCACACTCGGTGCGTTAATCCCTGCCATTACATCAAAATCTTTAACCCATTCCCTTATGAGAGAAGCGTACCGCACTGAGCCTAATCACTTAAGGGAGTTAAGCTGACAGTAAAAAACATGAAGAAAGTTTTTACACGTTTACTTAGCCTGCTGGCGCTATCGTTGATTAGCGTCACGGGATTTGCCGCTGACTACACTTTTGACCTTGGGGTAGTGGCAAAATCGGATTACTCAACCGTCGGTGACAGCATTCCACTTACCGAATTCATCCAGAAATTCGGATTAACGGAAGCCGACACGGCAGCATTTGCAGCAACCGAAAAAGTGTTGTACCTAGACGAGGCGGGTACGGACGTTTCTTACACCGCCAACTACTGGGGCTTCTGGTTCAATGATACCAATGAAAACATTGGCTGGAGCGATGGTACTTGGTGGGTAGAGAGCTATGCCGATACCGAGACAAACCAGCTGTACATCAATACCGGTGTTAAGGCGGCAAGTGAAGAGGATGCGACACACAAAATCACCTTGTATTACAAGTACAATGACAAAGTAGTGAGCATCGATGTAAACCTTACCGTTACCGGCTATGTGGCTCCGGAATTGGTAGATGCTTCAACCTTCGCAAGCGACCCGGTTGCCGTATTCAACTTGGACATAACACAGAAGGTGAAGAACAGTTACGATGTAACGGATTACTCCTTCCCGCTGGACGACCTCGCTCCGGCATTGGGCTTCTCCGTTGAGGAGTTGTCTGAGTTGGACCCGTACGACCTTATTTGGGCTACAGAGGGTTTGACCGATGACGAGACCATTTTGGCACACAACAACTTGAGTCAGAACTTCACTCAGGGTGCCGGCTTCTGGTTCGGTAACGTAGAGGACGAGGATAGCAAATCCTTCGTAGGAATCTGTGAATGGGGTTCTTCCGCACTGTTCTATGCAACCAACTTTGAGTTTGCCGATGGCAACTTCAACCTGGAAATAGGTCAGTATCCAAGTGCTTTGTCTGCCGAGGATTCTCCATATACCGCAGCACTTTACTTTATGTATGGTGACAAGAAGGTACAGTTCAACATCAACTTTACCGCCGAGGCTGTTGAAAACTTAGACTTGAGCGAAACCACCAACGTATACGAAGTTGACTTGGTAAGCCAGCAGCTTGTAAACAACAGCTATACCGCTAAGACCGTTAAGGTTGATATCGCTGCTATTGCCGAAGCGTTTGGCGCAGACGAAGACTTCACGCTGAGCGATGCCGTACTATATAGCAGTGAAGGTTCGAGCTCATATACAACCAATGCTACCGGCTTCTGGTTGGACGGAGAAGGCAACCCAATCTCATGGACTGACAAGACCACCTCTCCTTGGTTCATTGAACTGGATGCAAGCAAGGGCTTCTCTATCGGTCAGTTCCCACAAGCATTTGAAAAGGACTCTATCACCGGCGAAGCTCCTAATCCTCTAGAGATGAAGACCACATTGTACTTGGTATATGGCGACAAGAACGCTAAGTTCAACATCACTCTGCAGATTGTAGACTCTCTGGAAGCTTCCGGCTTAGAGAATGTAGGCGATATCTACGTAGTACACAATGCAATACCGAATACCGAATATGGTACCACCTCATTTGCTATCGATATGGACAACTTGGCAAGCTTGTTCGGTGTAGCATCTGCCGACGACTTGAACCTTGAGGTTAAGTTGCTCTACGATGGTACAGAAACCGAACCGGGTTCATGTGCCGGCGATGACAATACCGGTAAGGGCTTCTGGGTAAATGCAGAAGGTCAAGACATAGGATGGGGCAGCAGTGCATACGCAGGTATCAGCTTCAACCCGGACAACGGATCCTTCTGGTTCTATCAGTTCCCCGACAACGCAGTTGTTGGTAACGTAACCGCAGCCACTCTCTTGTTGCAGGATGAAACTCTTGGTAAGCAGGTTACTGCTCACATCACCTTCACCATTGTAGAAGAGGTTATTGAATACGAGTATGTTAAGACCATCAACTTGACCGCT
>CAZUTW010000061.1:0-8615 GCA_964623295.1 uncultured Bacteroidaceae bacterium | reverse complement strand
TGCAGGCGGCTACGCTCGATGAGTTGACGCAGGTGAACGGCATAGGTACGGTGATTGCGGAGAGTGTGGAGCGTTACTTCCACGAGGAGGCAAACCTGGAGATTGTTCGTCGCCTGAAGGAGGCGGGTGTACAGATGTCGCTTTCGCAGGAGGCGCAGGAGGCGCAGACGACGCTCTTGGCGGGCAAGACGGTGGTGATAAGCGGTAAGTTTAAGCATCACTCTCGCGACGAATACAGTGTGCTGATAGAGCAGAACGGTGGTAAGAAAACGGGCTCTATCTCTGCCAAGACGTCCATGGTTTTGGCGGGCGAGGATATGGGTCCGGCGAAGCTGGAGAAGGCTCAGAAACTTGGCATACGCATCGTGAGCGAGGAGGAGTTTCTGGAGATGATTCGGCCGAAGGAGGAGGATTCGGAGACGGATACGCCAAAGGAGGATACTCCGGTAGAAACGCAGGAAAAGGCTGTTACGGTGGAAGAAAAACCGAAGGTGGAAGAAAGTTCGAAGGTAAAAGAAAGTCCGAAGGGTGATGAAAAAACAAAGGGTGAAGAAAAACCGGAGATAGAAGAAAGTCCGAAGGAGGAGACTGCAGAAGAGACGCCGAAAGGAGAAACAGGAAAGGTAGTTGCTCCCAAAGAAGCGAAAGTTGCTCCGAAGAGACGTAAGAAGTCTACTCCCGAAGACGATGGAAGTCTCTTCCTCTTCGGCGATGACGAATTATAAAAAAGTATCGTAAAGAATTCGATTAGAACGACTCTACACAAGGAAAATTCATAGCAAACCCCTCTCCTTTCCCACTTGGAGAGGGGTTTTTTACCACCAATCCTCATTTTTTTACGAACAAACGGCTATATGTGAAGTTTTTTATGTAGATTTGCATCAAAATATAGATTATAGAAATAGGAGATTATACTATCTTATGGTACAAAATATCTTTAAGGGCTTGGGTATTGCCCTTGTAACACCGTTCAAAGAAGACGGTAGTGTCGACTACGATGCACTTAGCAATCTGCTTGACTATCAGATTAATGGAGGCATCGACTTCTTGTGCATCCTCTGTACTACCAGCGAAACGCCGTGTTTGACGGTAGAGGAAAGAGCGAAAATCAAAAAACTTATTATAGAAAAGGTGGCCGGACGCGTGCCTATCCTTATGGGCTGCGGTGGCAACAACACACAGGATGTTATCCACACACTCAAGACCGAGGACTGGAAAGGTATCGACGGTGTGCTGTCTGTTTGCCCGTACTACAATAAGCCATCACAAGAGGGATTGTATCAACACTTTAAGGCAATCGCTGCCGCTACCAATCTGCCCGTAGTGCTCTACAACGTACCGGGACGCACGGGTGTGAACATGACGGCAGAAACCACGCTCCGCCTGGCACGCGACTGCGAGAACATCGTGGCCATAAAGGAGGCATCGGGCAATATCACCCAGATGGACGATATCATAAAGAACAAACCGAAGGGCTTCGATGTGCTCTCCGGCGACGATGGCATCACCTTCCCACTCATCACCTTGGGCGCTGTAGGTGTTATCTCCGTCATTGGCAATGCTCTGCCTAAGGAGTTTAGCCGCATGGTGCGCCTGGCACTGCGTGGCGACTACAGCAGTGCACTCACCATACACCACAAGTTTACGGAGCTGTTCAGTCTGCTGTTCGTAGATGGCAACCCGGCAGGTGTTAAGGCCATGCTGCACGCCATGGGTATGATAGAAAACCAACTGCGCTTGCCACTCGTGCCTACTCGTCTCACCACCATGGAGAAGATATCCTCCATACTTAAAGAACTGCATATAAAGCTCTAATTGTTAGACAAAAACATAGAGAATGAGAATAGATATAATCAGTGTACTACCGGAGATGCTGGAGGGATTCGTTCACGAGTCCATCTTGGCGAGGGCGCAGAAGAAGGGTTTGGCAGAGATACATCTGCACAACCTGCGCGACTACACCACCAACAAGTTCCGACGCGTAGACGATTACCCCTTCGGGGGATTTGCGGGCATGGTGATTCAGTGCGAACCGATAGACCGATGCATATCGGCGCTGAAGGCGGAGCGCGATTACGATGAGGTGATTTTCACCACCCCCGACGGCGAACAGTTCAACCAACCCATGGCGAACCAATTGTCGCTCAACCAAAACCTCATCATCTTGTGTGGACACTACAAGGGGATAGATCATCGCATACGCGAACATCTTATTACTAAGGAGATAAGCGTGGGCGACTATGTGCTTACGGGAGGTGAGCTGGCAGCAGCCATCATCAGCGATGCGGTGATTCGGGTGATTCCGGGTGTGATAGGCGACGAACAGAGCGCCCTCTCGGATAGCTTCCAGGACAACCTCCTATCGGCCCCTGTCTACACACGACCGGCAGAGTACAAGGGATGGCGTGTGCCGGACATACTGCTCTCGGGCCACGAGGCTAAAATAAAGGAATGGGAACTACAACAGTCCCTGGAACGCACTCAGCGCTTGCGCCCCGACTTGCTGAAAAAAGAATAAACTGCAAGTTTTTGCAATAAAACAATATAAGGATGGAAGAAACGAAACACAACCTGTACATAATTGCCGGATGCAACGGTGCAGGAAAAACAACAGCCAGCTTCACGGTACTGCCCGAGATGCTGAACTGTAAGGAGTTTGTGAATGCAGACGAGATAGCTCGTGGCCTCTCCCCTTTCAACCCCGAGGGCGTGGCCATAGAGGCAGGTCGACTCATGATTAGCCGCATCATAGAGCTGCTAAAGGATGGTACGACGTTTGCCTTCGAGACCACACTGGCTACACGTTCCTACGTGAAACTGATTCGTCAGGCGCAGAAACGTGGCTACTTCGTCACCCTTCTTTTCTTCTCTCTGGAAACCCCCGAACAGGCTGTTAAGCGTGTAGAGAAACGCGTGAGCGAGGGCGGTCACAACATCCCCACGGATGTCATCTACCGTCGTTATAAGAATGGAATTGTCAACCTCTTCAACCTCTACACTCCGGTGTGCGACTATTGGGCACTCTACAACAACAGCAACTGTCCGGCACAAAAAGTGGCCTACGGTTACAAGGACAACAAGGTGAACGTACTGGTCCACGACTACTACGATAAACTCAAGGCTATAGCCGACGAAGAACTCCTCAGTAAGGAAACACAAGAAACAGAGAAAGGAGGTAAGAAATGAGTGCAAAGGAGCTTATGACACACGAGGAAATAAAGGAGATGCAGCGCAAGATAGACCAGGGTATACTCCTGGCGCAGCAACGATTGGTGGCGCGTACCAAGCGTAACAACTCCTATTTGGTGTTCTCTCGCGACGGAAAGGTGGTAGAGGTGCCTGCGAGCGAATTGTAATAAAAGGAAATTCAACTAAAACAACTACATAAGAATGGAGACAGGATTAAAACATACGAGCACCCTTACGGTGGAAGAGAAACACTTGGCAGTGAATGTGGGCAGTGGCGATTTGCGCGTACTGGCTACTCCGGCCATGATGGCGCTGATGGAGAATGCAGCCATGTTGGCGGTGGCTCCCGAACTGCCGGAGGGTAGCACTACGGTGGGTGGACAGATAGCTTCGAGCCACCTTAAGCCTACGGCTATCGGCAAATTGGTGAAGGCTACGGCTACACTGGTCGAGGTGGATGGACGAAAGCTTAAATTCACCATCGTGGCCGAGGACGAGAACGGTGTGATTGGCGAGGGCGAACACCTTCGTTTCATCGTCGACAAGGAGCGTTTTATGAGTAAATTGTAAGGGTATACCTTATTTAATATTATAGCGAAGAAGATGAAAGTTCTATTGATTAACGGCAGTCCGCGCCGAGAGGGCAACACGCAGGTGGCGCTGAGCGAGGTGGCAAAACAGCTTAAGGAGCAGGGTATAGACTGCGAGATAGCATGGGTAGGCAACAAACCGTTGCGTGGATGCATCGCTTGTGGTGCCTGCAAGCAGAAGGGTAACGGTCGTTGTGCCTTCGACGATGATGTTTGCAACGGCATCATAGCAAAGATGGAGACCAGCGACGCAGTCATCGTGGGCAGTCCGGTGTACTACGGACAGCCATCGGGTCAACTCCTGTGCGTACAGCAGCGCATGTTGTTTGCAGGAGGTCCTTACTTCCAGAACAAGCCTGCGGCTGCGGTGTGTGTATGTCGTCGTGGTGGAGCCACAGCGGCTTTCCAGACGTTGCAGATGCCCTTCCAGATGTGCAACATGCCCATCGTGCCGTCACAGTATTGGAACATAGCTTACGGACGCGAAGAGGGACAGGCGGCTCAGGACGTAGAGGGCATGCAGACCATGCGCACCCTGGCCAACAACATGGCATGGTTGCTCAAGAAGATGCACAATGTACCCACCACCGACACGCCGGATCGTGAGCCATGGCAACCCATGAACTTTATACGATAAAGATATAGTACCTTTAGTTGCCACGAGGCAGTTCCATTAGCATTAAAAAATATACATAGAAACTCAGGATTATGGACGATTACAAAAAGCTCTCATACGGAGTGTCGAATTACGAAACTCTTGTAGAGAAGAACAGATATTTTGTGGACAAGACACCTTATATAAAGGAGATGGAAGACATTCCGTTTCTCACCATCTTGCGTCCACGTCGTTTTGGAAAGAGTTTATTCCTCTCCATGCTGAGTTGCTACTATGACATAAACAAAAGGAACGAATTCGAAAAGCTCTTTAAAGGAACATGGATTGCCGACAACCCTACCGAAGAGTTGGGTGAATACCAAGTGCTTACACTCGATTTCTCCCGAATAGGGAATGCATCGGCCAAGGATGTCCCCGACGCTCTCAACACCTATTGCTGCGACTGCATCAACGAGTTTATGGAGCGTTACCGGGAGTCCTATCCGGAGCATATATTCCAAAATATAGTGGAGTGCGATTCGTGTGTAACAAAGTTCAACAGACTGCACAACTTCGCCAGTCGTACACGTATCCCGCTTTGTCTACTTGTTGACGAGTACGACAACTTCACCAATACGATACTTGCGAGCGAAGGACACGAGGTGTACCATGCCATAACACATGCCGATGGTTTCTATAGAAAGGTATTCATGCTCTTCAAGGGCATGTTCTCTCGCATTGTCCTTACGGGAGTAAGTCCGGTAACATTCAATGATTTGACCAGTGGTTTCAATATTTCCATGGATGTTACCATGTTTCCGGAATACAATGCAGCACTCGGATTCAGTACCGAAGAGGTGGAGCAGATGCTCCGATACTATCAAGAGAACGATTTATTGCCTGCCGATACTACAAGCATAATGAAAGAAATGAAGGAGTGGTACGATGGATATTGTTTTTCCGAGGATTCGGTTGATTCCAAGCAACGTATCTTCAACAGTACCATGGTCATAAACTATCTTCACTATTACATTCACCACCATCGTGCGCCCAAGAACTTAGTGGACAAGAACACACGTACGGACTATGCGAAACTTCAACAGTTACTCAAGTTAGACCATCTGAACGGGAACCGTAAGGATATGTTGTTGCAAATAGTGCAGTATGGAACCACCGTAGGTAACATTGTCGATTCGTTTTCTGCAGAGGAGATTACGAAACCGAGCATTTTCAAGAGCCTACTCTTCTACTATGGCATGCTCAGCTTTACGAAGGACGAGCATGGTGGAATAGCCTTGGGTATACCGAACAAGAATGTGCGTAGATTGTTCTACAATTATCTAACGGAGGAGTACGAGAAGATTCTTCCCCTAAAGACGGCCGAGCTTGAAGTGTGCTTTAAAGAGGCCGCAATAGATGGTTCATCCTTCAGATAAAAGGCTCCGAGCTATACCGTACTGAAGAAATTATCTGCTTGGACTTTACAAAGTGACAACGATTCCACGAAAAAAAGAACAGCCACCCACACCCCTTTCATAAAGGTGTGGGTGGTTGTTACTTTTTTAGGCTTTCTCTTGGAAGCTATTGAGCTTCAACTTGTCTTTTCAACGAGTAGTATATCCTTTTCCATAACACATATTGCAAGTTACATGCGAATGCCCTAACGTTGACGAATAGGATTGCTGACACTCTGCACACCACTTTTGATAGGCCTTTGTGCCTGCATACTGTGGGGGATACGAGTTGTAGATAACCCTCCCCTTCCCGTGACATTTACCACAGGTGATTCTGGAACTTGAAGTACCGGTATTGGTATTACCACCTCCATTATAGTTACCTCCGGAATTTTGCATATTATTCGTGGCTCCGGGAGACATTGGTTCTATAGTATACAATGTACGTATATCAAAAACGATGCCCGCTACATTAAGTACCATGATATGAGTGAAGACAGAACCATCCCTTGCCATTACATAACGGGTTCCATCGGAATTCATCTTCCAAACGTAAGCAGTCCCATCTTTACCGGAATAAGCATATGTATTCCCGTAAACAGTTATAGAATTATCTGAATTAAAGGTTACATTAATAGGCTCGTTTTTTAGAAACTCCCTACTATTAAAGGTTTCAGATAGATACGAATAGTACGTTCTTGTTGTTGGGCAACTAAAAGGCAACTGCGCCCTAAGCGATGCCGTAACCATCATAAATGCCATCAACAAAATAAATAAAATTACTCGTCTCTTCATGGGAAAACAGTCTTACAATAAACAACGTTAAAATTCAAGTCCTATGGAAACGTACGCGGTATGCGTTGTGTAAGCCGCAGAAATAAGCAACATCTTGTGGTTGAACACAATGGAACCGCCATAGTCAAATTCACTGGAGGAATCGGTAGAGACAAAACTATTGTGGACACCGTTCCCGTCTACACGATAATGACTACCATCGGTATATCCTCTGTCGACACTAGCATAGCCTACCAAAGGGATAATTCGCCATGCCTTTGTTATGGGTATCTGATACCCTGCATGAATAGCGAAACAGGTCTTATCCTTCTGCTTATCGGTACTTATATCCTTGGAATGAGCAGCAGGCATCGCTAATATATTGAGGTGTCCTCCCCAAATGGTGGTGCTAATATCCACTGCCCCGGAATTATTATCGGGGAACAAAACTGCGCCACCACCGATACTTATCGAATATTTTCGATTATTCACTTTTGCAACAGGAAACCAATCCACAGCCATAATCTCTTGTCCCACCAAAGACACTGCCAGCAGGACAAATACTCTTAAAATTAGATTTTTCATTGTAATTAATATTAGTGATAGTTCGTTTTTAAGTCTCTGTTTCGTTCTCCTATTTGATTCGTTTAAGAATCCAACGGTCCGTATAATCGGGCTTCAAGGTTTCATTATCCACCCAATAAGCGATAATCATGCTGGAGTTAATCTCGGAAACAAGGAACGTATCGAGGTCATAACCATCATCATCATCAGGATCTTCACTAACAATCTTTAGAAATTTGGTTTCTTCATCGTAAAACCAAGTAAAGTTCCAAGAATCATGAACTTTTTCCGAGTTGTCCCCGTTAATATGAATTTCCTCAGCATAACCCGTTCCATCCTTACGAATTTCATAACGTTCAATTTCGGAATCATCCCAAACTATTTCCCAAGTACCAATGAGCAGTTCCTTCACGGTCTGGGAGGGTGTCGAAGGCAATTCCGGAATTGTGCCGTTAGGATCATCGTCATCATCTCCACCACATGCTGTCAATGTGCAGCACGCCATTGCAACTGCCAACAAGCAGGCAAAAAGTTTCATTAAATTCTTCATAGGCGATTATTTATTTGATTAAACGTAAACATTAAAATTTTCCCCGAGACATAAAGAAAGCAATCAATCCTAGCGCCCCCTTTAGAATGCACCATCTATGGCTGCGACACATGTCTAACGATATGGATGCTGACCTCGTACAACAAGTATAAGGGAACCGATACCAATATCAACGTCATTATATCCGGGGGAGTAATAACAGCAGCTACGAACATTATTACAATCAGAGCATGCTTGCGATAGCGTGCCAATAAGACAGCATCGACCACCCCTATCTTTGCTAAGACATACGCCAACACAGGCAATTGAAAAACACACCCCAGAACCACTGTTAAGGTAATAAAAGTTGAGATGTAGCTGTCGAGCGTAATTGCCGTGTGAACCCTCTCCGCAATACTATACGTCCCCAAGAAACGGAAAGAAACCGGAAAGATTACAAAGTAGCTCATAAGCACCCCCACGATAAAGAGAACGTAAACCAATGAAACTACTCGAACAGAATACCTCTTCTCCGAATCATACAACGCAGGCGAAACAAACCGAAACAATTCGTACAAGATGTATGGAGACGCACACAATATACCTAAGTACAGAGAAGTAGATAAGTGGGTCATAAACTGACTCGACAATTCGGTCGCAATCATATCTATATGGAACTCATTGAAATGGAAAGTCAGTCCAACGGAGTTCATACACCGTTCTATACATCTGTAAGTCACAAAATCCCATTCAGCGGGTGCCAACAACACGGAAAAGGTTTGTTCCTTAAAACAGAATAAAACAGCAGCAAAGATTACTGAAACAACGATAACACGAAAGAGCAACTTGCGCAACACCTCAAGATGCTCTCCGAAACTCATATATTCAGTAGCATTACTCACTTTTCGTCTCGTCCCCCG
>CAZUTW010000060.1:0-8759 GCA_964623295.1 uncultured Bacteroidaceae bacterium | reverse complement strand
TCTCAACCTTCTGATACTCGTGAGAAGTACGGAAACCGTCGAAGAAGTTGATGAATGGAACGCGTCCCTCGAGTGCTGCCAAGTGTGCTACGGCAGACAAATCCATAACCTCCTGTACGGAACCTTCGGCCAACATAGCGAAACCGGTCTGGCGGCATGCCATTACGTCGCTGTGGTCACCGAAGATACACAGAGAGTGAGATGCTACGGTACGAGCGGAAACATGGAATACGGATGGCAGCAATTCACCTGCAATCTTGTACATGTTCGGAATCATCAACAGAAGTCCCTGTGATGCAGTAAATGTGGTGGTAAGAGCTCCGGCTTGCAGAGATCCGTGTACAGCACCCGCAGCACCTGCCTCGGATTGCATTTCCTGTACCAATACGGTGTCGCCGAAGAGGTTCTTGCGACCCTGAGCAGCCCATTCATCCACGTGCTCCGCCATAGGAGATGACGGGGTGATGGGGTAGATGGCTGCTACCTCTGAGAACATGTATGCTACATGTCCGGCAGCGGTATTTCCATCACAAGTGATAAATTTTCTTTCTTTTGCCATAATAACTAAGTGATATTATTTATTTATTCTGTCTTTATCAAAGATTCCGCAAAGATAATTATAAAATAGGAGTTGGCAAAAAAACAAACGTACTTTTTGCTCTTAAGTAAGGGAAAAAAGCCAAAATAAAAGATATTTTGGTTGTTTCTTGAAAATAATCCTTATGCGGGTTGCTGCTTTCGGCTTTTATTTCTAATATTGCAGGTGGATACGTTACAATAGTTGTTTAAAGTAGTACGTTTTATAAAAAAGAAAGGATTGTATGATTGCCTATATCTTTAATCCGGAGCACGATTTGGCGTTGGCTTCGCGTGAGGTGCGTTTCCAACCGCCGACGATGGCGCGACGGATGCGGGAGGAGTTGTCGGTTCTGCCGATTTGGTGGGCGGAGAGTTGCTGTGACCCTGTGCTTATTCCGGTGTCTTCTATGGCTCAAGCACAGGCGTGGGCTGCTTCCGTGGAGAGTCTTCCTCGGGTGGAGTGGACGTCGTTTCGCGATATGTCGGTGGCTCAAAGGGTGCAGGAGGTGCGTCCTTGGGGGTGGGATGAATCTCTCTGCTATACGTTGATGCAGTGGGGGGTGGCTCGTGAGGTGCTTCCTACGGATGTTGCTTTGGAGAGGATGCGGCTACTTTCCGGTAGACAATGGGCGGTGGAGGCTTTGCGGGTGTTCCGGCAACGGTGTTCCGGTATTCCTCTTTGTGGGGATAGTGTGTATTGCGTGTCGGAATCCGAGGTGGAGGTGGCTCTATCTGGATGGGGTGCTTGCATTCTGAAGGCTCCTTGGTCGGGGAGTGGTAAGGGGTTGCGCTTGGCTCTGCATGGTGGCGATGAGCCTTTGAGGGGGTGGTATCGCCGGGTGCTGCAAAAACAACAGGGCGTAGTGGTGGAACCCTTTCTTAATAATGTACAGGATTTTGCTCTTGAGTATTATCTCCTTCCGAGTGGTGAGGTGCGCTACGAGGGGGTGTCTGTATTTACGAATACTACGACTTGTGCTTATGCGGGGAATCGCATCGCGAGCGAGGCTTCCAATATTGCTTGTTTGGCGAAGAAGATGGGGGTTCCGGTAGATACGTTTCGTGTGTGGTTGCAGGAGTTGACGGGATTGCATGAGGCGTTCCTTAAGGAGCATGTTGTCGGTGGGTATGTAGGTCCGTTGGGTATTGATATGATGCTTTGTGAGTTGCTCGAAGGGTGTGCTATTCATCCTTGTGTGGAGATAAATTTACGTTGCACAATGGGGTGGGTGGCATTGCAGTTGTACAAACGATTGCAGCGTGAAGGTGCTTTTACGATAGAGTGTCACCCGGAGGCCTACGAACACCACCTTGAGGCTTTACGGAATCCACACTATTTGTCTCTTACTCCTGTGGCGAAGGGGCAATTCTATCGTGCCTATTTCCAATAAAAAAACGGAGGTATAAATCACTTACACCTCCGCCTTCTTCTTGATGAACCAGATTTTTTTCAAAATCTGATGTGTTTGCTGTATCTTTAGAAGTAGTAACCGAAGCCTACCTTCAGACCTACTTTGCTTCCATCGGAGTAGTCGTTAAGACTCATGTCGTAGTAAACCGCCGGTTCTATGGTGAGATGGCGATTCAAGAAGAAAGCATAACCTACTTGTGGGGTGATGTACAAGTTGTTGTTGCTCTTGTCGGTGTGTGAGTACTTAACACCCAAACCTAAGTACAAACCGTTTTGTACAATGTAGTATCGTCCGCCCAAAGATGCCGTGAAATCATCGCTGATGTGCGTGTGGTCGTATCCTACAGATGCGGTCGCCATGAGTGCATCGGCAAAGAAATAACCGACCGTTCCCTCCAGACCGAAGCGGAGTTTCTCCTGTTTGCTATAGGAGAGGTTCAGATTCGTGGTAGCCACATTGATGTAGAACTTTCCTGCATCGAACGGCTCGCTACTGTTCTCTACAACAACACTCTTTTGTTGTGCAAATGCGCTGACAGCGGCAGTCATAAGCGCAAAACATACTGCTAACTTCTTCATTCCATTTTGTTTTTAGGGTTAAAGATCTTGTTCTCGTCGCTTACGCATCTTATCCTTGAGGTAGTGCGTATATCCCACAAGTGCCACGATGATGTAATAAACAATGAGCAACCAAAGAGAATTCAGCGTCTCTTTCTTTGTGATGTCGTTAAAGCATACAAACATTATGGTGCCGTATATGAGTAACGCTATCGGCAGCAGAATGTACTTTTTTTGTCTCTTCTTTCCCATAACAAACTGTCTTATCTAATAACACCACAAACTTACATCTTTTTTTGGGAATACGTGTGCGCGTGCGAGGTTTTTCTTTCCTTATTTATGAATAATTTGTTTTCTTTTCCATTTTATAAATAAAAACAATGCGATTAGGGTACAAAGAGCACCGCCCATGTAGCCTTGGGTTACGGTGAATCCCCAGCTGTCGGCTACGTCCGGATTGACACCTAAGGCGTTGGGGGATACCAACAGATAGGTGGTACAAACGCAGGTCATAAACAGTGCGGGTATAAGGGTGATGATGTACAGCTTTTTGCTTTGTACCAGGTATACCGTTATGGCCCACAGTGTGAATACGGAGAGTGCTTGATTGCACCATGCAAAGTACTGCCAAATGAGCTTGAATCCGTTGGCATCGGCCAAACTGTATACCAACACCAAGAAGGTGACGGCAAAGATGGGGAGGCTAATCAACAGTCGCTTGGATATACTCTTTTGTTGTATATGCAGTGCGTCGGCTATAATCAAACGGGCGGAACGTAGTGCCGTATCACCACTGGTGATGGGGGCAAATACGATGCCCAGGATGGCTAAGATGCTGCCCAAAGAACCTAACCACTCTTTGGAGATGGTGGTGGCAACGTAGGCTCCGCTGTCTGCTACTTCTCTAGCTATGCCATCTTCTATCTTTATATGGGTGATACCGTTGGTGTGGAAGAAGTAAGTGGCTACCGCAGCCCAAATGAGTGCAACCAATCCTTCGGTTACCATGGCTCCGTAGAAGATGGGGCGACACATCTTTTCGCTTTCCATACAACGTGCCATGAGCGGTGATTGTGTGGCGTGGAATCCACTGATGGCACCACACGCTATGGAGATGAACATCATGGGGAAGAGCGGTGAGGGGTCGTACTTGGTTCCGAAGCCTGTCCACATCTCCGGCAGGGCGTCTTGTCCGGGGTGGTGTACAAACAGCATTACCAACAATCCGGCAGCCATAAACAACAGGGCTATGGCAAAGATGGGGTAGAAACGACCTATTATCTTGTCTACCGGACACAGGGTGGCCAGAATGTAGTAGAGGAAGATGATGAGAATCCACCAATAAGAGTTCATCCAAGAGATCTTGTCGACGGTCATGCCGGAGAGTAATTCTGCAGGGCCGGAAACAAAGACGGCGCCTACCAAAACCATCAGAATGGAGGTAAATACAATCATCACTTGTTTGGTGCGATTGCCTAAGTATCTACCAACCAATTCGGGAAGGCTCTCCCCGTCGTTGCGTATGGAGAGACAGCCACTAAAGAAATCGTGCACGGCACCGGCAAAAATGGTTCCGAACACAATCCAAAGATAGGAGGCTGTACCGAACTGCGCTCCCATAATGGCACCGAAAATAGGACCTAAACCGGCGATGTTCAGGAATTGGATGGTGAATATCTTCCAGTTGGGTAATAACAAATAGTCTACGCCATCGGCTTTCGTGATGGCGGGAGTGGCGCGCTTGGCGTCGGGTGCAAAAATCTTCTCCACGAATGCTCCATAGATTAGGTAGCCTGCCAAAAGGAGAAGTACGGCAATACAAAATGTAATCATTTTCTACTTCGTTTTCTTTAAATTTGTCGTGGTATCGTTTCGCGACGTGCAAAATTAGCAAAAAAGATTAGAAAAAGCACAAAGTTATGGGGCTCAGTTTCGTTTTTTGTGTAAATTTGCAGCAAAAAGACGTGTTTTTTGTTACGAAATAGGAGTTATAGATGCATATAATGTGTAAAATAGGTAGATTGCGCTTTTTGCAATGTGTGTTATTCTTGTTGATGATGATGGTTCCCGGGGCGTCGGCTCAGGGGGTATTTGATGTGTGGCTCCAAAGACATACTCCCAAGTACGAGGTGCGTGCGGCGTGGCTTACAACGCTTATGGGACTGGATTGGCCTTCCGTTAAGTCTACCAACGAGCAGAATAGGATGCGACAACAGCAGGAGTTGTGCTCTATTCTTGACACGTTGCAGCAGGCGGGTATCAACACAATTTTGTTTCAAACGCGTACTCGTGGGGCTGTGTTGTATCCTTCTTCAATAGAGCCTTGGGATGGGGCGCTTACCGGAACAACGGGAAAGGATCCCGGTTACGATCCCTTGGCTTTTGTTGTTCGCGAATGTCATAAACGTGGCATGGAATTGCATGCTTGGATGGTGACGATTCCCTATTGTAAGGTGAGTGCTGCCAAAAGTTTGGGTTCCGGTTCTACGCTACAAAAACATGCTAAATGGTTCAAGAAGGCGAGCGATTCCTGGTACTTGGATCCGGCGCAAACGGAGACCGATGCTTATTTGGCGTCTCTCTGTAGCGAGGTGGTGGAGAAGTACGATGTGGATGGTATTCACTTGGATTACCTGCGTTATCCGGAGTTTCCTTTTGCCGATGATGCCGTGTATAAGGCTCAGGGTAAGGGACTGTCGAAGGAGCAATGGCGAAGAAACAACATAACACGTATTGCTACGTGTGTCAGCAAGGCGGTGAAAAAGGTAAAACCGTGGGTGAAGGTAAGTTCATCGCCTATAGGAAAATATACCGATTTACAACGTTATTCTTCCGGCGGATGGAATGCTTACAAGGCAGTGGGGCAGGCAGCGCAGCGTTGGTTGGCCGATGGTGTGATGGATGCTCTCTTCCCTATGATGTACTTCCGTGGAAACAATTTCTATCCGTTTGCGGCCAACTGGCAGGAGGCGAGTGGAGGCAAACCTGTGGTCCCCGGATTGGGTGTCTACTTGTTGAGCGAAAAAAACTGGAGTCTCGATGTGGTGACACGTGAGTTGGAAACACTTCGTGGTATGCAGATGGGAGGTCAAGCTTACTATCGCGCCAAGTTTTTATGGACAAACCCCAAGGGCGTCTATACATACGCGCGTGATACCTATTATATGTATCCTTCTGTTTGGCCGACAACTACGATGGAAGGAGTGCAGGCTCCGACTGCGCCAAAGAACGTTGTGTTCGAGGACAACGGACTTACTTGTGCATTGCGTTGGACATCGTCCGGAGACGATGTTACCTACACTCTCTATGGAAGCAATACGTTTCCTGTGGATACGGAGGATATTACGCAAATGATAGCAACACACGTAGATGCCGATACGTATGCGATACCCTTTGAGTGGGGTGCCTATCGTTACTATGCGGTTACCGCCTGCAATCGTTATGGAATGGAAAGTGCTGCTACAACGGTCTGTGTTGTGGAGTAATTTCTTTAATATAAAGCTCGAAACATCACTTTTTTATAAAAATTTTTGTTTGTTTGTGTAGAAATCTATACCTTTGTGCAAATTCAATAAGGAATCGCAGTCATGGAAGTGAAATACCTTGATTTAGAGAAGGTGAGTGCGAGTTTCGAACCGCAACTCACACAAGAACTGGAGAACACTGTTTGCTCCGGCTTTTATTTGGGTGGCAGTAGGGTGGAGGCTTTCTCCCAGGATTTTGCCGCTTTCTGCGGTGTGGACTATTGTGTACCGGTGGGTAGTGGTCTCGATGCGCTACGCTTTATACTGCGGGCCTACAAGGAACTTTGCGGTTGGAACGATGGTGACGAGGTGGTTGTTTCCGGTCACACGTTCATCGCTTCTGTTCTTGCTGTAACCGATGCCGGACTCACGCCTGTGCTTTGCGATGCTCAACAGGATACGCTTCTTGTTGATACGGAAAAGATAGTGGATTGCATCACCGAAAGAACGCGTGCTATATTGCCCGTACATCTTTATGGTCGTGTGTGCCGCATGGATACTATCTGTGACTTGGCCGAGCGTTTCGGACTCAAAGTGATTGAAGATGCCGCACAAGCACATGGTGCCTTCTATATGGATTCTCGTGCCGGAAGCATAGGTGATGCTGCTGCGTTTAGCTTCTATCCGGGAAAGAATTTGGGAGCTTTGGGAGATGGCGGTGCCGTGCTGACCAATGATTCCGCTTTGGCGGATCATGTGCGTATGTTGGCTAACTATGGTTGTAGTGCTAAGTATTACAGTTTCTATAAAGGCTTTAATAGCCGATTGGATGAACTCCAAGCTACGGTGCTCCAGGTGAAGTTACCTCGCTTGGATGCAGATAACGAACGCCGTCGTGCCATAGCCCGTATCTATTCCGAGGAGATACAGAATCCGCTTGTTCAGGTTCCGTATCACGGTGACGTGGAGTGTTCCGTGTTCCATATCTATCCGCTCCTTTGTGAGTGTCGCGATGATTTGCAACACTATCTTTCGGAGCAGGGTATTCAAACGCTTATACACTATCCCATACCTCCTCATAAGCAGGAGGCCTATAGTGAGTTGAATGATGTTGAACTCCCGGTAACAGAATACATAACCTCTCACGAATTGTCGCTTCCCATCAGTCCCGTTATGACCGATGATGAGGCCCGTTTCGTGGTGCAGGCCATCAACGAATTTCAATAACGTCTTCGTATACCTTTCAAAAAAAATTGTACGCTTTTTCAACTTTGGCATTCTATTTGATGTTAAAGGGTAGAAATAACAATTTAAAAGAAAGGTATACAGTATGAACTTCGAAAAATTTACCATTAAAGCACAAGAAGCCGTGCAGAATGCCATTCAAACCGTACAGCAGCACGGCGGACAAATGATTGAACCGGAACATGTCATGACCGGTGTCATGAAAGTAGGCGACAGTGTGTGCCGATTCTTGTTCAGCAAGACCGGTGCCAACCTCTCTCTTGTAACCCAACAGGTAGAGAAATTGGTCGCATCGGCACCGCGTGTACAAGGAGGTGAACCCTATTTGAGTCGTACGACCAACGAGGTGTTCACGAAAGCCGAGGAAATATCCAAGAAGTGGGGCGATGAATACGTCACCATAGAAACGCTCCTTATGGCCCTTTTGCAAGTAGATTCACAAGTGAGCCATATACTTAAGGATGCAGGACTTACCGAGAAAGAGTTGAATACCGCTATAAAGGAACTCCGCAAGGGAGAAAACGTGAAATCGCAGAGCAGCGAAGATACCTATCGCTCTTTGGAAAAGTACGCTCGTAACTTGGTGGAAGATGCCCGCAACGGGAAACTCGATCCCGTGATAGGTCGTGACGAGGAGATACGTAGAGTGCTCCAGATATTGAGTCGACGTACCAAGAACAACCCTATATTAATAGGTGAACCGGGTACGGGTAAGACAGCTATCGTTGAGGGATTGGCACACCGAATCCTCCGAGGAGATGTGCCGGAGAATCTAAAAGACAAACAGTTGTACTCTCTCGATATGGGTGCTTTGATTGCCGGCGCCAAGTACAAGGGTGAGTTCGAGGAGCGTCTTAAGAGCGTTATCAACGAGGTGACTTCGAGCGATGGCAACATCATCTTGTTTATCGATGAGATTCACACTTTGGTGGGTGCCGGTAAGGGCGAAGGTGCTATGGATGCTGCCAACATCTTGAAACCGGCGTTGGCGCGTGGTGAGTTGCGCAGTATCGGTGCTACCACGCTCGATGAGTATCAAAAGTACTTTGAGAAGGATAAGGCATTGGAGCGTCGTTTCCAGATGGTTATGGTCAACGAGCCGGATACGCTTAGCAGTATCTCTATCTTGAGAGGACTGAAGGAGCGCTATGAGAATCATCACAAGGTTCGTATCCAGGACGATGCTATTATAGCTGCCGTAGAACTCTCAAACCGTTACATAACGGAGCGTTTCTTGCCGGATAAAGCTATCGACTTGATGGATGAGGCTGCAGCAAAACTGCGTATGGAGCGTGATTCCGTGCCCGAGGAGTTGGACGAGATTACGCGTAAGTTGAAACAGTTGGAGATTGAGCGTGAGGCGATTAAACGCGAAAACGATACGGCAAAACTGGAGCAACTCAACAAGGAAATTGCCGACCTTAAGGAACAGGAGAAGCAGTTCCAAGCTAAGTGGCAGAGCGAACGTACGTTGGTGAACCAAATCCAACAGCACAAGCAGG
>CAZUTW010000059.1:0-9118 GCA_964623295.1 uncultured Bacteroidaceae bacterium | reverse complement strand
CTGTTTCAATAACACCGCCAAAATTCATTTGTGCCATTTTATAGTTTCTATTTTTTGTCGCCTCCGTGTTACGGGAGGCTCTATTTATACTTTCTATCTTTTCGTACTGCAAAAGTACACATTTAATAGCAAACAGCCATCCTTTTTTGCAAGTTTTTTAGAAAAGCTGCCAACTTTGTTGCATTATTCCCCTTGCGACTGCTGTTGTATCTGTTCGTACTGCTCTTGGCGTTCGTTCAGGTAGTCGGTGAGATGCTCCGTGCAACTCTTGGTTATTGCGATTCTACCCGAGCGCACATACTGCAGTACGCAGCCCAACTGCTCCAGTCGGTAATACAGCGACATGATATCCTCCGTCAGTCCATCCTTGGTCACGATAGAGTAGGTGGGGTTCATCTCCACAATCTGCGCATCGTGCTGGCGAATCGCTTTGGAAATCTCCGGCTTCTCCAGTACCACCGGTGTAGCCAACTTAAACAGGGCGGTCTCTTGTATGAACACCTCCTCGTCGGTAAAGTAGTTGGCCTGTATCACATCGATCTTTTTCTCTATCTGTCGGGTGATGGTTTCAATCTGCTCCTTGTCGCTCCAGCAAGTAATGGTGTACTTGTGTACCCCCCGTATGCTCGAAGCCGACACGTTGAGGCTCTCTATGTTCACCTGTCTACGAGTAAACACCGCCGTCACCTGGTTCAGCAAGCCCGCAATGTTCTCCGAGAATACAATCAGTGTATACAGTGTCTTACCGTCTATCACCTGGTTGCGCGTCTCCCAGTGGGAGCATCGGCGGCATCCCGAGCAGTTTTCTTGATCGTTCTGTTCCATAATTCTTTTCCTTATTATATATATGTGTAGAACATTCTTGGGTTATTTCTTCACTTCGAGCAACATGTCGTCCACGTCGCTACCGGGGCAGCACATGGGCAGTACCTCGCCCTCTTCTATCACAGCTACCTGCAACAGGAACGGACCGTCGGTCTCCACCATCTTTTGTATGGCCTCGTCCAGTTTCTCGCGCTCGGTCACCGTGATGCACGGTATGCCGTAGGCCGCAGCCACCTTCTCGTAGTCGGGGTTCACCATCGGTGTAAAGGAGTAACGCTTGTGGAAGAACATCTCCTGCCACTGGCGCACATTGCCCAGATAGTTGTTGTTCAGCAGCACCATCTTCACCGGTGCACCCTGCTCCATAATGGTACCCAGCTCCTGTATCGTCATCTGGAAACCACCGTCGCCCATGAACACACACACCGTTCGGTCGGGCGCACCGAAGGTAGCACCTATGGCAGCCGGCAAACCGAATCCCATGGTACCCATACCACCGGAAGTCACCATGCTGCGACGCTCCGTAAACTTAAAGTAGCGAGCCGCAAACATCTGGTTCTGACCCACGTCGGTCACACAAATCGCCTTGTTGCCCGTCAACTCCGTCACGCGGCGCACCGCCTCACCCATCTTGATGGGTCCCTCTGCCGGGTGTATCTCCGGGTTAATCACCTTCTCCGTCTCCAAGTGCAAAGCCGGCTTAAAGCTCTCCACCCACTCCGTGTGGTCGTTCTGCTTCAAGAGTGCCGTTACCGCAGCTACCGTTTCCTTACAGTTGCCCGTCACCGCACAATCCACCTTCACATTCTTGTTCACCTCCGAAGGATCTATCTCGAAATGAATCTTCTTAGCCTGTTTCGCATAGGTCTCCAACTTACCCGTTATGCGGTCGTCAAAGCGCATACCTATGGCAATCAGCAAGTCGCACTCCTGCGTCTTCTGGTTGGGCGCCAGGTTGCCATGCATACCCAGCATACCCACGTTCAAGCGATAGTCGGAAGGCAGTGCCGAGAGTCCCAGCAGCGTACATCCCGCAGGCGCATCCGCCTTCTCCAGGAACGCCTTCACCTCCTCGGTTGCGTTGCCCAGTTCCACGCCCTGGCCCACCAAGACCAACGGACGTTTCGCGTTGTTGATCAACTGCGCCGCCTGCATCACCGCCGTACGGTCTGTCTCCGGCACCGGCTTATAACTGCGGATAAACTCCACCGTAGCCGGTTCGTACTCCACCATCGACGTCTGCGCATTCTTGGCAAAGTCCAGCACCACCGGACCCGGTCTACCGCTGCGCGCTATATAGAACGCCCGGCTCACCGCCCACGCTATATCCTCTGCCCGGCGAATCTGGTACGACCACTTAGAGATAGGCTGAGTTACACCCACCAAGTCGCACTCCTGGAACGCATCGCTACCCAGCATAGACACACCCACCTGTCCGGCAATCACCACGATAGGCGTGCTATCCATCATAGCATCCGCGATACCCGTCAACGTGTTGGTAGCACCCGGTCCACTTGTTACCAGGCACACACCCACCTTACCACTCACGCGCGCATAGCCCTGCGCAGCATGCGCTGCACACTGCTCGTGGCGCACCAATATATGGTTCAGTTCCTTTTTATAATCGTAAAGAGCATCGAAGGTAGGCATAATCGCGCCCCCCGGATAGCCAAAGAGTGTGGTTACACCCTCGTGCACCAAAGAGCGCATCAGCGCTTCTGCTCCCGTTATCTTTTCTTTCGACATAATTATCGATTGTTTTTTTAGAATCTTTTCGTTGTCTTTTGTTGCGACCCCCGCACCGTTTTAGTCCTTTACAATACGTACGCCTCCCTTATCGGCACTGCTCACCATGGACGCATAAGCCTTCAAGGAAGTAGGCACCACGCGGTTGCGTGTAACCGGGCGCATGGGGCGAGCCGCCAGCTCCTCGTCGCTCAACTTCACGTTGATGCTGCGGTTCGGGATATCTATCTCTATGATATCGCCATCCACAATCTTACCGATAGCGCCACCTGCCGCAGCCTCCGGAGAGATGTGACCGATGCTCAAACCGGACGTACCGCCGGAGAAACGTCCGTCGGTAATCAACGCACACTCCTTACCCAGGTGCTTACTCTTAATATAAGAGGTAGGGTAGAGCATCTCCTGCATACCCGGACCACCCTTCGGACCCTCGTGTGTAATCACCACCACGTCGCCGCTCTTCACTTGGTCGTTCAAGATACCCTCGCAAGCCTCGTCCTGAGAGCTGAACACCTTGGCCGGACCGCTGAAGTGCCAGATGCTTTCGTCCACACCCGCCGTCTTCACCACGCAACCGTCCAGAGCGATGTTGCCGAACAATACGGCCAAACCACCGTCCTTGGTGTAAGCGTGCTCTATATCGCGGATACATCCGTTGGCACGATCCGTATCGAGAGACTCGTATGTGCAGCTCTGCGATGCCATCTTGGTGCTGAACTTACCTGCCGGAGCACTGCTGTAGATGCGTTTCGCTTCGGGGTCGAGTTCCACCTTTTCTATATTGTATTTCTCCAAATCCTCGGCCAGGGTAGCACCGTTGACACGTTTCAGAGCGGTGTTCAACAAACCCGCCTTGTCCAACTGCACCAATATGTTGAGGATACCACCCGCACGGTTGCACTCCTGTATAGAGTACTTTTGGGTGTTCGGAGCCAACTTACACAAGCAAGGAACCTTGCGGCTCAGAGCATCTATATCCGCCATCTTGAAGTCCACGCCCGCCTCGTTGGCCACAGCCAGCAAGTGGAGCACGGTGTTGGTACTACCACCCATAGCGATATCCAGCGTCATAGCGTTCAAGAACGCATCGCGCACGGCAATACTCTTAGGCAGCACGCTCTCGTCGCCGTCTCTATAGTACTTATAAGCATTCTCCACCACCAGTTTGGCAGCATCCTTAAACAACTGCAGACGGTTGGTGTGTGTAGCCAGTATGGTACCGTTGCCCGGCAGAGAAAGACCGATAGCCTCGGTCAGTGAGTTCATGGAATTGGCCGTAAACATGCCGGAGCAGCTACCGCAACCCGGACAAGCACTCTTCTCAATCTCCGCCATATCCTTATCGGAAACAGAAGCATCGGCACCCTTAATCATCGCCGTAATCAAGTCGGCATTCTCACCTCTCCAGTGACCCGCCTCCATAGGACCGCCACTCACGAACACCGTCGGAATGTTCAGTCGCATGCTCGCCATGAGCATACCCGGAGTAATCTTATCGCAGTTGCTGATGCAAATCATAGCATCCGCCTTGTGCGCGTTCACCATATACTCCACGCTATCCGCGATGATGTCGCGAGAAGGCAAAGAGTAGAGCATACCGTCGTGACCCATAGCGATACCGTCATCTATAGCGATGGTATTGAATTCGGCAGCATAGCAACCCAGCTTCTCAATCTCCGCCTTCACAATCTGGCCAATCTCATGCAAGTGAGTATGTCCCGGGACGAATTGAGTAAAGGAATTTACAATTGCGATAATCGGTTTACCGAATTGTTCTTGTTTCATGCCGGTGGCCACCCAGAGAGCTCTGGCGCCTGCCATGCGGCGTCCTTCAGTGCTGAATGCACTGCGCAAAGTATGTTTCATATCTATGTTTTTTTATCAATTTCTATATCTTTTCCAAACGGAAGTGCAAAGGTACCCAATTTTTTTGTTATATGCGAATAAAAAGAAGGAAAAAATGCTTTTTAGCAATAAATTGTCATCTTTTCCCTACTCTTTTATGCGAAATTATAACTTTTCTACCCTTTATACGTCCGCTACTCTCTCACCTCCCTGTTTTTGGGTTTGATGACCGGTAGGCATTCGGCCCCGAAGAGGTCCAGAAGTTGGTTTACCTTGTCCATGCGCAACGTGGTTTTTCCTTGTTCCAGTTCGCGCACAAAACGCAGACCTACGCCCGATCTTAGGGATAGTTCCACTTGTGTCAGGTGATATTTCTTACGCATCTCCTTGACAAATTGCGATAGTGCTGTTCTAGCCATAATCAACTGTTTTATACCATTTCGGGGACAAATATACAAAAAAAGAGTCGAATTGCACCCTAAAAGGTCTAAAAAAGCACTTTTTTCTTGCTTTTATACCTTTCAGGGTGTATTTCTTATGCTTCCTTTGTTTTAATAGTTTCGTTGGCTTAGTAAAAACCAGACGACATCACCCTCAAGGAGAACCACAAGACCTCAACCCATCGTTCGATAAGAGACGTTCCCGTCGGCTTTCGATGAGCGCGATGTATCTATCTTGCATTTCGGTAGGTACAAAACTCTTACGAATAAAAGGAACCCAAAGGGGGGCTACCCGCTCGAATTTAGCAAGTATGTTGGTAGCAACCTTTTCGTTGACGCCCGATTCCGTCATGGCGGTCATGAAATTTTGCGTAGTTAGTTTGCGCTTTTTTCCACAGAGGGTCAAGGCCAACTCCTCCGTATCTTCCGGCATAGCCAGGGTCGTAGAGAGCAGGTCGTATGCCGGGGTCAGTTGATAAGCATCCCCATCGGGTGCGTACAACGAATAGTTCTTAAGATGCATATCCGCGTTGCCCACCAACCAGGAGAACACCACCTGTTCCCAGTATTTTGTCAAGTCGAGTTTCGGTACATCGCTGTATTGTAGAATGGCTTTTGCCACGCGCTCGTGCGATCCCCTGTACTTGTTCTCGGTGAGTCGTTCCGTTAGTTGGCACATATCTTCCATGGCCCGTTTTTCACCTTCCGAGGTACGGTCTATTCGTTGGGTGATGTAGCAGAGTTCCCCATCGTTGAACCGTATAAGTGCATGGGGTACCACCTCTATTCCGGCTATTTCCGCCAAGTGCATGGTTAAGTCCTCCAATTCCGGTAGCGCCGGGAAGATGTCGGTTTGTGGTTTCAGTATGTACCTTCCCCACAGTCCCACTATGGTGAATCGCTTCGGGGTGCGACTCATACGGTCAAAATCCAAAGAGAGTTTGGGTTGCACTCCGGTAAGGGTGGTTTGCGAACGAATCACCTGTTCGGCGAGTCCTTGCAGTTCCGCACGCGCATAAGGCAGTTCCGGCGCAACGTCCACGCCGAATATTTTGCGGCAACATTTTGCGTGGTAGTTCACCTCACCATTGGTCAGCGGTTCATAGCAGTACAGACATCGTTTACACATGGTCTACCTCCTTTCCGGTTGTATCCTGCACACTTACAGCTCCTATACAATCCTTGCAACACGTCAACAGCAGTCCCATGCGGTCGCGTCCATCGAGTTTCCAGTTCTTTTCGGCTATATCCAGCAACCATCCTTCCGGTATCAATCCGTCAAAAAACGGAAACATGGAGCTGCTCCTATAGGGAATATGCGATAGCGGTAGGGTGAGACTAACGGCTTTAGCCCCCGGTGTGTCTACATATGTATCATCGTAGGCAAAGAGGTAACCGTCGGCATCCTCGATGAGTGTGCCTACGTATACATTTCTAAGATAGATGGCGGCCTGTCTCATGCTTTAACCTCCCTGTTTTTGGATTTAAAGACCATTAGACATTCGCCTCCGAAGAGCGTCGATTCGCATACAAGACGCATCTCCTTGACAAATTGCGATAGTGCTGTTCTAGCCATAATCAACTGTTTTATACCATTTCGGGGACAAATATACAAAAAAAGAGTTGAATTGCACCCTAAAAGGTCTAAAAAAACACTTTTTTCTTGCTTTTATACCTTTCGGGGTGTATTTCTTATGCTTTCTTTGTTTTAATAGTTTCGTTGGCTCATTGGTGCGGGGTGGAATGGGTGCCTCCTGTATAATGTCCTGTTTCTTAGTGAAAAAGCCACTTCTTGTTTCTTAACATTTCTAATAAAAGGGATAAAAACGAGCCTACATACGAAAAAGTTCCGGGACTACCAAAAAACGACAAAATGGAAAATAGAAGCATCCACCTCTTTCTGCACTTTTTGTAAAAACTTCATTTTCTAGAACAACTTTTTTTGCAATTTTGCAGAAAATTGTAAAAGGGAGAGAACCCAACTACAATGAGGAGAATTACAAACAAAAAACTGAGATATGAAATTAAAAACAATTACGCTCAAAAGCGTTTTCATGGCAGCGACCCTGTTGCTGGCCACAGCGTGCGACGATGTTATCGTTGACACATCGGTAAAGGATGCCCAAGAGGACGTCACCACCACACAGACCGGTAAGTTGGTTGTAGACTGCTCCTTCGAGCAGACCGTCACCTCCTTTGCGGCAACCCGCGACGGCGACGTAGCGGTAACTCCGTCAAAGACCCTGGCCGACACGGTGAACTACGTCTACTACGTCATCTTTAAAAACGATCGCGTGTACAAAACCGTGACCCAGTACAAAACCGATACCGACTTCGGTAAACTCGACATCGACCTGGAAGAGGGCTCCTACACCCTCGCCATGTTGGCCAACAAGGACAACGAAGGCACCTCTCTGGAGATTTCCAACGATGGTATTGTGAGTATAGACAGCAAGAAACCTCGCATCACCGAGACCTTCTCCTACGCGAAAAACATCGACATCTCCCTCAACGCCCGCACTTCGGTAAAGGCACAACTGTGCCGTTGTGTCGCTATGGTCAACTTCACCTCCAAGGACAAATACCCCGACGACATCACGTCTATGAAGATTACCTACAACAAAGTAGCCACCAAGTACGACCTCTTGAACAGTACCGGTAGCAACGTAGGCACCATGTCGAGAACCATCGATTTAACCGGAGTTACCTCCATACGGAACGAAGATGGATATTTCAACACATCCATCTATCTCTATGTCCCCGGCAGCGAGTCTAAGGTAGACATCACCCTGTCGTTCTACAACAAATCGAACACCCTGCTCTACACGCGCGAGTTGAACAACATCACCATCAAGGAGAACCACAAGACCAACGTCGCTGTCACCCTCTTTACCGACGCCGGTACCGAAGTCCCCACCATCTCTTTCGATTACAACTGGGGTGAGGACCTCAACCAATCGTTCGATTAAGCCTCCGAGAGAGAATAATCTTCAAAAATACTCTCAAAAAAATCCACGCCCACATCATCGTAGGCGTGGATTTTTCGTTGTATATCATCCACTCAAAAAGAGCAAAAGTACTACTCCTCTCTACCGCTGAAGTACTTCATGAACTGCGTACGCTCAAAGTACGTGTAACCGTTCTTCTCCTGAGCACTCAGCGCCCCCTTGAAGCGTGCTATAGCATCGTAACCCTTACGACCCATCCACTCCTCGAGTACCGTCAGCATCTCGCGAATCACCTTGTCGCCGCCTTGGTAGACAGCACTGCACACCTCTACCGCAGACGCACCCGCCAAGATGCTCTTCACAATATCCTCGCCACGCTGCACGCCGCCCGAAACAGCCACATCTATCTGTGGAACCTGTGCCGAAGCGATACCCGTCCAACGGATGCGCTGTGCCAACTCCGCCTCGTTGCTAAACACGCTGCCCGATGTAAACTGCAACTTCTCTATGTCGATATCCGGCTGATAGGTACGGTTGAACAGCACCACTGCCGCAGCACCGTGCGCATAAAGTTGGTGGATAAGCGCCACCGGATTGGTAAAGTTGCTACCAAGCTTCACGATGATAGGCAGAGACACCGCCGCCTTCAAGCTATCCAGCACCTCCACGTGCAACTGCTCGTAGCTACCCGCACGATACTCCTTCTCCGTCTGCAAGCTCAGCAAGTTCACCTCTATCGCATCGGCACCCGCCTCTGCAAGGGTACGACCGTACTCCACCCATTCCGCAGCACTATAGCAATTGATGCTCGCAATCACCGGGATAGAAACACGTTTCTTAGCCTCTTGGATAAGTTTTACATACTCGTTGAGTGCATGCGAACGTACGTAAGAAGCCAAGTAATCGTCCGCTTCGCCGCTACCGTTACCGTCCAAGTGCAAAGCCTCGCGGTTTATCTGTTCCTCGAAGATGGATTTCAGCACAACGGCACCTGCGCCCGCCTGTTCCAACGCAGCCACCTTCTCCGGTGTATTGGTAAGACCGGAGCTCGCTACGATGAAGGGGTTACGCAGTGTCAACCCCGCAAATGTGGTTTGTAATATATTCATAATCATTTAGTTGTTTAGTTGTTCAAGAACTATGTCCTTCTTTTTCCAAACAAAATTAATCACTCGTTTTCAAACCACCAACTTTTTTGGCAAAAAAATGCATACGGAGGTATAAATTTCCTTTATTCCTCCTTCTTTACCACCCAGTATCCGTTGCGCTGGTTGGTGTGTACGCGCGTAGCAAAGGTGGGGAGTACCTTGGCAA
>CAZUTW010000058.1:0-9120 GCA_964623295.1 uncultured Bacteroidaceae bacterium | reverse complement strand
CTTGTTCATTATCTTTTGTTTTCGTTTTGTTGTTTCATAAAAATATGCGACAAAGATACAAAAAAAAGACGTCTCGGAACGGAAAAAATGCGTTTTTGTCACGATTATATCGATTATTTGTGTACCTTTGCACTGTAATAATTAAAAGAAAAGTAAGGTATGAGAACGTTAGAAAAAATCTTTGCTGCGAAATTGTTGAAGGTGAAAGCTATTAAGTTGCAAGTTGATAATCCGTTTACTTGGGCCTCCGGTTGGAAGTCGCCGTTCTACTGCGACAACCGCAAGACGTTGTCTTACCCCACCCTGCGTAACTTCGTGAAGGTGGAGTTGAGCCGTGTTATCCTGGAGAACTTTGCCGATGTAGACGCCATTGCCGGTGTGGCAACGGGTGCTATTGCGCAGGGTGCGTTGGTAGCCGATGAGTTGAACTTGCCGTTTGTTTATGTACGTTCCAAACCCAAAGATCACGGATTGGAGAACCTTATCGAGGGCGAACTGAAGCCGGGTATGAAGGTGGTAGTGGTAGAAGATCTTATCTCTACCGGCGGTAGCAGCTTGCACGCTGTTGAGGCTATCCGTAAGAACGGTTGCGAGGTGATTGGTATGGTGGCATCTTACACCTATGGTTTCCCGGTAGCGGTTGAGGCGTTTAAGAATGCCAATGTCAAGTTGATTACCCTGACCAACTACTCTGCCGTAGTAGAGGAGGCTGTTAAGACCGGCTATATCTCCGAGGACGATATCGAGACTCTGAACGAGTGGCGCGAGGATCCGGCTCACTGGTTGGAATAATAGCACACATACACCTTATTATATAAATATGTCTACAGTTAAACACGAAAGCGAGATAAAACTGTTGCCTTATCCGCAGCAGGTGGTGTACAATAAATTGTCGGATTTGAACAATGTGGCCTTCCTGAAGCAGGTGGTGGACAACCCCATACTGCTGCAGAACCTAAAGGCACAGGCCAACTTGAGCGACGATAAGGTGGCTTCCATCGTGAAGGCTATCAACGAAATGACGTGCGATACGGATTCGCTGACTATCCACGCCGATATGCTGGGCGATATCCGTATAGAGATAGTGGAGCGCGAGGAGCCTAAGTGCGTAAAGATGTCCACCGGACAGCACCCGATGCCGGTAACCATGTGGATACAGCTCTTGCCGCACGGCGACAGTCAGTGCCGCATGCGTGTGACGGCGCACGCCGAGGTGAACTTCTTTATGAAAAAGATGGTGGAGAAACCCTTGAAGAAGGGTGTGGACGGCATTGCGGAGATGCTTTCCAAGATTCCGTATTCCATGTAACAGAAAGAAATTATGGCAAGCAAACTTTGGGAAAAAAATGTGCAGATGACGGAGGAGATAGAGAAGTTCACGGTAGGACGTGACCGCGAAATGGATCTCTATCTGGCCAAGCACGACGTGATGGGCTCTATGGCGCACATCACTATGCTGGAGAGTATCGGTCTGCTGGAGAAGGAGGAGCTGAAGCAGTTGCTCGAGGAGCTCAAAAACATCTACGCACAGGCGGTGCGTGGGGAGTTCGTTATAGAGGAGGGGGTGGAGGATGTTCACTCCCAGGTGGAGCTGATGCTGACACGTAAGTTGGGCGATGTGGGTAAGAAGATTCACAGCGGTCGTTCGCGCAACGACCAGGTATTGCTCGACTTGAAACTCTTTACGCGCGCCGAAATCAAGGAGATAGCGGAGTTGGTGGAGAGTCTTTTCCAGGAACTTATAGCACAGAGCAACCGTTATAAGGATGTGTTGATGCCGGGTTATACGCACTTGCAGATTGCCATGCCGTCGAGCTTTGGCTTGTGGTTTGGTGCCTATGCGGAGAGCTTGGTGGACGACTTGTTGTTCTTGCAGGCTGCCTTCCGCATGACGAATCGCAATCCGTTGGGTTCGGCTGCGGGCTATGGTAGCAGTTTCCCGTTGAACCGCCAAATGACGACCGACCTCTTGGGTTTCGATACCCCTGCCTACAATGTGGTGTATGCACAGATGGGGCGCGGTAAGTTGGAGCGCAACGTGGCGTTTGCCCTGGCTACCATAGCGGGTACGCTCTCCAAGATGGCGTTCGATGCGTGTCTGTTCAACAGTCAGAACTTCGGTTTCGTGAAGTTGCCGGACGATTGCACAACGGGTTCCAGCATCATGCCGCACAAGAAGAATCCCGATGTGTTTGAGTTGACGCGTGCCAAGTGCAACAAGATACAGGCGTTGCCGCAGCAGATTATGATGATTATGAACAATCTGCCGAGTGGCTACTTCCGCGATTTGCAGATTATGAAGGAGGTGTTCTTGCCGGCCTTCGGCGAACTGAAGGATTGTTTGCAGATGGTGGCGTACATAGTGAACAAGATGAAGGTGAACGAACACATCTTGGACAACCCTATGTACGACAATATCTTCTCGGTGGAGGAGGTGAATCGTCTGGCGCGCGAGGGCATGCCGTTCCGCGATGCGTACAAGAAGGTGGGACTGGATATCCAGGCGGGTAACTTTACACCCGATAAGAACATACACCACACGCACGAGGGTAGCATAGGAAATCTGTGCAACGATAAGATAGAGGCGCTCATGCAAGAGGTGCTGAGTGGTTTCAACTTTGCCCGGGTGGAACAAGCCGAAAAAGATCTTTTGAAATAATAGATACAAAAAGAGGAGTTGCTCTTGTGGGCAACTCCTCTTTTTTTTGGTCGTAAGAGGGGCTATTGCGCTATCTTACAACTTATCTTTGTGGATTTATCCATGTAATTCTCCTTGATGTGGAGGGTTACATTCTTCTTCTCGTCGAGCGTGAAGAGCAGGCGAACCGAGGTAACCCAGTTGGCGTAGTGTATGCGCATGCCCAACGTGTTCTTGTCCTTCCACGCATAACTTGCCGCTACCATGAACTCTTTGCGTATTCCCTTAAACCGGTCCACCGCACCGATAGAGTAGGGGGGCGTAACGCTCGTCTTTATGGTCTTCCACTCCTTGAACCCCGCGTTTACCGTGTACTTGGTGCCATCGGTCTTGGTGACGAGCAGGTTCAATTCGCCGTTCTGGAAATCGAACTTCAAGGACTTCCAGTCCAAGTTGTTCTTGCTCAGTGTAATCTCCTTCTTTTGGAGCGCCGTAACATTGACCGCCGTAATCTTACCCTCCACGTAGTCCAGCGAACTGTTGGCCGACTTCTTGGTAAGCTGCTTGTAGGCCTTCTCGTTCTCCTCCATCGCATCCTCCTGAATATCCTTCAGCAAACAGGTGCGAATAAGGCTGCGCTCGTCCGTGGCCTTGCCCATGCAGCACTGCGTAATCACCACCACCATGTCCGTCTCCGGCATCACTATGATGTATTGTCCCAGCGCACCGTCCGCACGCGACCAATTGTTGGTCTCGTCCACCCACATCTGGTATCCGTAGGCGGTGGAGGTACTCGTAAGTTGTTGCTTGCTCATCTCTTTCACCCAGTCGGCAGGGAGCAGCTGTTCGCCGTTCCACACACCGTTGTTGAGCAACAGCTGACCGAACTTGGCCAACGATTCGCTCTGCAGGTAGAGCCCCCAGCCACCGGTGTTGTATCCCTCGGGACTCTCCTCCCAGTTCACCTTGGTGATGTTCATCTTGCCGAAGAGTTTCTCCTTGAGATACTCCAACGTAGACTTACCCGTCTCCTTCTGTACAATGGCAGAGAGTAGATAGGTGGACATGGAATCGTAGGCAAACTTCTTGCCCGGCGTGCTCACCGACTTGGCCAACCACCCCGTAATCCAATCCTTGCGATTGTTGCGCATGGTCCAGTCCGGCGTGATGCCCGACTGCATGGTGAGCAAGTCGCGTATCGTCATGTTGGCCAGATTGTTGCTTATGTTTGCCGGCAGTTCGTCGGGAAAGAAGGTAGCCACACGGTCGGTCAGGCGCAGGCGGTTCTCCTGAATCACCAATCCCACAGCCGCTGCCACAAACGTCTTCGAAGCCGAATACAACGTGTGCGAATACTCCGCCGCAAACGGTTTCGGAAACATCTCACCAATCACCTTACCATGGCGCAGCACCATAACACTATGAATCTCCGTGTTCGGGAATGCCATCAGCTGCGTGAAGAACTCCGTAACCGAAGCCGAAGCCACCCCCTGCGATTCGGGAGTGGCTCGTTCCAGTTCGTTGATTTGTGCCGAAGCACCCATGCGATATCCTACCAGGAGGGTAAAGAGGAGTATACCTTGTTTCCACCTCATTCCGCATCCTCCTTATACCAATCGGCATACATAATATAGTGTTTTGCAATGCCCTGGTTCAATTCTTTGCTCTGCTCCGGGTCCACCTTCTTGATGAACTTGGCAGGTACACCGCCCCACAGTTCGCCGGGACCTACCACGGTGTTCTTCAATACCAAAGCCCCTGCCGCAACAATGGCGCCTTCGCCAATTACCGCATCGTCCAGTACGGTAGCCCCCATGCCTATGAGCGCTCCCGACTTAACGGTGCATCCGTGCAACGTGACGTTGTGACCTATGGTCACATCGTCGCCAATCTCAATCGCCGCCTTCTTGTACAACGTGTGCAGGCAGCTACCATCCTGTATGTTTACGCGATTGCCTATGTGGATGTAGTGAACATCGCCGCGAATCACAGCGTTGAACCACACCGTACACTGGTCGCCCATGGTGACTTCGCCCACCACGGTCGCGTTCTCGGCAAGGTAACAATCCTTGCCGAATTGCGGGGTCTTGCCCTGAACAGTCTTTATAAGTGCCATGGTCGTCTACTGAATCGGTTTTGTAACATCGGCCAGGTAAGCGCGCTCCTCTTCGTTGAGGTGGGGCGCCAACTTATCGTATACCAACTTGTGATAATTGTTCAACCACTCAATCTCATCCTCGGCCATCATCTCGCGGATAATCGGCGCGGTATCGATAGGACAAAGGGTCAACGGCTCAATCTCCAGGAAGGGACCGTACTCGCCATCCTTGTAGTGTACCAACAGGTTGGTGTTCTCTATGCGCACACCGTGACGACCCGCCTTGTAAATGGCCGGCTCTATGGTGATGGTCATGTTGCGAACCAACGGAGTGGGCATGTAATTCATGCGGAACTGGTGAGGACCCTCGTGTACACTCAGGTAGGAACCTACGCCGTGGCCGGTGCCGTGCAGGTAGTTGATACCCTCTTGCCACATGGCGTAGCGAGCAAAGGCATCGAGCTGCGTACCGCAACTGCCCTCCGGGAACTTCACCATGCTCAGACGGATGGTGCCCTTCAGTCCCAGGGTGTAGTCCTTGCGCTCCTCATCGGTGAGCGGACCGAGTGCGTAGGTACGCGTTACATCGGTAGTACCATCCAGGTAGTGACCGCCGGAATCTACCATGAAGAGTCCCTTCGGCTCCAATGGTATGGAGGATTCTTTGGTGGTGTGGTAGTGTACAATGGCACCGTGAGGACCGTATCCTGCAATGGTGTTGAAACTCTTCTCCATGAACAATTCTTGTTCGGCACGGAAACCGGTAAGTACCATGTCGGCAGAGTATTCGCTCTCACCTCCCTTGGGTACGGCTGCGTAGAGCCACTTTTGGAAACGAACCAGTGCTACTCCGTCGCGTATCATACAGTTGTGGTAGCCATCGATTTCGGCTTGTGTCTTGATGCACTTCATGACAGAGACCGGTGAGTCCTGCAGAATCACCTTGCACGTAGCGGGGATGGCGTGGATAAGGGTATAGTTGGTGAGCGGATCTACCCACAACTCCGGGAGAGTGTAGTGCTGCAGGTCGGTTACGATATCTTCGTAATTCTTTACGTTGATGCCCTCTGCCTTCAGGTAGGCTACAATCTCATCGGTAATCTTCACCTTATTTATATATAGGGTGGCATCCGTGGGAGTTATCAACATGTAGCTAACAAACATGGGGCTCTGGTACACATCGGTTCCACGCATGTTGGTGAGCCAAGCAATATCGTCCAAACGATTTACAATAATGCCCGCACACGGCTCCTCGGCCAAGCGCTTGCGAATGCGTGCCAACTTCTCATGGGTGGGTTCGCCGGCATACTTCAACGGATGGATGTGTACCGGGTTCTCCGGGATAGCCGGGCGACCTTCCCACACCTCCTCGAAAGGATCGTGTTCCGTATTCAGCCGGAGGTGATGACGTTCCAACTGCGCCTTGGTCTCCGCAACGGAAGCCGTGGTGTTCACACTGCCATCGATACCGACGGTAGCTCCCTCGGGCAGAATCTCGCCCAACCACTCGGGGATGGTCGGTGTCTCCACCAACTTATCACGCATCAGAATGAAACAAGTATTCTTGAGCTGTTGTTCGGCAGCCAAGAAATAACGGGAATCGGTCCACAAGGCAGCCTGCGTAAGGGTAACGACAGCCGTACCGGCCGAACCGTCGAATCCGGAAATCCAGGTACGAGACTCCCAGTGTTCCGGAACATACTCACCGGCATGCGGGTCGGTGCTCGGAATAATAAAGGCATCCAATTGATGCTCTCTCATGTAAGCGCGGAGTTTTTCTACGCGTTTATTGACGGATATTTCCATTTTCTAATTCTATTTTTATCGGTTTTACACTGCAAAATTACGATATTATCGTTGTTTGATGAAAATTATATGCGTTATAATTCGTTTTTATCGTACTTTTTCTCTAAATTTGCCACATAAATCGAGAGGAGTACCCGACGGACGCTGTCGTTTCGTCGAAAAAGGTATGGTTGAATATAATATATAAGAACAATTTAAAGATAAAGAACAATGGCATTTTTAACTGACGAGAAATTGGTTATAGTAGGCGCCGGTGGCGCAATTGGTTCTACTATGGTCCAGACTGCGTTGACAATGAAGTTGACTCCCAATGTGTGTTTGTACGATGTGTATGCTCCGGGTATGGAGGGCGTAATGGAGGAGATGTTCCACTGTGGATATGACGGTGTGAACTTGACCGCTACGACCGATGTTGCCGAGGCTTTCAAGGATGCTAAGTACATCATCTCTTCAGGTGGTGCTCCTCGTAAGGCCGGTATGACTCGTGAGGATCTGTTGGCAGGTAACTGCAAGATCGCCGAGGAGTTGGGTAAGAATATCAAGTCTTACTGCCCGGATGTTAAGCATGTAGTGGTTATCTTCAACCCGGCCGATTTGACCGGTTTGGTTACTTTGTTGTACTCCGGTTTGAAACCTTCACAGGTTACTACTTTGGCTGCTCTTGACTCTACTCGTTTGCAGAGTGCATTGGCAAAGAAGTTCGGTGTTAAGCAGTACGAGGTTACCGGTTGTGCTACCTATGGTGGCCACGGTGAGCAGATGGCTGTATTCGGCAGCGCCGTTAAGGTGGCAGGTAAGCCGCTGAACGAGTTGATCGGTACTCCGGCTTGCAGCGCCGAGGAGTGGGAACAGCTCAAGGTGGATGTAACCAAGGGTGGTGCTAAGATTATCGAGCTCCGCGGTCGTTCTTCATGGCAGAGCCCTGCTTACTGCTCCGTAGAGATGATTCGTTCCGTAATGGGCGGTGAGTCTTTCCGTTGGCCGGCAGGTACTTATGTTAAGAACGAGAAGTACCAGAACATTATGATGGCTATGGATACTACCCTCGACAAGAACGGTTGTACCTACAAGATGCCGCAGGGAACTCCCGAGGAGTTGGCGAAACTGGACGCAAGCTATGCACACTTGTGCAAGATGCGCGACGAGTTGGTAACCCTGAACATCGTTCCTCCCGTATCTGAGTGGAACACTATCAACCCGAACTTGTAAGAATCGGTTTCTTAGATAGATATAAGGGCGTATTTCCGGTAAATACGCCCTTTTTTAGTGTCCGAAAGTGAAAAATCGGGGAAATCGTTTTGTTATTTGAAAAACAATGTGTAATTTTGCGCCCGCAAAAATATTCTTAATTTCAAATTTAATTAATAACAAAAATGATTGTAGTACCTGTTAAAGAAGGCGAGAACATTGAGAAGGCTCTGAAGAAATTCAAGAGAAAGTTTGAGAAGACCGGTGTTGTAAAAGAACTCCGCAGCAGACAGCAGTTTGACAAGCCTTCTGTATTGAAAAGACTCGCAAAAGAGCACGCTGTATACGTACAGAAGCTTCATCGTAGTGAGGAAGAATAAAAATTCTTCATTTTTTCTTTGACTTCTTGAAAATATTTCGTATATTCGCTACCGAATTTAAATAACGCGTGTAGTGGTCGGTTTGTTTATACGATATCTCACCTCCGAACGACACTACTCCGAGAGAACCATCGAGGAGTATACGTCGGATTTGAAAGAGCTGGAAGTGTTCTTTCAACACGAGGATGAACACCTGACGTGGGAAACGTTGGATGCCGATATCGTACGCGACTGGGTGGTCGACTTGATGGAGAACAGGAAACTGTCGGCAGCTTCTGTGAACAGAAAGCTTAGCTCCGTCCGCTCGTTCTACCGTTTCCTGCTGCGCGAGGGGCTCATAGAAACGGATCCCATGCATCACCTGCGTGGTCCCAAGATGCCTCGACGCCTCCCTTACTTCCTAAAGGAGAAGGAAATAGACCGATTGCTCGACGAGGATGCGGAAGACAATACCTTTGAGGGAGTACGAGACAAACTGATTGTGCGGGTGTTCTATTCAACCGGTATCCGACTCTCGGAACTGGTGAACCTGAAGCGCGAAGATGTCGACTACTTCGAAAAGCAGATAAAGGTGTTGGGTAAAAGAAATAAACATCGGCTGGTGCCCTTCGGACAAGAATTGTGCGAGGCCCTGCAAAACTATACGTCGCTTTGCGACCGAGAGCTGCTGCAGACCGCCGAATGTCTCTTTACCGATGCCGAAGGTAAGGCACTTACCCCGGCCAAAGTACGCGGAATCGTGAAGAAAGAACTGTCGAAAGTGAGTACGCTCAAGAAACTCAGCCCCCATGTGTTGCGCCACACCTTTGCAACGGTGATGCTCAACCACGGAGCCGACTTGGAAAGTGTACAAAAACTTCTGGGGCATGAGCGCATCGCCACGACAGAGATTTACACGCACGTGACATTTGAGGAACTAAAGGATGTGTACAAAAAAGCACATCCCAGATCATAAATGTTTAACCTTATAATTTAAAGGAGGTATATATGGAAATCAAGATTCAGTCAAT
>CAZUTW010000057.1:0-9322 GCA_964623295.1 uncultured Bacteroidaceae bacterium | reverse complement strand
CCGTACACTCCGAACAAAGAAGAGCGAAATGCGGCGCAATACACAAAAAGCGAGAAATAATTTGGTAAACTCCGCTCGTTGTTGTAACTTTGTACGGTGATACCTATCACAACAAAAAAAGAAAGGACAACAATAGAGACAATGAGGAAGTTTCACTTTTGCACAATGCTGACAATTCTGCTCTGCTGCACCTACAGCGCCTGCACTAAGCAAACGACACCCGACGAGAAGGTGGCGGTATGGAACAAAAGCGGCGAGGAGGACGAGGAAAACGGCATGGCTTTCTCCGACATGGAGGCAATAGAAGAAAGCGGCGACCTGATTGTAGGCTTTGTTTCCGGCCCCGAAACTTACTTTGAATACCACGGCATACGACTGGGAATACAATACAAAATGGCAGAAGACTTCGCCAACACGCTGGGACTGCGCGTGCGCCCCGAACTCTCCAACGATACCACCGAACTGATACGTCGGCTCAAAAACGGCGAAATAGATGTCATCGCTATGGAGATGAAACATCCTGCAGGCGCCAAAGAGATAACCCTCTGCGCCCAACCCACCGACAGCACCGGATGGCTCACGCTACAATCGGCCGACCAACTGACTGCGGAAATCAACCGATGGTATAAACCCGACCTAAAGAAAAGAATCATCGCCGAAATGACCCAACGACGCAGCAGACCCATGGTGCGCCGCAAGGTTCACTCCCCCATGATAGGACATGGCGTAATATCTACCTACGATGCCTACTTCCGCACCTACGCCCGCACCGTGGGATGGGACTGGCGATTGCTGGCAGCACAGTGCTATCAGGAATCGGGATTCGACCCCGATGCCGTATCCGTGGCAGGCGCCGGAGGACTGATGCAGATAATGCCGGAGACCGCACGCGAACTGGGGCTGGCCTCCAAAGATATCTACAATCCGGAAAAGAACATAGCCGCCTCCACCCGTTACCTAAAACGATTGGACAATCTCTTTGCCGATATTCCGAACCGCATGGAGCGTACTAAATTCATGTTGGCGGCCTACAACGGAGGGTATCACCACATACGCGATGCCATGCGTCTGGCCGAAGCCCATCACAAGGATGCCACCCGCTGGGACAACGTCTCCTACTATGTGCTGCACCTATCGGAATCGGCCTATTATCAACACCCCGCCGTAAAATATGGATACATGCGAGGCGACGAAACGTACAACTATGTAGAGAGCATTGTGACTCGCTGGAACAACTACCGTGCCGGTGTACCGGGTGGATCGCTGGACGGCGGCAACTACCTCACCCCCACTCCATCTAAGAAACACCGGGGCAAAGGTTCGCAGGTGGTGATTCCGGAGGAGATACTGCAAGAGCGAGAACAAGACACTAATATATAAAGGTATAGATATGAAACTGACAGAAGAGATGGCTCTGGAACGCCGAATAGCCAAACGATTCGGACAGGGTATAAAGGAACACTGTTTGATAGAGGAGGGAGACCGCATACTGATAGGCTTGTCGGGCGGCAAGGATTCGTTGGCGCTGGTAGAGTGGTTGGGCAAACGCTCTCGCATCTATCGCCCTCATTTTGAGGTGGAAGCGCTACACGTACGCATGACCAACATAGCCTACGAGACCGACGATAGTTATCTGCGCGCGTTTTGCGAGGAGAACGGCGTGAAACTGCACATCCTGGAAACAAGCTTCGATGCCAGCACAGACACCCGCAAGTCGCCTTGTTTCCTTTGCTCCTGGAACCGACGCAAAGTGCTCTTTCAATCGGCACAAGAGTGGGGATGCAACAAGATTGCGCTGGGACACCACCAAGACGACATCATCCACACCACCCTGCTAAACCTCTTCTTCCAAGGCAAATTTGCCACCATGCCGGCACGCATACGCATGCAGAAGTTTCCTATCACCATCATACGTCCCTTCTGCAAAGTGGAGGAGACCGACCTACTGAAGTGGAGCGAACTAAAGGGCTACAAGAAACTCAAAAAGCTCTGTCCTTACGAAAAGGAATCGCACCGCAGCGACATGAAGGAGTGGTTCGGGAAGATTGAAGAGATGAACCCCGAAGTGCGCTACAGCATGTGGAACGCTCTGGAGGAGGCCGGCAAACTGGACGAAATGTAAAGACTATGTAGATTTTTTCTACCGAAAGTTCCGTATATCGGAAGTTTTTCGTAAGTTTGCCTTTGAATTATTTAAGAATGCATTCTTTATGAACATAAAATACATACTCATAGGCGGTTTACTGGTGCTGCAAACGGGCCTCAACAGGGCGGTGGCACAGACGTCGGAATCGTTGGTCAAGAGCTATCGGTTCGGCGAAGCTATCAATGCACTGAACAGTGAGATAACCAAGCTGAAACGTCGCAAGCAGGATACGAGTACTCAGGAGGTACTCTTGGAGCAGGCTCGCAAAGGACAACGCATGTTGGAGGCTACGGAAAAGGTAACCATAGTGGATAGCTTGGTGGTGGACAAGGCGGAGTTTCTGGACTACTACGCGCTAAGCAGCAACGAGGGTAGCATACTCACTTACAACGAGTTCTACAACGTAAGCGGCACCGACAATATAGGCACGGTGTTTGTAAACGAGCGCCAAACGGTGGCCTACATCTCAAAAACCACGGAGGAGGGGACACTGGGACTTTATCAGAGCGAAAACATCAACAACGCGTGGTCCGCTCCGGAACCCCTGCAGGGTATGGGGCTCGGTGAAACGAACCGCAACTATCCTTATATGTGTTCGGACGGTATCACCTTCTACTATGCGGCCGAAGGGGATAACAGTCTGGGGGGATACGACATCTTTGTGACCCGCTACAATGCCACGGAGAAGGCGTTCTTGAAGTCGGAAAACATAGGTATGCCGTTCAATTCTCCCGCCAACGACTACATGTTGGCCATAGACGAAACCAACCAACTGGGGTGGTTTGCCAGCGATCGTTTCCAACCGGAAGATAAAGTGTGCATCTACATCTTTGTGCCTACGGAGACGCGCGACCTGTACACCTACGCGAGCAACGAGGCGGAGACGCTGCGCCAACGTGCGCGCATCAACCGCATAGCCGACACGTGGGAGGACGAAGAGGCTGTGAAGCAGGCAAAAGCCCGTTTGCTGGCGGCTCGCACGGAGGCAGACCGGGAGAGTAAGGGCAATAGCAACGAGCGTTTTATCATTGATGAATCAAGGAGTTACGCAGACATCACAGAGTTTCGTTCGGCCGAGGCAAAGGAGTTGTTCCTAAAGTGGAACCAACAAAAGGGCGATTTGCAGAAACTGGAGAAGCAGTTGGAGGAACTCCGCACGCAGTATGCAGCTGCCGGGGCCGGCGAAAGGGAGCGACTCAAAGGGGTGATACTCCCCATGGAAAAGCTCTACGAAGAAACCTATAACGGGACTCAATCATTGGAGAAAGAGATACGAAACAAGGAAATTCAATCAGTAAAATAAGGAGGATATATATATGAAGTCGTATTTTGCAGAATCGGAGCTTATTATCAACGAAGATGGTAGCGTTTTTCATCTCCATGTTCTACCGGAACAGTTGGCAGAGAAGATTATCCTAGTGGGCGACCCGGGGCGTGTAGCTACGGTAGCGAAACACTTCGATACGTTGGAGTGCGATGTGCAGAGCCGTGAATTCCACACCATGACGGGACGTTACAAGGGGAAGCGCATCACGGTGGTTTCCACGGGTATAGGATGCGACAACATAGATATCGTACTGAACGAGTTGGACGCTCTCACCAACATAGATTTCAAGACGCGCACACTGAAGCCCACGCTCCGACAACTGGACTTGGTGCGTATAGGTACGTGCGGTGGCTTGCAATTGAACGCTCCGGTGGGTACGTTTATTGTGAGCGTTAAGAGCATCGGTTTCGATGGACTGCTGAACTTCTATGCCGGACGCAACGAAGTATGCGATTTGGCTCTGGAAGAGGCGTTTAAGAAGCATGTAGACTGGAACCCGCAGTGTGGTTCGCCCTATGTAATCGATGCCAACCCGGAACTGACGGCACGTATTGCGGGCGACGATATGTTGCACGGTATCACCATCAGTTGCGGCGGATTCTTTGGGCCGCAGGGAAGAGAGTTACGCATACCGTTGGCACGCCCCACGCTCAACGAAAAGATAGAATCGTTTGCGTACAATGGATTGCAAATCACCAACTTCGAGATGGAGAGCAGTGCATTGGCAGGTCTGTCCCGTTTGCTGGGTCACCACGCCACCACCTGCTGCATGGTGATAGCCAACCGCCGCACGCTCAATGCCGACACACAGTATAAGAACAACATAGACAATCTGATAACGAGAGTACTTGACAGAATATAAAGTTATATGACATATTTAAACGACGACACCGTATGCGCGCTTGCTACCGCACCCGGAGGAGCCATAGCGGTAATACGTGTTTCCGGAAAGGAGGCGCTGTCCATTACCGACCGCATCTTTCGTGGGAAACAGAAATTGTGCAGTGCGACACCGCGTACGGTGCATTTTGGACGGATTGTGGAGAGGGATAACCACGTGATAGACGAGGTGCTGGTGACGGTATTTCGTGCGCCTCACTCCTACACGGGAGAGGATTCGTGCGAGATTTCGTGCCATGCTTCGCGCTACATCATAGGGGAGATTTTACGATTGCTGATTGAAAACGGATGCCGACAGGCGGAACGAGGGGAGTTTACCCAACGGGCGTTTCTGAACGGCAAAATGGATTTGTCGCAGGCAGAGGCGGTGGCAGACCTGATTGCAGCGGAGAACCGCTCGGGACACGACATAGCGTTGGGGCAGCTACGGGGTAACTTTTCCACAAAGTTGCAGGAGTTGAGAGCACAACTGCTCAAGTTGACATCGCTCCTAGAGTTGGAACTGGACTTTAGCGACCACGAAGAGTTGGAGTTTGCCGACCGTACGGAACTGCGTTCGCTGACGGCAACCATAGAGAAACACATAGCGCAATTGGCACACTCCTTCAAGGTGGGGCAGGCCATAAAGCAGGGTATCAACGTGGCGATTGTGGGGAAGACCAACGTGGGTAAAAGCACGCTTCTCAACCGTTTACTCCACGAGGAACGAGCCATAGTGAGCGATATACACGGCACCACGCGCGATGTAATCGAAGATTGCATCACACTCGAAGGACTTACCTTCCGCTTTATCGATACCGCCGGCATACGACAGACGGAGGACACGGTGGAAAGACTGGGCATAGAGCGCACCTTCAAGAAGATGGAGGAGGCGCGCATTGTACTCTGGGTGGTGGATGCTCCGGTGAAACCGCAGGAGGTGGCGGAGATGCAGGAAAAGTGTAACGGCAAATCGCTCATTCTGGTTGTCAACAAGATAGACGAGCACCCCACGGAGGTGAAGGAGTATGCGTTGAAGGCCATCCGGATTTCGGCTAGAGAAGGATTGAATCTGGAGGAACTGGAGAAAGCTATTCTGGAGGCGGCCGACATACCGGAGATACATGCCAACGATGTGATTGTGACCTCTACACGCCACTACGAAAGTCTGCTGCAGGCACAAGGCAACCTGGAACGGGTGGCGCAAGCCATGGACGCCGGATTGAGCGGCGATTTGATTGCGGAAGACTTGAAAATGGTTCTTCAGGACTTGGCGCAGATTACAGGCGATGGCATCATATCGAGTTCGGAGGTGCTGGCCAATATATTCGAACATTTCTGTATCGGTAAATAAGGATAATGTATATGGATTTCAATTTTATGGGTATTATTACGGCGGTGGTAACATTCCTGATTATAGGATTGTTTCATCCGTTGGTGATTAAAGGAGAGTATTATTTCGGCACCAAGATATGGTGGTGGTTTTGTGTCTTCGGGATTGTTTTTTTGGGTGTCTCCATCGTACTGGAGTCCATGATTCTGAGCATCATAGCGGGAGTGCTAGGGTGTTCTTGCCTATGGAGCATCTTGGAGGTGTTCGAACAGCGCGAACGTGTGCGCAAGGGGTGGTTCCCCACACACCCGAAACACGCGGAACAATACAGGAAAGAGGATGAGGAGCTGAAAAAGAAGAAGAAAGGAAATGAAGCATAAGAAATTAAACATCTTGTTTGTGTGCCACGGCAACATCTGCCGTAGTCCCATGGCGGAGATGATTTTTAAGAAAATGGTGAGAGATAATGGATGGGAGGATCGTTTCGAGCACATAGACTCGGCGGCAACATCGACAGAGGAGGTTGGCAACGATATCTATCCGCCGGCCAAACGTTGTTTGCATGCGCACAACATCCCCATGGAACGACGGGGTGCTTGGCAGATGCGCAAATCGGATTACGAGAAGTACGACCTTATATATGTAATGGATCGCAACAACCTGCGCATGTTGAACTTCCGCATGCCCGAGGTGGTTACCAAATCGCATGGAGAGGGGCCGTTCGATACGCATGGCAAACTGTGGATGCTGATGTCGCTCACGGGCGATACGCGCGACGTAGCCGACCCTTGGTACACGGGCGATTTCGAAAAGACATATCAAGATATAACGCTGGCTCTCACAGAGCTACTAAAAAAGCTCCCCCTTTGATGGGCGGAGCTTTTTTTATGTGTCTTAGAAAGAATAATTCAGTCCTACGCTGAGGGTCTGCGTGTACATGAAGTAACCCAGACTTTCGTCGTAACGCGACGGCGTGGTATCGTCGAAACGCGGATAGAAGAACAGGCGCGCACTGATGTATTTGTTTACTTGCAGGTCTATGGTGTGCTCCCACTCTACCGTGGTGGAATGCAAATCGGAGAACCAATAGATGCGTCCACTGTACTTTATGTTCTTGAACAACGTGGTACTGTATGTTCCCGATATGTTGGGACCGAAGTGGTGGTAGGCATGTTTGTTCTCGTTGATACCGAACGAGGTAGCCAGGTAACCGCGGTCTACGGAACGGAAGTTGTAGGCTATGGGAGAAAACTTAAAGGAACACTTAAAATTGTTCTTCTCGTAGCTGTACTCCATACCCGGAGAGAGCGTCAGGTTGAAGGGCGACATGAAGTCGGAATACACCTTGCGGTCGTTGCTCTTGTATTGCGGATAGAACTGGGTGTACATCTGCGCTTGCAGAGAGTAGTACCAGTGCTTGCTAGCCTGCAATCCATAGGAGGTGGTAAAGCGCAACAAGTCGCTGTTGGTCTTAAACTTATGCATGGTATCGCTCTTTACGGTATAGAAGCCCAATCGCATCTCCAGTACGTTGTCCCACTTCACTTTCTGTTTGTTGTTGTAGTGAGCCTCCAGTGTAGTGCTGGCCAGGAAGGAACTGGTGTTCTCACCGCCCTTGTACCAGTTGTCCGAAATGCCCGTTTGCGTGAACTGCAGGGAGAAAGAACCCTTGAACGTCCAGAAGTTCGGTTTGTAGGTGACGATGGTGAGGTCGCCCACATCGTTGTTCTTGGGGGTATCCTCGGCCACCTTCTCCGCCAATTTCACCTCCGGATCGATGCGTTTACGGGGCTCCGTACGCAGTTTTGTACCTTTGTTTACATCTGCCTGCGTATTGTAAAAAAGTGTCGGAGTGTGAATATAGGCCGAGAGCAATGCACCCGAAACCTCCTGCTTTCGCACATCGAACAACGAGGTTGAAGTGGAATCGTAACGCAAACTGAGCACCGAGCGAACCGGCTCGTAATACTGTGTCCACGAGGACAATAGCGGGAAATAGTACGGAGAAATATCCTCATAATCGTCGTCAAAGCCGGTATCGTAACGCAAGCGCAACGTATCCATCTGCCGGGAATATATTTTCTCTATACTATCGTTGCGAACGGAGCGCACCGCACCTCGGCTCCTGCGGGAATAGTGTCCGGGAGCAGCCGACGCGAAAAGACACGCCATAACAGCCGCTATGAGCAAATACTTCTTCATACTGTAAGTTTTTATTTTGATGCAAATATACACAAATTTCTACAAAACACCCACTCTAAAAGCAACAAAATAAAAAGAAGGCTATTTATTGACAACGAAATGGCAAAAATTCAAGCATATATACCCTGCGGATGAAGTTTTTTTTGTACTTTTGCAGCATGTTACAAGATAAAAAGAGGTATTAGGTATAAACATAAATATAAGATATCGTGGCAGAAACTAAGTACATTTTCGTTACGGGAGGTGTTGCTTCCTCGCTTGGCAAGGGAATTATCTCCTCCTCTATTGGTAAACTTCTGCAGGCCAGAGGTTACAATATCACTATTCAGAAGTTCGATCCCTATATCAATGTGGATCCCGGAACCCTTAACCCGTACGAGCATGGAGAGTGCTATGTAACGGAAGATGGATACGAGAGCGACTTGGACTTGGGTCACTACGAGCGTTTTACGGGTATCAAGACTACTCGCTGGAACAACTTTACGACGGGACGTATCTACATGAGCGTCATCAACAAGGAAAGACGAGGGGATTATTTGGGTAAGACCATTCAGGTGGTTCCGCACATCACCGACGAGATTAAGCGGGATATCTTGTTGATGGGCAACAAGTATAAGTACGATTTCGTGATTACGGAGATAGGTGGTACCATAGGTGATATAGAGGGATTGGCCTTTGTGGAGGCTATCCGACAACTGAGATGGGAGCTGGGCAAGAATGCTATCAACATCCATCTGTCTTATGTTCCCTACTTGGCGGCTGCCGGGGAGCTGAAGACGAAACCTACGCAAACGAGCGTGAAGCAGCTGCAAAGCCAGGGTATCCAACCGGACATCTTGGTGCTGAGAACGGAACATCCGCTGGATGAGGGACTGCGCAAGAAGGTGGCTAACTTCTGCAACGTGGACTTCGACTGCGTTATCCAGAGTCCGGATATGCCGTGCATCTATCAGGTGCCGGTGGTGATGCAGGACCAGAACCTGGACGAGGTGATTCTGCGCAAACTGAACTTGCCGGTGGGCGAAAGACCTGCTTTGGGACCATGGAAGTCCTTCCTGGACCGACGTGCAAAGGCTACCGAGGTGGTGCACGTGGCACTGGTGGGTAAGTACGACTTGCAGGATGCTTACAAGAGTATCATAGAGTCTCTGTCACAGGCGGGTACCTACAACGACCGCAAGGTGAAGACACACTTTGTGAACAGCGAAAAGCTCACGGCCGACAACATGAAGGAGATGCTCGAGGGCATGCAGGGTGTGGTTATCTGCCCGGGATTCGGTCATCGTGGTATCGAGGGTAAGATTCTGGCGGCTCAGTACTGCCGCGAACAGGATATTCCTTGCTTCGGTATCTGTCTGGGTTATCAGATGATGGCCATCGAGTTCGCACGCAACGTGCTGGGATTCAAGGATGCCAACAGCAGCGAGATGGACGA